>CAIRBP010000055.1 GCA_903876885.1 uncultured Burkholderiales bacterium | reverse complement strand
GTATCGATTACGGTGAAGCTGATCAACCCGATTGCGATGGAAGAGGGCTTGAGATTTGCGATCCGTGAGGGTGGCAAAACTGTAGGCGCCGGCGTTGTGGCAAAAGTTCTGGCCTAAGGGATCCGAGGCATTTGAAGAAATAGGGGCGTAGCTCAATTGGCAGAGTGTCGGTCTCCAAAACCGAAGGTTGGGGGTTCGATGCCCTCCGCCCCTGCCACCTAAGTTAGAAGTAACTTTGGTGTCTATCCAAGGCCCGCCTTAATCGGCGGGCTTCGGTGTCTTAAAAGATCGAATAAATAATAGGATTAAATGCCGTTTATGGCTAGTGCAAATATTGAAACAGTGAACCAAACAGCAGATATGGCGAAATCCATGTTTGCCGTGGTATTGGCGGTTCTTGCTGTGGTTGCTTTTTATTACTTGGGTGACCAAGGTGGTCTCGTGCAATGGGCTAGTCTAATCGGTGGCTTGTTGGTTGCTGTGATCGTATTTTTTACATCAGTTCATGGCAGGCAGTTAATTGCATTTGGTAAAGATGCTACGCGTGAGGTTCAAAAAGTTGTTTGGCCTACACGCAAAGAGGCTACTCAAATGACAATTTACGTGTTCGCTTTTGTGGCCATCATGGCAACGTTTTTGTGGTTTACAGATAAAACACTTGAGTGGGTTATCTATGATCTCATTTTGGGATGGAAGAAATAATGACCGAACAAGCTGAGCAATCTATTATTTCTGCCGAACCGGCGCATCCTGACATGCGTTGGTATGTTGTGCACGCTTATTCTGGAATGGAAAAAGCAGTTGAGCGCAACATCATCGAGCGTATCAACCGTGAAGGCATGCAGGCTAAATTCGGTCGTATTTTGGTGCCAACTGAAGAAGTTGTGGAGATGAAAAACGGACAGCGCAAGACAACTGAGCGTCGTTTTTTCCCGGGCTACGTGTTGGTGGAGATGATCATGGACGATCTCAGCTGGCACCTGGTTAAGCACACAAGCAAGGTGACTGGATTTGTGGGTGGCGCTAAGAATCGTCCCGCACCCATTTCTCAGGCTGATGTACTGAAGATTGTTGGTCAGATGCAAGAGGGAACTGATAAGCCGCGTCATAAAGTTGAATTTATGGTGGGTGAATTTGTCCGCGTCAAAGAAGGGCCCTTCACAGACTTTAACGGTTCTGTTGAAGAGGTTAACTACGAGAAGAACAAGTTACGAGTTTCAGTAACTATTTTTGGTCGTTCAACACCTGTGGAGCTTGAGTTCAGCCAAGTTGAGAAGACTTAATGGCTTGTTGCAGGGAATAAAGTTTTAAAAATTCTGTCGCTTTTCAAAGACTCGGCGACGGTTGTAAAGAGAAAAGAGTCTAAACCCCGGGGAGCTCTAAACAAGCGTTTGCACCCGTAAGGAGAAACAAATGGCGAAAAAAATCGTCGGCTATGTAAAGCTACAAGTACCCGCAGGAAAGGCTAATCCTTCTCCTCCAATCGGTCCAGCACTGGGTCAGCGCGGTTTGAACATCATGGAGTTCTGTAAAGCATTTAATGCACAGACTCAAGGTGTGGAGCCAGGACTACCGTTACCAGTGGTGATTACTGCATTTGCAGATAAGTCATTCACTTTTATTATCAAGACCCCCCCAGCGACAACGTTGATTAAAAAAGCGATCAAGTTAGACAAGGGATCTGCAAAGCCACACAGCGATAAAGTTGGCAAGATTACAAGAGCGCAGCTCGAAGAGATTGCGAAAACAAAAATGAAAGATATGACGGCTGCTGATTTAGATGCAGCAGTACGCACGATTGCGGGCTCTGCTCGTTCAATGGGCGTGAATGTGGAGGGTGTATAAATGACTAAACTGACTAAAAAACAAAAGGCTTTAGAAGGCAAGGTTGACTCCAACAAACTTTACGCCTTATCAGATGCATTGGCGATCGTAAAAGAGTGCGCTACAGCAAAATTCGACGAGTCAATAGACGTAGCAGTTCAATTGGGAATTGATGCTAAGAAATCTGACCAAGTTGTTCGTGGTGCAGTGGTTTTACCAAACGGTACAGGTAAGACGGCACGCGTAGCTGTATTTGCTCAAGGTGCAAAAGCTGAGGAGGCCAAAGCGGCTGGTGCTGACGTAGTTGGCATGGATGATTTGGCGGCTCGCGTTAAAGCTGGCGATATGCCTTTTGATGTTGTGATTGCTGCGCCTGATGCTATGCGCGTTGTTGGAACATTGGGTCAAATTTTGGGCCCACGTGGTTTGATGCCAAATCCTAAAGTCGGAACAGTTACGCCTGATGTTGCTACAGCGGTTAAAAACGCTAAGGCCGGACAAGTTCAGTTCCGCGTTGACAAGGCTGGAATCGTACATGCAACTATAGGTCGTCGTTCATTTGAGTCTCCAAAGTTGCTTGGAAACTTGGCTGCACTCATTGATGCATTGAACAAGGCTAAACCGACTACGAGTAAGGGCGTGTATTTGCGCAAAGTAGCGCTATCTTCAACGATGGGCGTAGGTGTCAGAGTAGACACTCAATCTCTAAGTGCTTAATGCTCTGTGCTTATTGGCAAAGAGAGTAAAAGAATTTTTGGGTAATTGATAGATTTTGAGGGTGCACCCAGGTGCTCTCTCAATATGGTGGGCCGCAGGAGAAGACAACCTTTTCGAGGGCGGGCCATCCAAGACCGTTGGCGTACGAATTTATTTTTAATAAAAGTAGACGGCGTACTTAATCAAAGATTAAGCCAGCGCAGATGGCGATCCCACTGTATGGAATATTTCCTAACAGTTAAGGTCGCTGAAAAGCAAGCGTGTCCTGATGCGTTGTTAAATGCAAAAGGGCATATTTTAAGGAGTAGACCTTGAGTCTGAATCGCAGTGAGAAAGAGGCCGTCATTCACGAAGTGACTGGTATCGCCGCTCAAGCCCAAACGCTTGTGATGGCAGAGTACCGCGGCATCACAGTTGCTGACATGATCAAACTACGCTCTGATGCGCGCAGCAAAGGCGTTACGCTCAGTGTTTTAAAGAACACTTTAGCAAGACGTGCTGTAGCAGGTGGGCCGTTTGAAGTTGTTGCAGAGCAGATGACCGGACCACTCATTTATGGATTTTCAACTGATGCTGTTGCTGCAGCTAAAGTGGTAGCTGACTTTTCTAAAACAAATGATAAGTTAGTTATTCGCGGCGGTGCAATCGGTGGAAAAGCTTTAGATGTAGCTGGTGTTAAACAACTCGCCAATATTCCTTCCAAGGAAGTGTTGCTGGCTCAGTTGTGTGGGTTGCTCATGTCGCCAATCTCCCGTACCGCAGTGGTATTGGGTGCTTTGGCAACGAAAAAAGGTGAGGCAGCAGCCTGAGCGCATAAAGCATCAGGTTGTGTCAATGTTTAACGGCCACCTAAATGGTGGTCATATTTAGATTAGGAAAACAAATGTCATTTGATAAAGACGCATTTTTAACAGCACTCGATAGCATGACTGTTATGGATCTCAATGAGCTCGTAAAAGCTATTGAAGAGAAATTTGGCGTAAGCGCTGCAGCTATGGCTGCTCCAGCAGCTGGTGGTGGCGGTGGCGGCGGTGCAGCGGCTGCAGAAGAGCAGACCGAGTTCACTGTTAACTTGGTAGACACTGGTGCAAACAAAGTGTCAGTTATTAAAGCAGTTCGTGAAATCACAGGTCTTGGTTTGAAAGAAGCTAAAGACTTGGTTGATGCAGCTCCAAAGCCAGTTAAAGAAGGCGTTGCAAAAGCTGATGCTGAGGCGGCTAAGAAAAAGCTCGAAGAGGCTGGTGCAAAAGCAGAGATCAAGTAATCTTTGTTTTTTTAAGGGCTGCGGCAACCTAAAAGGGGCCGCGGCCTTTTACGCTTGAAAGAGCGCACTCGAAAGAGAGTTGTGAAACTCATTTTCGAGTGTCTTCTGAGCAGACTGCAGAAGAACCTTGGTTCGGATTGCGTGCAATGCGCAATCGTCCGCCAAAGCTGGTAGAGGCCAGCGGCCAAGCGGGAAGTTTAAGTAAGTGGTTTACTTAAATTTTCATTCAGTCCCCGAGAGAAATAAATCCGGAGAACTCATGGCTTATACATACACCGAACGCAAACGCATCCGCAAGAGTTTCGGAAATCGTGACAGCGTACTAGAAATTCCATATTTGTTACAAATGCAAAAAGATGCTTACACAGCATTTTTGCAAGCAGATGTAGCTCCTAAGAAGCGTAGTAACGAGGGATTACAGGCGGCATTTGAAGCAGCCTTCCCAATCGTCTCACACAATAACTTTGTGGAGATGAAGTTTTTAGAATACAACCTGGCAAAACCAGCATTTGATGTGCGTGAGTGTCAAACTCGCGGTCTCACATTCTCTTCTGCTGTTAGGGCCCGAGTCCAGTTAATTATTTACGATCGTGAGTCCTCAAGCGCACAGTCTAAAGTTGTTCGTGAAGTAAAAGAGCAAGAGGTCTACATGGGCGAAGTGCCTTTGATGACGGACAAAGGTTCTTTCATCATCAACGGTACTGAGCGTGTAATCGTGTCTCAATTACACCGTTCACCCGGTGTGTTCTTTGAGCACGACAAAGGCAAGACCCATAGCTCTGGAAAACTGCTTTTTTCTGCAAGGATCATTCCTTACCGCGGTTCATGGCTTGATTTTGAGTTTGATCCAAAAGATATTCTGTATTTCCGCGTAGACCGTCGTCGCAAGATGCCAGTCACCATTTTGCTCAAAGCAATTGGTTTAAATCCAGAAACTATCCTAGCCAACTTCTTTGTAAATGACACATTCCGTTTAATGGACAGTGGTGCGCAAATGGAGTTTGTGGCTGAGCGTTTAAGAGGTGAGGTCGCTCGCTTCGATATTACTGACAAAGCAGGTAAAGTAATCGTTCCTAAAGATAAACGTATTACTGCAAGGCACACTAGAGAGTTTGAGCAATCTGGTACGACTCATATCAGCGTTCCTGAAGACTTCTTGGTTGGTCGCGTGATTGCCAAAGATATCATGGCAAATGATGATACTGGTGAAATCGTTGTAAAAGCAAATGAAGAATTGACTGAAGCGTTATTGAAGAAATTGCGTGAAGCCAATGTTCAAGACATACAGTGTATTTACACGAATGAATTAGACCAAGGTGCTTACATTTCGCAAACACTGCGCATTGATGAGACTACCGATGAGTTTGCAGCAAGAGTTGCAATCTACCGCATGATGCGCCCTGGTGAGCCACCAACTGAGGACGCTGTTCAGGCATTGTTCCAACGTTTGTTCTATAACAACGACACATACGATTTATCCCGTGTTGGTCGCATGAAATTTAATGCACGCGTTGGTCGTCCTGATAGTACAGGTCCTATGGTTTTAACCAATGAAGATATCTTGGCTGTTGTTAAGATTTTGGTGGACCTGCGAAACGGAAATGGCGAAGTCGATGATATCGATCATTTGGGTAATCGCCGCGTACGTTGTGTTGGTGAGCTTGCAGAGAACCAATACCGCACCGGACTTGCAAGAATTGAAAAAGCAGTGAAAGAGCGTTTGGGACAAGCAGAGCAAGAGCCGCTTATGCCCCATGACTTGATCAATAGTAAGCCCATTTCAGCTGCTTTGAAAGAGTTCTTTGGAGCTTCCCAGTTGTCACAGTTCATGGATCAAACTAATCCGTTGTCTGAGATTACCCACAAGCGCCGTGTTTCCGCTTTAGGCCCAGGCGGTTTGACGCGTGAACGTGCTGGCTTTGAAGTTCGCGATGTGCACGTTACCCATTATGGTCGTGTGTGTCCAATTGAAACGCCTGAGGGTCCAAACATTGGTTTGATCAACTCTTTAGCGCTTTATGCTCGTTTGAACGATTACGGATTCATTGAGACACCTTACCGCCGTGTAAGTGATGCCAAAGTGACAAACCAAATCGACTATTTGTCAGCAATTGAAGAAAGCAAATACGTCATTGCGCAGGCTAATGCAACGCTAGACAAAGAAGGTCGTTTGACTGGTGACCTCGTGTCAGCTCGTGAAAAGGGTGAATCAATCCTTTGTTCAGCTGAGCGCATTCAGTACATGGATGTGTCCCCAGCACAGATCGTATCTGTAGCCGCTTCTTTGGTTCCATTCCTTGAGCACGATGACGCTAACCGCGCTTTGATGGGTGCAAACATGCAGCGTCAAGCGGTTCCTGTTCTGCGCCCTGAAAAGGCATTTGTGGGTACAGGCATTGAGCGCGTAGCTGCGATTGACTCTGGCACAGTAGTTACTGCGAACCGCGGTGGTGTGGTTGATTATGTTGATGCAACACGTATCGTTGTTCGTGTCAACGATAACGAAACACAGGCTGGCGAGGTGGGTGTTGATATTTACAACTTAATCAAATATCAGCGTTCGAATCAAAACACAAATATTCATCAAAGACCAATCGTTAAAAGAGGCGATAAGTTAGCGAAAGGTGACGTTGTAGCGGATGGAGCATCTACAGACATTGGCGAGTTAGCGCTTGGCCAAAACATGTTGGTCGCGTTTATGCCTTGGAACGGATATAACTTTGAAGACTCAATTCTGATTTCTGAGCGCGTAGTTGCTGAAGATCGTTACACCTCAATTCACATTGAAGAGTTGGTGGTCATGGCGCGTGATACAAAGTTAGGTGCAGAGGAAATATCTCGCGATATCCCTAATTTAGCTGAAACACAACTAAACCGTCTGGATGATTCTGGAATCATTTTCGTTGGTGCGGAAGTTCAGCCAGGCGATGTTTTGGTTGGAAAAGTAACGCCAAAAGGCGAAACTACACTGACCCCAGAAGAGAAGCTTTTGCGTGCTATTTTCGGTGAAAAAGCAAGCGATGTTAAAGATACATCGCTTCGCGTAGACCAAGGCTCTCAAGGTACTGTTATTGACGTACAAGTCTTCACCCGTGAAGGTATTGTTCGTGACAAACGTGCTCAACAAATTATTGATGACGAGCTCAAGCGTTTCCGCTTGGATTTGAACGATCAATTGCGTATTGTTGAAGCGGATGCTTTTATTCGTATTGAAAAGCTGTTGAGCGGTAAAGTAGCAAACGGTGGTCCTAATAAATTAGCTAAAGGAAGCAAAATCGATGCGGCTTATTTAGCAAGCGTTGAGAAGTTCCACTGGTTTGATATCCGTCCACAAGACGAGGATGTTGCATCTCAACTCGAGAGCATTAAAAACGCACTAGCTCAAACGCGCCATAGTTTTGATCTGGCTTTTGAAGAAAAGCGTAAGAAATTAACACAGGGCGATGAGTTACCAGCGGGTGTGTTGAAAATGGTCAAGGTTTATTTGGCTGTTAAGCGACGCTTACAACCGGGTGACAAGATGGCGGGTCGTCACGGTAACAAAGGTGTGGTCTCAAAGATTGTGCCCGTGGAAGATATGCCTTACATGAAAGACGGCACGCCAGCTGATATCGTTTTAAACCCATTAGGCGTTCCTTCACGCATGAACGTTGGACAGGTTCTTGAGGTTCATTTGGGTTGGGCGGCGAAAGGTATTGGTCAGCGCATCGGTAACATGCTGCAAGAGCAGGCTAAAGCAGCAGAGTTGCGCACGTTCATGGAGACGTTGTACAACAGCTCTGGTCACCTTGAGCAAATCAATAAATTAAGCGACTCTGATGTAGTTGAGATGGCCCACAACTTAACGTTGGGTATCCCATTTGCAACACCGGTGTTTGACGGTGCGTCAGAGGAAGAAATTCGCTCTATGCTCAAGCTTGCATACCCTGAGGATGTAATGAAGACGAAGGGTTTGACTGCAACACGCACGCAAGCGCAACTCTTTGATGGCCGAACAGGGGACGCATTTGAGCGCCCTGTAACTATTGGCTATATGCACGTATTGAAATTGCACCATTTGGTCGATGACAAGATGCACGCGCGCTCTACTGGACCTTACAGTTTGGTTACGCAACAGCCTTTGGGCGGTAAAGCTCAGTTTGGTGGTCAGCGTTTTGGTGAGATGGAGGTCTGGGCACTCGAGGCTTACGGTGCGTCTTACACACTTCAAGAGATGTTGACTGTTAAATCCGATGACGTCCAAGGACGTACTAAGGTTTATGAAAATATCGTTAAGGGAGAGCATGCGATTGAGGCAGGAATGCCTGAGTCGTTTAATGTGCTCGTTAAGGAAATTCGTTCGCTAGGTATTGATATTGAGTTGGAGCGTTCTTAAACCGAATTGCTGAGCATCGCACCTGGGCGCAACATTGCGATGTTTCGCACCAGGAGCGGGTTCTCCTCTGATACAGAAATGGAAAAAATCTTATGAAATCATTACTCGATCTATTTAAGCAGTTCACACCTGATGAGCATTTTGATGCAATCAAAATTGGACTAGCTTCTCCTGAGAAAATTCGTTCATGGTCTTTTGGTGAAGTAAAGAAACCAGAAACGATCAATTACAGAACCTTCAAGCCCGAGCGCGATGGTTTGTTTTGCGCAAAAATCTTTGGCCCTATTAAGGACTATGAATGTTTGTGCGGTAAATACAAACGCTTAAAACACCGCGGTGTAATTTGTGAGAAATGTGGTGTTGAAGTTACACAGACTAAGGTGCGTCGTGACCGTATGGGTCACATCGACTTAGCCGCACCTTGTGCGCACATATGGTTTTTGAAGTCATTGCCAAGCCGTTTAGGTTTGGTCTTAGATATGACATTAAGGGACATTGAACGCGTACTCTACTTTGAAGCATACGTGGTTGTAGATCCTGGCATGACCCCGCTGAAGAAATTCGCAATCATGACAGAAGATGATTATGATGAAAAGATCAAGGAATACGGAGACGAGTTTGTAGCCAAAATGGGTGCAGAAGGTGTTCGTGATTTGCTCGAGAGTATCGAGCTTGACTCTGAGATTGAGCGGCTAAGAGGTGACTTAACTGGATCTGAGGTGAAGGTTAAGAAAAACTCAAAACGCTTAAAAGTGCTTGAAGCGTTTAAGAAATCAGGTATCAAACCTGAGTGGATGGTGTTATCTGTGCTGCCCGTTTTACCGCCAGATCTTCGTCCGCTCGTACCGCTTGACGGAGGTCGTTTTGCGACATCAGATCTGAATGATTTGTACCGCCGTGTGATCAACCGCAATAGCCGTTTACGCAGACTCTTGGAGCTAAACGCTCCTGAAATCATTGCACGCAATGAGAAGCGTATGCTTCAAGAGGCGGTTGATTCATTGTTGGATAACGGACGTCGTGGCAAAGCAATGACAGGGGCTAATAAACGTGCTCTGAAATCATTAGCAGACATGATCAAAGGTAAGAGCGGTCGTTTCCGTCAAAACTTACTGGGTAAACGTGTTGACTATTCTGGTCGATCAGTAATTACAGTGGGTCCAACACTGAAGTTGCATCAATGTGGATTGCCAAAATTAATGGCTTTAGAACTCTTTAAGCCGTTCATCTTCTCTCGTTTAGAGGCTATGGGAATCGCAACTACGATCAAGGCCGCTAAGAAGGAAGTTGAAACTGGTACAGCAGTAGTTTGGGACATCTTAGAGGAGGTGATCAAAGAGCACCCCGTATTACTTAACCGCGCACCTACTCTGCACCGATTGGGTATCCAAGCCTTTGAGCCAATCTTAATCGAAGGCAAAGCCATTCAGTTACATCCGCTGGTTTGTTCAGCCTTTAACGCTGACTTTGACGGCGACCAAATGGCTGTGCACATTCCGTTGTCCGTAGAGGCGCAGATGGAAGCCCGCACATTAATGCTGTCTTCCAATAACGTGCTGTTTCCCGCAAACGGTGAGCCCTCAATTGTTCCTTCACAAGACGTTGTTTTAGGCTTGTACTACACAACTCGTGAGCGTATCAACGGCAAGGGTGAGGGCATGATCTTCTCTGATATTCCAGAGATTGAGCGTGCTTTAGAGGCCGGCGTTGTCGAGTTGACAGCAAAGATCAACGTTCGTTTGGTAGAGTGGACTAAAGACAAGGACACGGGTGAATTCGTGCCTCACGCCTCTGTAGTTGAGACAACTGCAGGACGTGCATTGCTATCGGAAATATTGCCCAAAGGACTTCCCTTTAGCAACTTGAACAAGGCGTTGAAAAAGAAAGAGATTTCAAAGCTCATCAACACTTCATTCCGTAAATGCGGTTTGAAAGAGACTGTAGTATTTGCTGACAAGCTTTTGCAAAATGGTTTCCGCTTGGCAACTCGCGCGGGTATTTCGATTGCAATTGACGATATGCTCGTACCGCAAGAAAAGCATCAAATCATTGAGGATGCTGAGAAAGAGGTTAAAGACATCGAGCAGCAATATGTATCGGGTCTGGTGACTTCTGGGGAGAGATACAACAAGGTTGTTGATATCTGGGGCAAGGCAGGGGATGCCGTGTCAAAAGTGATGATGGATCAACTCCGTAAGGAAAAGACGATTGATCGTCACAACAACGAAGTTGAACAAGAGTCATTTAACTCCATCTACATGATGGCAGACTCTGGCGCTCGCGGATCTGCTGCGCAGATTAGGCAGTTGGCCGGTATGCGTGGATTGATGGCAAAGCCTGATGGCTCAATCATTGAGACACCTATTACTGCTAACTTCCGTGAGGGTTTGAACGTTCTTCAATATTTCATCTCTACCCACGGTGCTCGTAAAGGATTGGCCGATACGGCGTTGAAGACAGCTAACTCAGGTTACTTGACACGTCGTTTGGTTGATGTGACTCAAGACTTGGTTGTCACTGAAGTTGACTGTGGCACACACAACGGTCAACTCATGAGAGCGATTGTTGAAGGTGGTGAGGTTATTGAATCGCTGCGTGACCGAGTGCTCGGTCGTACCGCTGTCGAGGATGTGCTCAATCCTGAGACACGTGAAGTCATAGTTGCGACAGGAGAGATGTTGGATGAGGACAATATTGATCTTATCGAAACACTCGGTGTAGATGAGATCAAAGTTCGCACAGCGTTGAATTGTGAAACACGTTTTGGCTTGTGCGCAAAATGTTACGGTCGCGATTTGGGCCGCGGTGGACTCATCAACGTGGGCGAGGCCGTAGGTGTTATCGCTGCTCAGTCTATTGGTGAGCCGGGTACACAGCTTACGATGCGTACATTCCACATCGGTGGTGCCGCCTCACGTGCAGCTATTGCCTCAAGCGTTGAAGCCAAATCGAACGGTGTTATCGGCTTTAACGCAACGATGCGTTATGTGACCAACAGCAAGAAAGAGTTGGTTGTGATCTCCCGCTCAGGCGAGGTGATTATTCATGATGACAACGGACGTGAGCGTGAGCGTCATAAAGTACCGTACGGTGCGATTTTGTCTGTTAAATCCGATCAAAGCATAAAGGCAGGAGCAATCTTAGCTAACTGGGATCCTCTCACTAGACCTGTGATTACAGAGTTTGCTGGACAGGTACAGTTTGAAAATGTTGAAGAGGGCTTAACTGTTGCTAAGCAATTAGACGAAGTTACAGGATTGTCAACGTTGGTTGTTATCGATCCTAAGCGTCGCGGCTCAACAAAGAGCGTTCGTCCCCAGGTTAAGTTGATTGATGCCTCGGGCAAAGAAGTCAAGATCCCTGGTACAGATCACTCTGTAACGATAGGCTTCCAGGTTGGGGCTTTGATTCAGGTGAGAGACGGTCAAGACGTTGGCCCTGGCGAAGTCTTGGCACGTATTCCTGTTGAAGGTCAAAAGACCCGAGATATTACCGGTGGTCTTCCACGTGTTGCTGAGCTCTTTGAGGCAAGAACACCAAAAGACAAAGGTATCTTGGCAGAAATCACAGGAACAGTCTCCTTTGGTAAAGAGACCAAAGGCAAGGTTCGCTTGCAAATTACGGACCCCGACGGCGGAGTGCACGAGGAACTCGTACCCAAAGAGAAAAATATTGTTGTTCACGAAGGCCAGGTTGTCAACAAAGGCGAGAGCATTGTTGACGGACCAGCAGATCCACAAGATATTTTGCGCTTACTGGGTATGGAAGAACTTGCGCGTTACATCGTTGATGAGGTACAAGACGTTTACCGCTTGCAGGGCGTTAAGATCAATGACAAGCACATTGAAGTGATTGTTCGTCAGATGTTAAGACGAGTCGTGGTGGAGAACCAAGGCGACGCTAACTACATTAACGGCGAACAAGTCGAACGCTCTGAGATCCTCAACGTTAACGAAGCATTGCTTGCTGAAGGCAAGATGCCTGCAACATACAGCAACTTGTTGCTGGGTATTACGAAGGCATCTTTGTCCACGGACAGTTTCATCAGTGCAGCTTCATTCCAAGAAACTACTCGCGTGCTGACAGAAGCGGCCATTATGGGCAAGCGCGACGAGTTGCGTGGACTGAAAGAAAACGTAATCGTGGGCCGTTTGATTCCTGCGGGTTCAGGTATGGCATACCACCAAGCTCGCAAAGTCAAAGATGCAATGGACGAGGCCGAGCGAAGAGCGATCTCCGAGGCAGAAGCTGCGGAGTTGGCAGAAGCTACAGCCGAACCAGGCGAGGGGCAAGAGTCTGCGCACGTGGAGGCAAGTAGCCAAGAGGGTACTGCTTCCGAGTAAGTTTGCGTTAATCGGTGGATGGGTTGCTGAGTTGAGCTAGACCCATCTGAAATGGGAACGGGGTGGCCTAAAGTTGTTAAACTAAAGGCCGCCCTTTTCTTTAAGTGCTGGACTATTTGTGCACCACTTCAAAGATTGTGCAATTTGATCACTAAAAGGATGGTTCATGCTATTTGATGCATGGTGGTTTTGGTGCGGCGTTGCTTTGTTGATTTTTTGGTCCCTCGGCGCCTACAACAGGTTGGTCCGCTTGAGAAACCAAATCATTCAGCAATACTACGCCTTAGAGACCATTCTCTTTAAGTACCAGGATTTAGTACAAGAGGCTATTACGAGTGCGGCCACTGCAACGAACGGGTGGCGAGCGAGCGTTGCGCCAGAGTTAGGCGCGAGCCTTTGGACTAGGCTTCAGGTCTGCGCCAATCACGCTGCCATGGCGATGGCGCGCATGCATGAGCACCCTTTGCTACCCAAGTCAGCTGATGAGTTAGTTGAGACGAGTGAGGAGTTAGAAAGCGCTTGGCTCGCATTGGTGCATCCCGATGTTTATTATTTGTCAGTCCCAGAGGAGCTCAAGAAAAACTGGAGTGATATTGATGTACTGCTTCAACCAGAGTTGGAGAAGTTTAATACAGTAAGCACCGAGTACAACCAAGCAATAGATATGTTTCCGGCGCTCTTAATTGCAAAACTCTTTAACTTTAAGCCGGCCAGAACTTTAACTTAATAAATGAATAAGCCTCAATCTCTCCCGTTGTGGCAACAGTTACAGGCAACACAATCGTGTTTGCAAATGGTGAGTCAAGGCACTTCGACTTCGCAAGTATTGATTGAATTGTCACCCGAGATGAGAGGTGGTGTTCAGTCGCTTTTGTTTCTTACACTGCGACGTTTGGGCACAGCTAGGGCGTTACTAAAAAAACTTGCTAACAAAGCTCCTAAGGAGCCGGCTCATTCACTGCTTTGCGTGAGTTTGGCTCTTGCTAGCGCGCCCGATCATCCAATGTATACAGAATTCACTCTGGTTAGCCAAGCCGTTGAGGCAGCTAAGCGAGACGTTTTGATGCAGGCACAAGCGCCTTTTATTAATGCGTGTCTGAGGCGATTTTTTCGAGAGCGAGAAACGTTGCTGAGTGAAGTAGCTCAGCAACCAGAGGCTTTTTGGAATTATCCGAAGTGGTGGATTAATAAAGTGCGAGAGCAGTATCCAAAGGATTGGGAGACTATCCTTCGCGTTGGTAATTTAGCGCCTCCCCTCACGCTAAGAGTTAATTTGTCGCGCATTAGTCGTGAGGATCTGTCAGCGCAATGGGCTGAGCGTGGTCTGAAATTTACTCCTCAAGGAGCACAAGGATTGGTGCTAGAACAGCCCATTCCTGTGCGAGAGATTCCGGGATTTGAGGCGGGTCTGTGTACAGTCCAGGATGCAGGTGCGCAGTTGGCCGCACAAATTTTGGTCAATGCACTCAGATCTCGAGGCAAAGACATCGGCTCAGAGCCTCAAGCAAACGAAACACTTGTCACATTCAATAATAGGTTTAAAGTTTTGGACGCATGCGCTGCGCCTGGGGGTAAGACAACCCATTTGCTGGAGTTTGAGGGGCTAGAGGTAACGGCCTTGGATGTGGATGAGGCGAGGTGTGAGAAGGTACGTGAGAGTTGCGAGCGCCTTGGGGTCAAAGCACAGGTGGTCTGCGCTGATGCAGCGGATCTCAACGCTTGGTGGAGCAAAGAACAATTTGATGCCGTGTTGCTTGACGCACCCTGCACAGCCTCGGGAATTGTGCGCCGACACCCCGACATTCGTTGGCTTAGGCGAGAAAGCGATGTTGCACAATTAGGCCATCTACAGAACCGGTTATTGGATAAGAGTTGGGAGGTTTTGGCCAAGGGGGGGTATTTACTATACTGCACCTGCTCAATTTTTAAGCAAGAGGGAGAGCTCCAGATCCAATCGTTTCTTACGCGCAACACCGATGCGCGAATCTGCGCCCAACCGGGACATTTGCAACCTACGGCAAGTGGAAAAGGCACATTGGTGACGGACAATGACCTGAATGATCATGACGGATTTTTCTACAGCTTATTGCAGAAGATTTAGCTTGCACCACTTAGACCTATTTCGCGCAGCCCTTGGGTACTTGCGCATGGCAGGTCTTGTGCTGGGGCTGATTTTTCACGTGGGCACACACGCTCAGCAAACGCTTCAAAGTGGTGACTTTGGAGTAAGAGCGGAGGAAGACGGTTATTTTCTCCAATCGACCTTTGATTTTGATTTGCCCACCGGCGTAGAAGATGCGCTCAACAAAGGGGTTCCTTTATTTTTTGTGGCGCAAGTTGATGTCCTAAAAGACCGTTGGTATTGGAGCGATAAATTAGTTACGCATAACGAGCGCCATATGCGCTTGAGTTATCAGCCTTTATCCAGACGCTGGAAAATATATATATCCTCCCAGCCTATCTCCAACACAGGCTTAGGTGTTGCTATGGGGCAAAGCTTTGATACGCTTGCAGAGGCTTTAGCGATGGTCAAGCGCGTAACGCGTTGGAAGATCGCTGAGCGTCAGCAAATTGATCCAAGTGAAAAATATCACTATAACTTTAACTTTCGACTCGATTTATCTCAATTGCCTAGGCCCTTGCAAATGGGTGCAATTGGGGACTCGGACTGGGCGTTGAGCTTTACTCGCTCACAGCGTTTAGTCATTGATGCTAGCGAATGATTAATTTAGGATTACAACGCTTTAACCAAAGGCGTATGGGTTGGGCGTTAGGGATTGTGACCTCGGCTGTGTTAGCTTTGTCATTGGTCCTTTTGTTTTTGCTAACCCAGGCTACTCAAAAGTGGGAGCTGTATGAGCAAAACTATGAACTACTCTTTACATTAAACGCCGTTGTTGCTGGCGCTTTGCTGCTGGTGATTGGTTGGGCGGGTTACCGGCTCGTGCAACGTCTTAGGGCGGGCAAATTCGGGAGTCGACTTTTACTGAAGTTGGCCGCTATTTTTGCGCTCATTGGTATCGTCCCCGGAATACTAATCTATACCGTTTCTTACCAATTCGTATCCCGCTCAATAGAGTCATGGTTTGATGTAAAGGTAGAGGGGGCTTTAGATGCTGGACTGAGTTTGGGGCGAGCGACTTTAGATAATATATCCCAGGACTTGAGTAACAAGGTTAAGGATGCGTCCTCATTACTCTCCAATGTAGATGTAAACGAGACGACGCAGACCCCTAATTTAGAAAAAATAAGAGAACTCAGCAACGCAGAAGACGTCGTGCTTTGGACCTCTGATTTAAAACCTGTGGCAAGTGTAGGCGCCGCTAAATACGATCTCTTTCCTGAGCCCCCTAACGCGCTTGAGATGAAGCGAGTCAAATCGCAGGGCTATACCTGGCGCGTCGAGGGTTTAGAGGAGGGGCTTAGCGGCACTGGTATTGTTCCAAGAGTGAAGGTGTTGGTTTTGGTGACGGTTAATAAAATCAGGATCAAACCAGATCAAATGGTATTGCAGGTGACGCAGAACCTTCCAACCAACTTGGTCAGTAATGCAATGGCCGTCTTAGAGGCCAACCGAGAATACCAAGAGAGAGCGCTTGCAAGGGACGGTTTAAAGCGCATGTATATTGGCACACTGACGCTGACTTTGTTTCTTGCTGTATTTGGTGCGGTTTTATTGGCAGCAATATTGGGAAATCAACTTGCTAAGCCCTTGCTTGTATTGGCAATGGGGGTGCGCGACGTTGCTGCGGGGGACCTAAGTCCCAAGCAAGTGCTTGACGGCCGAGACGAGTTGGATGGGTTGACCAGGGCGTTCGCAGATATGACTGAACAACTGGCCAACTCTAGATCTGTCGTTCAAGGTAGTATGGACCAGGTGAATTTGGCGAGAGCGAATTTACAAACGATCTTAGATAATTTAACGGCAGGTGTTATTGTGATGCGCCCAGGAGGTGAGCTTTTATCGGCAAACCCGGGTGCGGCGCGCGTGCTCAAAACTCCTTTGAATGAGTATTTAGGCAGCAATTTACTTCAAATCGAAGCGATCAGCTCCTTTACGAAAGCGGTCATACTGCAGTTTGAGAATTTCGCAAGCGACAGGACCGCGCAAGACTTAGATCATTGGCAAGACTCATTTGAATTTACGCCTCCTGGTCTGGAGGAGGTAAGTGCCCTCAGCATGGGGGATTCTGGCGGTGTGGTGACTTTGGTCGCCAGGGGCGCGGTGCTGCCTAATTCGGATTGGCTACTGGTGTTTGATGATATTTCAGAGATCATCTCTGCCCAGCGAACCCAGGCCTGGGGAGAGGTGGCAAAGCGATTGGCGCATGAGATTAAGAATCCATTAACGCCGATCCAACTCTCCGCAGAGAGGTTAGCTGCTAAGTTAGAGGGCAAGATTGCTGAGGCGGATCAGGCATTACTCACGAAGTCTGTGAAAACGATTGTGGACCAAGTTGATGCGATGAAGCGCTTGGTTAATGAGTTTCGCGAGTTTGGTCGCATGCCTCAGGCAGAGCTAAAACTTATAGATTTGAATCAGCTTATTAAGGATGTATTAAATCTTTATGAGGCAGGAAACGAAAAGGTTGTCATAAAATCAATTGTTGATGCAAAATGTCCCTTAATTTGGGGCGATGAGCAGTTGCTCAGGCAGGTGATCCACAATTTATTGCAAAATGCGCAAGATGCGAGTGAAGCTTCTTTGGTGCAAGAGGTTGTGATACAAACCGAATGGCGGGAGCGTTCAAACAGAGTGCGAATGACGGTCATGGATACTGGGGCGGGTTTTGCTGAATCGGTGCTTCAACGAGCCTTTGAGCCCTACGTTACGACAAAGGTTAAGGGCACTGGATTGGGATTGGCAGTGGTGAAGAAAATTGCGGACGAGCATAATGCGAGAATTGAGATAAGAAACATGGAAGAGCACGGCGCTATATTGGGTGCAAAAGTCTCTATTTCTTTTCAAGCGCAAAAGCCGGGTAACATATCAATGACAAACAACGAAAAGGCCTGACACTGTAATATGGCAAATATATTAGTGGTTGATGACGAGCTAGGAATTAGAGATCTTCTCTCCGAAATACTCAATGATGAGGGGCACAACGTTGAGTTGGCCGAAAACGCGGCCCAGGCCCGAGAGGCCAGGCTAAGAGGTGCTCCTGATTTGGTACTCTTGGATATATGGATGCCCGACACCGACGGCGTCAGCCTATTAAAGGAGTGGTCAGCCTCGGGCTTACTCACTATGCCTGTGATCATGATGAGTGGACATGCAACGATTGACACCGCAGTAGAGGCAACTCGAATTGGAGCATTGGCTTTTCTAGAAAAACCAATCACGCTCCAAAAATTACTTAAATCAGTAGAGCAAGGCCTTGCTAGGAAGCCAAAAGCACTTGGTATTGCGCCCACATCGGTAAACGCTGTTAGGACCGCGCATGTCGGGGCAAGTAGCTACGCACCAAATGTGGTGCACACTCATGTCGTTCAAAATTCCCATATTAACTCAGCTGGCGCTAACGACAACGTGCCTTGGTCAAACTTGCAAAGTTTCGATTTAAATCAGCCTCTTAGAGATGCAAGAGATGCATTTGAGAAGGCTTACTTTGAGTACCATTTAGTCCAAGAGGGTGGTTCTATGACTC
Source organism: uncultured Burkholderiales bacterium (assembly GCA_903876885.1). Lineage (GTDB taxonomy): Bacteria > Pseudomonadota > Gammaproteobacteria > Burkholderiales > Burkholderiaceae_C > Limnohabitans. The sequence goes on along the minus strand of CAIRBP010000055.1, from coordinate 43,305 downwards.
GGGTGGCAGAGAAAACGGGATTAGAGCGCACGCACCTGTACCGAAAACTAAAGCAACTCGGCGTAGATCTTTCAAAGGGCAAGAGAACTGTTGGCTAGCATTAATTAATCCGAGAGCTTAGCCAACAACTCAATACTCAATCTGGGTTTTAATCCTCGGCTCGTTTTTTGACGAAATTTAAGATCTTAGAATTATTTGCGATGGCTGAGAATAAAAGAGCTCCCAGGCACGCACCTATAAAGTCTCCAAAAATCATTATCGGAATCTGAGAGATACTTAAAAACTCTTCTGGTTCCCCAATGGCCCAAGCAAGATGATGCGTTAATGCATTCATCACTGAATAAATTGCAGCGAGGATAAGAAGATCTTGGATAAAGGAGATTTGCGCCGCACGGCCTTTAAAGATAGTGAAGACACGAAACGATAAAAGCGGGCCGAGAATACCTGCGAGTGAGTTGAGAAGTGCAACACTGAGTAAATCGTTTTGAAAAAAACAAATGAGCCAAACACCTACGGCCGTTGAGATACTGCCAAATAAGGGGCCTAGGATCAGTACATTGGCCAGGCGCAGGAAAGCGGGGAGGTAAATCCAGTTAACGTGATCAGAGAACTCAAAGAGCCTGAAAATCAAGTCGTTAAACCAGTGAGCTAGCCCAAAGATCACGCCGCCTAGTAAGGTGAGAATTAAAATTTCAAATTTAATACTATGCATCTAAAATTTTAAAATGATTCTGCAAATAAATTAAATAAATTTGTTAGGAGCAACCCAGAGTTAGTTTCTTCCACTGCTTAGCTGCTCATCTAATCTATTCATTTAAATTATTGATAAATTTACCTACGCTCTGATCAGATTCTAATTGAATAAATACACAAAGCGCAGATAGCAAAAATACATCAATTTCATAAAATAGATTTGGCAAAGAGATTGGCTATCTTCAAGAGCTCTATGTCCCCTTGTGGCTTGCCAATCAGTTGCAATCCCATGGGCAGACCTTGATCATTAAAACCAGCTGGCACACTGATGCACGGCAAGCCCGCAAAGGTGGCGTAGATCACAACCTCCATCCAGCGGTGATAGGTATCCATAGCAACTGTTCCGCGCGACGTAGTAATTTGTTTTGGCCAACGCCATGTTTTATCAAAAGGCCAGACCTGAGATACGGGTAGTGCTAAAACGTCATGGTGTTCAAAGTGCTCTAACATGTGTTGATAAAACGCAGTGCGCTCTGCGCTTGCCTGACTGAGGGCTTGCGCGTCTACGCCAAGGGATTGTTCAAACTCCCACAGCGCTTCAGGTTTTAAGAGCTCTTTGTTGTCGGGCTTGCTCAGGTAAGGCTTTAAGCGCGCACCAATCAAAGTGCTGCGCCAAGTCAACCACGCCTGCCAGATTCGTCTGGGATCAAACCGCGGGGCAATAGCTTCTACGCGGATGATTTTGCTCTCTCTTTCAAAACGATCAAGCGACTTATTGCAAACCTCCAACACCCCGCTCTCCATGGGAAGATAGCCGTTTAAATCTGCAAGCCAGCCCACCCGTATGTAATTGCAATTAGGCTGGAGTGTTGGATTATTCTGAATGAGATGAGGTAGATTTTGTAACTCATCTTTACCACCCTGTAATGCGTAAGGCGTTCTCGGATCCGGTCCAGATTGGATCTCCAGTAAAGCGGCCAAGTCGGGCACATTACGAGCCATGGGCCCCTCTGTTCCCATGGTTGAGAGATAAACATCTGCTGCGGGGTACATGGGTACACGGCCATGGGACGGACGCATACCGAAAATATTGTTCCAACCGGCGGGGTTGCGAAGACTGCCCATGAAGTCCGAGCCATCAGCAATCGGTAGCATCTTTAGCGCAAGCGCAACTGCTGCTCCACCGCTGCTGCCGCCCGCAGATTTTGAGGGATCGAAAGCGTTTGCAGTAGTGCCGTAAAGATCGTTAAAGGTATGCGAGCCCAGTCCAAACTCTGGTGTATTGGTCTTCCCAATCACAATTGCACCGGCATTTTTAATTCTCTCCACCATGAGGCTGTCTACGCTTGGAACAAAGTCCTTTAGGAGGCGAGAGCCCATGGTGGACTTAATACCTGCGGTCAGCGCGAGATCTTTGATGGCTATGGGCATGCCGTGCATCCAGCCAACGGGTTCACCGCGGGAGAGTTGAAGATCTTTTTCCTTTGCGAGACTGATCAGCGTGGGCCTGTCCAATAAATTAATAATTGCGTTGTAAGTGGAATTTTGCGCCTCGATACGGTCCAAGTAAGCCTGCATAACCTCTACGCTGGATAAACGCTTTTCGCGGATCGCCAAGGAGAGTTCGGTGGCAGATAAGTCAATTATTTGCATGATGTGCCGTTAAGAAGATCGTAAAGTGGGAGAAAATGGATATTAGATCAGATTGACCTGTCATTGAATTATTACTGACAGGGTTTGGCGATTTTTGCCAATGGTTTGCAATGGATACGCAAAAATGACTTTTTTAGCTTTAGATGTGGGTAATACCCGCTTAAAGTGGGCTCAATTCGATAGTTTTAACCCGCAGGCAAAGTTGCTGGGGCAGGGGGCAGTGTTTTTAGAGAACATTGATCATCTGGGCGAAGAAGTTTGGAAGCATTTGCCTGTGCCTTCTCGAATGTTGGGTTGTATTGTGGCCGGTGAAGCAATTAGGCGACGCGTAGAGGAGCAGCTAGAGGTTTGGGATTTAGAGCCACAGTGGATCGTGCCCTCAAGTGCTGAGGCAGGTCTTACCAATGGGTATGAGTATCCAACCCGATTGGGCGCGGACAGATGGGTTGCGATGATTGGGGCCTTAGCGCACCACCGGGCTAGACTTCTTGGTGCCCAGCAAAGGCCAATGGTGGTTGTGATGGTCGGCACCGCAGTAACGGTTGACGCTGTGGATGCAACCGGTCATTTCATGGGAGGGTTGATACTGCCAGGCCACGGGATTATGCTTAGGGCCTTGGAGTCTGGCACAGCGGGTCTGCATGTCCCAACGGGTGAGGTTAAAACCTTTCCAACTAACACGAGTGATGCTTTAACCAGTGGGGGCACTTACGCTATAGCTGGTGCGATTGAGCAGATGGTTCAGCACCTAAGGGCGAGAACGGGGGCTGAGCCCCTTTGCATGATTACTGGGGGCGCGGGTTGGAAAATGGAGCCCTACTTATCCACTCCGTTTGAGCTCATAGATGGACTGATTTTTGACGGTATTTTGCACACCGCAAGCCTTAGGTTTAACTCAAAGTAGCTAGATATTTTTCGATTTTTCGGGTCTGAAACGAGCGTTAAGCAAAAGCCTCAAGTCTGGTATAAACTTAAGTCAAAGCCTATATTTAGATCAAACTGATATAAAAGTAAAAGCGAAATTAGCTATTTGAAAGTAAAAAAATGAATGTCCTAGACTCTATCGTGACTCAAGCCGGTTCAATCGTTGCACTGCGTAAGGATATACACGCTCACCCCGAACTTTGCTTTGAGGAAAACAGAACCGCAGATGTAGTTGCTCGGAAGTTAACGGAGTGGGGTATTGAGATTGACAGAGGTATGGGCACGACCGGGGTCGTTGGTATTATCAAAGCGGGCACGAGTACCCGAGCAATTGGACTCAGGGCTGATATGGATGCGTTACCCATTCAGGAGAAAAACACCTTTGATCACGCCAGCAAACACCCCGGCAAAATGCATGCTTGCGGACACGATGGCCACACAGCAATGCTTTTAGCCGCAGCACAACATTTGGCTAAAAATAGAAATTTTGACGGAACTGTTTATGTGATTTTCCAACCCGCTGAGGAAGGTGGAGGCGGTGCAAGAGAGATGATCAAGGACGGGTTGTTTAAAAAATACCCGATGCAGCAAGTCTACGGAATGCACAACTGGCCTGGCCTAGGAGTGGGGCAGTTTGCGGTGAGTCCAGGGCCTGTGATGGCCTCTAGCAATGAGTTCAAAATCGTAATCAAGGGAAAGGGCTCACACGCGGCCTTGCCTCATAACGGAATTGATCCTGTACCCATTGCATGTCAAATGGTGCAGGCATTCCAAACGATCATTACCCGAAATAAAAAACCTGTTGATGCGGGGGTTATCTCTGTCACGATGATCAACGCCGGACATGCAACCAACGTTGTGCCCGATACGTGCGTTCTCCAGGGCACCGTCAGAACGTTCACATTGGAAGTGCTTGATCTGATTGAAAAACGAATGCAGGTTATTGCTGAACATGTGTGCGCTGCACATGAGGCCCAATGTGAGTTTCAATTTCACCGCAATTACCCGCCAACAGTGAACCATGCGAGTGCTGTAGAGGAGGTGAAAAAAGTACTGAACCAAGTTGTTGGCCCCGAACACATCCATGTACAAGAACCAACAATGGGAGCGGAAGACTTCTCCTACATGCTTCAGGCCTTGCCCGGAGCCTATTTCTTTATTGGCAACGGAGAGGGCGCGCATCGCCACGTTGGGCACGGAGAGGGACCATGCACGCTTCACAACCCAAGCTATGACTTCAACGATGATTTAATTCCGTTGGGAGGAACTGTGTGGGTCAAACTGGTAGAGTCTTTGTTGGCTTAAAAAAGTATAAGAGCTTAAGGGCTATTTGCCTAAATACTTTCGCTACCCTGGGTGTCATAAGCCTTTAAAAGGTTTTGTAAGTGTGCACGCTCATGGGCCTCTAAGTAAGGTAGCAAGAGCCGAAGCAATTGAACGGCTCCTTTAAGGACTGATTGTTGTGCGTTAGCGTCCTCTAATGCGTTTCTAGGATCTCGCACATATTCGTAACTTAGCCACCAAGTCAATATCACGACCATGTGTACTGCGAGGGCTTGACGCTCCTCAACGGTTATATCCAAAGCACTTGAGAGCTGAAGGCCTTGAAGCAAAGATTTAAAGGCGCTCGTTTTATGAAGAATAACGTCTTTAATCTCAGACTCGAGAAGCCTGTTACGGCTTAGCAGATCGTTCAGGTCCCTGTATAAAAAACGGTACTCCCAAACGATCTCAAAAATGGAGTGGATAAAAAACCAAGCATCTTCAATGTTACGAATGTCCGTTGCCGCGGCAAGCAAAGGGATGAGTGCTTTTTGGTAACGATCGAAAAGCGCATTTACCAACTCTTCCTTCGCGGGGAAGTGGTAGTAAAGGTTGCCCGGACTAATGTTTAGGTCTGAGGAGATAAGCGTGGTTGAGACGTTTGGCTCGCCGTAACGATTAAAGAGCGCAAGGGACGCGTCCAAAATACGTTGAGCAGTGCGTCTAGGCGCTTTTGTTGCCATAAGAGGTGGGCCACGTTTTAAGTAGTGATAGAGAAATTCACTCTAACTCAGAAGCCAAAAAAAGAAACTCGGGTTCCTACCAGTGCAGATTTCTTTTTGCAAAGGTGCAGTGCGAGCTCTCTATCAGTGTGAGTACTTAAGAGGCGTCGCCGCCTGGACTGGCGTTAGTCTTGGGCTCAGAGCTTGTTTTGCGCTTTGAGGTCTGAGCAGCGCTTAATTGCTGCTCCAAAGCCTCGATTCGCTCGAGTAAAGACGTTAATTGTTCAGCACTTGGGACGCCCATTTTGTGAAGGGCTTTTGCGACCCGGTCCTCAAAGATGGTTTCTAATTTATCCCACTGACCAGTTGCCTTTTGATTGAGTTCTTGAGCGATTCCACTCATCTTTTGAGTAGCTTCGTGTAATTTGGTTTCAGCAGTTTCCTGCGTTTTTCTTTGTAAATCGATACCGTTTTTTACGAGGGTTTCAAATGCTTTGCCGCCCTCTTGCTGCGCCTTAGAGAAGGCGCCAAGCCCGGCTAGCCAAATTTGTTGGGCGGATTCTTTCATCGTATCCGTAAATGCATTGGGATCAAAATGAGGGGGTTTTGTTGCCATTTGAATTGCCTCTTTAATAAGTGATTGGTTTACTCTAAATCAAATCATAAGTATTGTTTAGTGTACAAAGACTAATTTTAAGGAAGATGGAGGGACTTTGCTAGGCTTAAATCTAGAACTACAATGGAGAGTTACTAATTTTGAGAATAAAAGTCATTTCATGAGATGGTATGTAGTCCACACTCGCCCCAGGCAAGAGGAGCGCGCTTTAGAGAATTTAACCCGTCAAGGTTACTCGGCGTGGATGCCGTGGTTAGAGGTCGAAAAGATAAGACGTGGGCGAATTACAAAGGTGGTCGAGCCGATGTTCAGTCGGTATCTCTTTATTCAACTAGATCACGTTAGTTCCAATTGGGGGCCCATTAGGTCCACTCTTGGGGTTAGTAAATTAGTAACCTTTGGAACACAAGCAGCAGCAGTGCCCGATGAGTTGGTAGAAGTTCTGCGCAACTCACCCACCCAAGATGCCAAACATATACTTACAAAAGGGGATATGGTTGAATTCGTCAAAGGCCCTTTGAAAGGCATGACAGGTGTTTTTGAAGAGCAAGACGGCGAATTAAGAGCGATGGTGTTAATCGAGCTGATCAACCAATCCCACAAAGTTCATGTCTCGCTTGAAGAGCTCAAGCCAGTAGTTATTTAATACAAGCGATTAACATGCAAAGCATACCCAAGCATATAGCAATGATCATGGACGGAAATGGTCGTTGGGCAAAAAAAAGGTTGCTTCCAAGAGCTGTGGGCCATGTTAAGGGCGCCTCTAACGTAAGAGCCATCGTGCAAGCATGTACGGATCACAAAGTTGAGTACCTAACACTTTTCGCATTCAGCACAGAAAATTGGAGAAGACCCGAGGATGAGGTTTCAACGCTAATGGACCTCTTTATCCAGTACTTGGATAAAGAGGTGAGTGAGATGAAGGAGGCAGGAATTCGTTTTCGAATTATTGGTGAACGCTCCGCTTTCTCCCCATCTCTTCAAGAGAGAATTGAGCGTGCTGAGCGTGAGACCAGTCACAATACAAAACTGCATTTAACAGTAGCTGCTAATTACGGCGGGCAATGGGATATTTTGCACGCGACTCAGTTGTGGATGCAGGCCAATCCCAATACGCCCTTGTCTGAGTTGGAGCCTCAAGCTTTAAAGAACTACTTAAGCACCAAAGACTTACCAGATCCTGATTTACTCATTCGAACGGGTGGGGAGTCAAGACTTAGTAATTTTTTGTTGTGGCAGATGGCCTATACCGAGCTTTACTTTACCGAAACGTATTGGCCTGAATTTGACAAAACAGAATTAGAGAGTGCACTTGATTGGTTTGGCAAACGTGTGCGACGATTTGGACAGACTGATGAACAAGTTTTAGGAGAAAAATAGTCTTACTCCTCACAAATGATTAAAAAAATACGTATTAATGATTTGTAAATACGTTAATTTCTGTAAATTTGTGGAAAAATACGGTCTCTCTTATAAAGGAGAGCATTGACCCGTTATGGTTCGTGCCGGTGATTACCCGCCATCAACGACGGGCTCGCCAATGTTTAGGACAGACATATTCCTGTCAATTTTTATTAAGTTTTATTAAGGTTAAACCTCATGAAGAGTGAAAATCGCTCGGGCCATCCCCGCAAAGAACATTCTGTGCCCCGTACTGGCAAATGCATAGCAATGATAGATAGTCATTACATGGCTTGGTTACTCAAACAAGAGTCCGAAGAAGATAACGAATCTATTAACAGACAGGCCTTAATTCCCGCTTTGTCTCAAGCTTTAAAAACAGCCGGCCTCGCTGTGGATATTCAGCGTGTTTATTGGTACACGGATAAAGAGGAAGACCAATATTTGAATGATCAAATTATTCGCCTAGTACCTCCCGATCAAGTCGAGGGTAGTGACGCATTGTTGCAACTGATGAGCGGCGATTTAAAGCGACTAGCCGAGAACAAGGCTTGCGACCATCTTTTGATTGCAAGTGATGACGAAAGAATTCTTGGGTTGGTCGATGATGCGCAGTTACGGGGTATAGGCGTTCATTTGCTAGCGGACGAATCTGCCAGACATATGGATCAATTGGCTAGCGCAGATCCAGATTGGTGCCGACTGTTGGCGCATGCAGATCGACGCATATTCTTACAGTCCGCTGGTATTCGCGATTTAACACATACCGTTAAAGCTGCAAATACTGCGCCCGCAGCACCTGCTGCACCGCTTGACCCAGAGACCATGCGAATTAAACTACTCGAGGTTGTAAACGGTTGGTGGGCAGATGAACCACAAGACATTCAAGATGATTTAAGAGATGAACTCTTAAATAACCAAGGTATCCCCCAAGAGGTTGATCGCCATTTGTTATTGCGTGTGAGAAAAGTGCTTGAGCGTCCCTTAAGCTTCCCCGAGAAGAAAATGCTCAGAGAGATGGTGCGCAATACGGTTCTTGGAATTTCACAGGACAGCGTAGCGATTGCCCCGCCAACAGAGCCTGCGCTTCCAGCTTAAAGCCTCTGCAGGGCTTTCTTAGGCCCCTACAAAGGACTTCTCCAAAAGCCCAGTATTTTGATCTACTCAAAGTACTGGGCTTTTAACTTATTGGCGCGTAAAACCTGAGCACTTTTACGTGAATGTTTTATTACACCCCGGCGCTAATTTATCGTAATTTTGCAGTTAATCTTTCGTACACTATCCAAAAGAGGTGGGCTCAGCCAAGGTATTGCAAAATGCAAAAGGGGCCTAGATCAATTGCTAAATTTATAAATAGTCTTACATATGAGTGATAACCCACGCAGCGACATTCACAATCAAGCAGATATTTTGGCGCAAGCTTTGCCCTATATCAGAAAATTTCATGGGAAAACATTGGTTATCAAGTACGGCGGGAACGCGATGACGGATCCCAAACTGCAAGCTGATTTTGCTGCTGATGTGGTGCTTTTAAAGTTAGTAGGAATGAACCCTGTGGTTGTTCACGGCGGAGGCCCACAAATTGAGACTGTCCTTAAACGCCTTGGCAAAAAAGGCGAGTTCGTACAGGGCATGCGGGTCACGGATGAGGAGACTATGGAGGTTGTCGAGTGGGTCCTCGCAGGCGAAGTCCAGCAAGACATTGTGGGCTTGATCAACCAAGCCGGGGGGAAGGCTGTTGGGTTGACGGGGCGTGATGGAGGCATGATTCACGCGCGTAAATTAAAGATGCATGACAACAAAGACCCATCGATAGAAATTGATGTTGGTCTGGTCGGTGAAATTGTAGGCATTGATCCAAGCGTTGTTAAAGCGTTGCAAGATGATGCTTTTATTCCTGTCATCAGCCCAATTGGTTACGGAGAGAATAATGAGTCTTACAACATTAACGCAGATGTAGTTGCAGCAAAATTAGCAACTGTGTTGCAAGCAGAGAAATTGGTATTGCTTACAAACACTGAGGGTGTTTTGGATAAAGGCGGGAAATTACTGACCAATTTATCGGCTAGAGAGATTGACTCGCTTTTTGAGGACGGTACGATTAGCGGGGGAATGCTTCCTAAAATTAGCGGCGCGCTGGATGCGGCTAAGAGTGGCGTAAACTCCGTTCATATTATTGATGGTCGTGTACCTCATGTTTTGCTGTTAGAGGTTTTGACGGAGCAAGCCTTTGGAACGATGATTCGTTCCCACTAATCAATTTGCAAGGGGGTTTGAATGGTTGATGAGACTTTGTCCAGTGCACCCGAAGAAGCAGAGGGCTCAACACTCTCAACGAGTCGCAAACGGCCCAAACCCGGCGAGCGAAGACTGCAAATCCTTCAAGCTCTGGCACTTATGCTGGAGCAACCCGGCTTTGACAGGATTACGACTGCTGCGTTGGCGGCAAAACTAGAGGTCAGCGAAGCCGCTTTGTACCGACACTTTGCAAGTAAAGCGCAGATGTTTGAAGGCTTGATCGAGTTTATCGAGCAAAGCCTTTTTACACTTATCAACCAAATCGCAGATAAAGATATGCCTTTTCAAGCCAAGGCTCATCAAATTGCTACGGTGATACTTCAATTTGGAGAAAAAAATCCCGGAATGACTCGTGTGATGGTGGGTGATGCTTTGGTGTTTGAAAACGACCGTTTACAAACTCGAATGAATCAGTTTTTTGACCGAATTGAATCCAGTCTACGCATTGTTTATAAGGATGCTGCGCAGGCGGGGAAATCTGCAACGCCAACAGTTGACGCGCAGATGCAGGCCAGCGCATTAGTAACTTACATCATTGGACGGTTACTGAGATACACCCGCTCGGGATTTAAGCGCATGCCAACCGAGTATTTAGAGGCTACGCTAAAGCTGTTTTAGCGCCCGGGTTAGCGCCTGGGATCTAAGATCGTAGATCTAAAGATGGGCTCTGTAGCACGTACTTCATTTCGTAAGCCGCCTTGTTACTTGTGGGGCGTTGACCAAGGCGTGCTCGAATAGTCTTGGGAGCGGGCTTTAAAAACATGGGTTAGATCGCGACTCCAACTTTCTTGCCTGAATCAATAATTTCTTGCCAAGTCGCGGCGTCTATGGGGATACCGTTTTTTCTGCGTTCTGCTCTTTTTTGTCGCTCTGGCTCTCCCGCTAGTTTGACTCCTGCAGTGTCCGGTGCGTCTGGACTACTTTTTAACCAGTCGATGAACTCGGTTGTCTCGCTTGCAAAAGACACCTCAGTTCCTAGACGTTTGGGGTCAATGACGATGGTGAGCATGCTGTTGAGCACAGCGCGCCTTGAGTCTGCCTGCCTGTGCCAAGTACCGCCACCTGATAGTGCGCCGCCTAGTAATTCGCATGCAACTGCTAGACCAAAGCCCTTGTATTGGCCAAACGGCATTAAAGCGCCCATTTTGCCGTTGGACTGGGGAACCACGACGACGCCTGGGTTATTGGTTGGACGTCCGTTCTCATCAATCAATGTACCAGGTTCAACGCTCTTGCCCTCATTGTGTGCGACACGCATCTTGCCCTGGGCTACTCGGCTGGTTGCAAAGTCCAAAATAAAAGGTTCGCGTGCACTCGAGCCGACGCCCACTGGAATGCCGATACAACACGGATTGGTTCCAAATCGTCCGTCTCCACCACCGTAGGGGGCGACAATGGGGCGAGAGTTAACGCTTACGAAGTGAATTGATATCCAGTGATTCTCTACAGCCATTTCAGCGTAATGTCCGATACGGCCTAAATGGTGAGCGTTTGATAAAGACATGATGCAAGAGCCGTGCTTGTGCACTCGCTCAAATGCCATCTCCATGGCCTGCACGCCCACGTTTTGACCAAACCCATACTGTCCATCAAGTCCCAGCAAAGTGCCAGTATCGATGCGGGTTTGAACACGTGCGTTAGGCGTTAGATTTTTTTCAAGAACGGCATCTACATAACGGGGCGCCATACCAACGCCGTGCGAGTCGTGCCCAGAGAGGTTGGCCAAAACTAAGTTACTAGCGACTTGATTGGCCTCCTCATTTGAGCTTCCAACCGCTGTAAAGAGTGAAGCTATTTTCTTCTCCAACTCGCCCACTTGAATGGTTATTGTCATGGTGTTTAATCCTCTGATGCTGATCTTTAGTGTTCTTTAAATCTTGGCAATCTACTTAGTTACATCACTGCGCCGAGTTGCCAAGGTACGAACTCACTTTGACCGTAGCCGTGTAATTCGCTTTTGGTTGGCTCACCACTTGCGCTCTTTAATATGCGTTGAAAGATTAGCTCTCCCATGCGCTCAATACTTTGAGTGCCGTCAATGATCTCGCCGCAATTGATATCAATGTCCTCTTCCTGGCGTTTCCAAAGCGCAGTATTGGTTGCTAGCTTTAGAGATGGGGACGGGGCACACCCATAGGCTGAACCTCGTCCAGTTGTGAAACAAATTAAATTTGCCCCTCCCGCAACTTGTCCCGTTGCGCTCACTGGGTCATAGCCTGGCGTATCCATATAGACAAAACCGTGCGCTTTAACTGGCTCAGCGTACTCATAGACGGCATTTAAATTCGTAGTACCCGCTTTGGCAACTGCACCTAAAGATTTTTCTAAAATAGTTGTGAGACCACCTGCTTTGTTGCCGGGTGAGGGATTGTTGTTCATCTCGCCTTGGTTCATCTCCGTGTAGTGTTCCCACCAACGAATTCTCTCAATCAAACGCTCCCCGACCTGTTTGTTGACAGCGCGTCGCGTTAGTAAATGTTCGGCTCCGTAAATCTCAGGGGTTTCGCTCAAAATGGCAGTGCCCCCATGAGCGACCAAAAGGTCTACGGCCGCGCCAAGGGCTGGGTTGGCGCTGATACCTGAGTACCCGTCTGAGCCCCCACATTGCAGTCCAACAACTAGATGTGAGGCATCACAAGGAACGCGTTGAACGTTGTTGGCCTCGGGCAGCATGGCATTAATTTGCGCAATTCCAAGAGCGATGGATTTAGCGGTGCCACCGGTATCTTGAATGTTGTAGGTGTATAGCTGTTGACTTTGCGCTAAGTGTGAATGCTCAAGCCAGGTACTGATTTGATTGGCCTCACAACCCAAGCCAACCATTAAACAGGCAGCAAAATTGGCATGCTTTGCATAGCCGGCTAAAGTGCGCTCAAGTACCTGCATACCAAGCCCAGTGTGGTCCATGCCGCAACCCAGGCCGTGACTCAGTGCGATGACGCCGTCAATGTTGGGATAGGGCGCAAGAGCGCTTGGGTTGGTGCGCTTAGAGAAATGCTCAGCAATGGCGCGGACCACCGTAGCAGAGCAGTTGACACTGGACAAGATGCCGATGTAATTGCGAGTCGCCACGCTACCGTCTGCTCGCACATAGCCCATAAAAGTTGCGGATTTTTTAGGCGCCTGTGGTTTGACGTCAGCGCAGTAAGCGTAATCTCTTGCAAAACCGCCCTTTTCTGCACCGAGATCTAAGTTATGTGTGTGAACGTGTTCGCCTGCATGAATGGGACGACTTGCAAAGCCTATGATTTGGTTATAACGCCTAACAGGGTCTCCAGTTGCAATATCTGTAGTAGCCATCTTATGGCCTGCAGGAATGAGTCCCTTCACGGTAAGTTGTTCAACGCTTGTGCCGCCAACCAGTTGAGCTCGTGCGATCACGACGTTATCGCCAGCGTGAAGTCGAATATGAGTATTCATAAGGGAGTTGAAGAATGGTTATTTTTAAGGCCTTGATATTAGCGGACGATTGAGGATTTGAATTTTAAAAAGTAGACGAGGAAGGGTAATTCCCCATGCTGAATAGCAGGGCTACAAACGCATAATATGTGGCTGAAACACTTCCTAAATAACTTTCACTAAGTTTGCGAGCTTTACAAATTATGCTTCATTCGTTATTTTCGTTGTTTGCATAATTTATTGCCTCAAGCTAAGTCATAAAAAGGGAAGTGCTTAAAGATACTCATAAGACCATAAATCAGCGCGATCACAGCTTTCGTATGCCTCATGGTTTGAAGATCATTTCCCCAGTTCAAAATCTTAAACCCAAAGTATGGGGGTGGAATTCTCTTTTGCTGTGAAGAAAAGTTATCACCAAGAAGTTATGCCTGGTGTTGAATTACTGAAATATAAGTTATAGGGTAAAGGAGTTTTGCAATGAGATTAAAGGGAAAAATAGCCGTCGTCACAGCGGCCGGGCAAGGGATAGGGCGAGCCTCGGTACTTGCGATGGCTAAAGAGGGGGCCCAGGTCTGGGCCACAGATGTTAATTCCGAACTCCTCAAATCCTACGCCGGCGTGCCCAATGTTCAGACAGCACAGTTAGATGTGCTTGATAAAGCAGCCATCAACTCCTTTGTCGCTAAGTTAGAGCGTGTGGATGTTGTGTTCAATTGTGCTGGTTTCGTGCACAGTGGAACTATTTTGGAGGCAACAGATGAGGATTGGTCCTTTGCCTTTAATTTAAACGCACGTGCTCAATTTTGGATGATTCAAGCGGTATTGCCCAAAATGATTGCGCAGCAAAGTGGCAGCATCATCAATATGTCAAGCGTTTGTTCAAGTGTTAAAGGGTTGCCCAACAGGTTTATTTACGGTGCCAGCAAGGCGGCTGTGCTTGGGTTAACCAAAAGCGTTGCAGCTGATTATGTGAAGCAGGGCATACGAGTCAATGCAATCTGTCCTGGCACTGTGGATACGCCTTCATTACATGAAAGGATCGCAAAATTTGAGGATCCCGTTCAAGCTCGCAAAGATTTTATTGCTAGGCAGCCTATGGGTCGTTTAGCCAACGCGGAGGAGATAGCCCCGATCGTTGTCTATTTGGCCTCAGATGAAGCGCAATTTGCAACGGGCAATGCGTTCATGGTGGACGGTGGAATGACTATCTAACAGAAAAAATTAATATGACGGAGTTAATATGAATCAACTAGATTTAAAAGGTCGCCACGCAGTCATTACGGGTGCCGCGACAGGGTTGGGTTATGCAATTGCACAGCGCGTACTTGCCTCTGGTGGTGAGGTCTCAATCTGGGATAGAGATGAGGCAACAATGGTTAAAGCGCGTCAGTCACTCTTGGCTGAGCACCCCAACTCAAAGGTTCATACAGTTCATGTCGATGTGGCTGCATATGAGAGTGTGACAAAAGCGACCGCGCAGACTATTGCCAATAAAGCAGTTGATATTTTGGTTAATTGCGCGGGCATTACAGGCCCGAACACTAAGGTGTGGGACTATCCTGTTCAGGCCTGGAAGGACGTGATGGATGTAAATGTCAACGGCCTTTTTTACTGTTGTAAAGAGTTATCTGCGCACATGAAGGGTAGATCCTTTGGTCGGATTGTGAACATTGCATCCGTTGCTGGTAAGGACGGTAATCCAAATGCCAGTGCTTACAGCGCCAGTAAGGCAGCTGTGATTGGACTCACCAAGTCCTTGGGTAAGGAGTTGGCTGACACAGGTGTGCGGGTTAACTGTGTGACTCCAGCTGCAGTTAAAACTGCGATTTTTGATCAGATGTCAGCCGAGCACATACAATTCATGCTTAGCAAGATCCCGATGGGTCGTTTTGGATTACCGGAAGAAGTTGCTGCCTTGGTGTGTTGGTTGTGCACAGAGGACTGCTCTTTCTCAACCGGAGCGGTGTTTGATTTGTCAGGTGGTCGAGCGACATATTAAAAAGAATTTAATATTTGCAGGAATGGTTTTAGATATCCAATCAATTTTTAAATGGAGAGAAAATGAAATTAGTACGTTACGGTAAAGTAGGGAAAGAAAAGCCAGGCCTGATTGATGCAGACGGTAAAATTAGAGATCTAAGTCACATCATCAAAGATATCACGCCCGATACTTTGAGCGATAAAGAGCTAAAGAAGCTTTCTAAATTAAATCCTGCTAAATTGCCTTTGGTGCGTGGAAACCCGCGCATGGGATGCCCCGTTGTAGGTTCTGGTAAATTCATTGCCATTGGTTTGAACTATGCAGACCACGCAGCAGAGGCTGGCATGCCTTTGCCAAAAGAGCCTATCATTTTTACAAAACCCACGAGCTGTATTCAAGGCCCTGATGATGACGTTATGTTGCCTAAGGGTTCTGTAAAAAGTGACTGGGAGGTTGAATTAGGCGTAGTGATCGGCACTAAAGCTTCTTATGTTTCTTTAAAAAGTGCACTAGACCATGTGGCGGGTTATTGCACGATTAACGACGTGAGTGAGCGTGAGTACCAAATCGAGCGAGGCGGTACTTGGGATAAGGGAAAGGGGTGTGACACCTTTGGCCCGATTGGTCCTTGGTTGGTGACGCGTGATGAGATTCCAAATCCACAGAAATTAGACATGTGGATGGAGTTGAACGGCAAGCGCATGCAAACCGGAAATACAAAGACCATGATCTTTAATGTTGCAAAGCTCATTAGCTATACCAGTCAATTTATGACGCTGTACCCCGGCGATATCATTACAACAGGCACGCCTCCAGGTGTTGGCATGGGCGTGAAGGTTAACGGCAAGTCAGCGCCAGTGTTTTTGAAGCCTGGAGATGTAATGACTCTGGGTGTTGAAGGCCTTGGCTCACAAACTCAGAAGGTTGTTGGCTATAAAAAGCAGAAATAAATTTGCGTTAATTAAATAACTTAAAAACCAATCCCTCAACTACAAAGTCAACTCAGTTTGATTGCGCAGTTTGAGGGATTTTTTATATCCAGCTTACTAGGCAAGCTTAATGCCAATCGAGTCAAGCACACTTGCCACCTTGATCTCTTCCTCGTCAAAGAGCTTATCCCCAAGCGGATCCGCCGTCCCACTGGCTGAGATGTTTTGAAAGTCATAGAGCTTGGAGTCCATCAGGTGTGAGGGGGCGATGTTTTGCAGAGAACGAAATATATTTTCCAGTCGACCAGGTGTTTTTTTCTCCCACTCCCTGAGCATATCTCCGACCACGCGACGCTGCAGGTTTTCTTGACTGCCGCAAAGGGTGCAAGGAATGATGGGAAAGGCCTTGTGTGTAGCCCAGTCAGTTAGGTCGTGCTCGGCAACGTAGGAGAGGGGGCGAATAACCACGTGATGCCCGTCGTCGCTGACAAGCTTAGGGGGCATGGTCTTAAGCTTTGCTCCAAAAAACATGTTTAAAAAGAGGGTCTGCAAAATATCATCACGGTGGTGTCCGAGAGCTATTTTTGTAGCACCAAGCTCATCAGCAACTCTGTACAAAATTCCCCTTCGCAGGCGACTGCAAAGACTACACATCGTCTTACCTTCTGGAATTTTGTCTTTTACGATGGAGTAGGTGTCTTGGTTTTCTATATGAAAATCAACGCCAAGCTCTGTCAGGTAACGCGGAAGTATTTCTGCGGGGAAGCCCGGTTGTTTTTGATCTAAATTAACCGCAACGATGTCAAAGTGAATGGGTGCGCGTGAACGCAGTTTAAGCAATATATCTAACATTGCGTAACTGTCTTTCCCACCTGAGACACAGACCATGACTTTATCACCTTCGCTGATCATGTTGTAGTCAACGATGGCTTGCCCCATTAAACGGCAAAGACGTTTTTCTAATTTATGAGCTTCGCGCTCCTGTATGAGGCGAGCGGAGTGCGTGCGTGCTGGAGCTGTAGAGCCAGATGAGTCAATGGGCAGAGATTGCTCTGCTTTAATTGCCGTGTCTGAATCTGTATTTATCCAAGAATTCATTTCTAATTAATCTCACCATTGTCCTGTTTCAACACGAATAGCAACTTCGCAGTCGCTGAAGATCTCGAGTTTTGCGATTTTTACTCGAACACCAATTACACCGTTCAGTTGCATGAGTCTCAGTGCTAGCTTACCAATTAAACTCTCCAGTAAATTCACGTGCACAGCGGTGCACTCCGTGATTATGATTTGTCTGACTTTGCGGTAATCTAGAACGTGCAGTATCTCATCGTCACTGGGGAGTAGCGGTTGAGTGCCTAAATTAAGCTCTGCATCTACTTGGATGGGTTGGGGCTTTATTTTCTCATGATCCAATATTCCCAGGTTTGCATCAAAGCGAAGCCCGTTTAAGGTGAGAATTTGATTGCCTTTACTTAACATATGGCCTGCTTATAAGAATTTTTTTGGAATCATTTACTTCTAAATACCTCTACACCTACTGCGTTGCAGTCGGGGTAGACGTCGGGTTTGTAGGAGCTGACCCGGGCCGCTTTGACGCCGGGGTGGTTGAGCAGTGTTGACAGTAAGTCGTCCACCAAACTCTCTTGCAGGTTAATGTGGCCTTGAGCTATTCTCTCAAACACAACCTCCCGAATAAAGTCATAGTCAACGACCTCGTGTATGGCGTCCGAGCTCGGTGTGCTCAACGAGAGCGGAACATAGAGCTCCACATCAATTATGAGTCGCTGTGGTTTGCTGAGCTCGAAATCGTGAATTCCGATGCGTGCTTGAACCTCCAAGCCTTCGAGAAATAATTTACGGCACTCGTTCATGAGTACATATTCTTGTGAGGTGTTGTTCATGATTATTTAGATGATAATTTGTCAGCAACAAACATAATGTCACGCGCACTTGGGACTAAGTGTTGACCATTATCGACTTTGATCGTGTTTCCAGTGATACAAGGATTTTGAGCCAGAAATAGTGCGCTTTGCGCGACTTGTGCGGGCTCAATGGGTGCTCCCATTAAATTGGCTTTACTGGCTATTTTAAAGTTATCTAAATTTTGAGGACCGCTTTGATAAATGAGGCCTGGCGAAACGGCGTTCACCCGGATATGCGGTCCAAAGGACTGTGCCTGAAGGGCCACAATCCGCTCGAGTGCAAGTTTGGAGACGGTATAGGAGAAGTAATCAGGATTTAAATTAAATACCTTTTGATCCAATATGTGAATAATGCTTGGGGAATGCTTTTCGGGCAATTGCGGGAGCTTTGAAGCTTTGGATGCTTGACGATTTGCGACAGCTTCATAAAACCATTTTCCAAATCGCATCGGCGCCATCAAATTTACATTCAACTGTTGTAGCGCTTGTGACTCCTGAAAGTCGTGTGCGTTATCAGCAATGAAAAGGGAGGCGTTGTTCACAATTGAGCAAAGATTCTCACCACTTAGCTCTAAAGTGCGTTTAAAAAGCTCATCGCAACTTTGCTCGCTCTCAAGCTCTGCATATAGCGGATGAGCCTGAACACCGAGCGCGAGGGCTTCATCGCAAAGTTTACGCGCTTCACCCTCAGAATTGCGATAATGGCAGATGAGACTCCACCCCGCTTTTGCAAAAGCCAGTGCTATCTCTCGACCTAGGCGTGTAGCGCCACCTGTGACTAAAACCCAAGATGACATAAATAGACATTAAAAGGATTAAAACAACTTGCATTCTCACAAATTTTTAGATCCTTTGCCCCAATCAGGTCTCAAAGTTGAGCCTAAAAGAGAATTAGAGGCTGCAATCCGTGGCCTTATTGATGAAGGTGGCGGTTGGATTGACTTTGCGCGGTTCATGTCTGTTGCGCTTTATGATCCGAGATGGGGCTATTACTCCTCCCAAAATAGACAGATCGGTGCCTCACCCAATCTGGGCAGCGATTTTGTGACAGCCCCCGAACTCACCCCCGCCTTTGGCCGTGCTCTTGGGCAAAGCGTTGCTCAAGCCCTTGATCAGACACAGACTGATGAGATCTGGGAGTTTGGACCTGGAACGGGGGAGCTTGCTCGCCAATTGCTGGAGCATTTGGGCGATAGAGTTAAAAAATACACTCTCGTAGATGTATCAGGAGCGCTCAGAGCGCGTCAAAGTGCAACTCTCAGCGCTTTTCAAGGCAAGGTTAATTGGGTGAGTGAACTGCCCGAAGTGATGCAAGGTGTAATGATTGGGAATGAAGTACTGGACGCAATCCCTGTCAACATTTTAAAGCGCTGCGCTGGCTTGTGGTTTGAACAGGGCGTAACTTACGCTAAGGTAGACGTGGTAAAGAGTTCAGGGCAAGACGCTGATCAGTCTGCATTAGATGAGTACGTCTTTGAATGGGCTTTACGTGAGACTGCACTTCGCCCGCCAACTCAAGAGGGACTAACGGGGGACTACATGACAGAAGTACACCCTCAGAGCGCAGCATTCATACAAACACTTGTTAAAAAATTTAGTCGTGGAGCGTTCTTTCTAATTGATTATGGATTTCCGGAGAGCGAGTATTACCACCCCCAAAGGCATATGGGGACAATCATGTGTCATCTCCGTCATAAGGCGGACGACAACCCTCTTGTTTTAGTGGGCCATAAGGACATCACGGCACACGTGAATTTTACGGACGCTGCATTGGCTGCCCAAAACGCGGGAGCTGAGGTGCTAGGCTATACAAGCCAAGCCAATTTCCTTATCAACTCAGGGCTTTTAGAGGGTTTAGAGAGTGTTGACGCTGCTAAAAGAGCGCCGGCGCTTAAACTCATCAACGAGCATGAGATGGGTGAACTCTTTAAAGTATTAGTCTTGGGTGTTGGTGACGGGGTAGATTTCGAGCCGCTTGGTTGTAGGGTGGGAGACCGCACACACACTTTATAGTCGAATTATCTTCTTTACAGCTGAATCAAACGAACAGGTTAATGCATGTTAAGGTGGTTGTTTTTAATTATCATCATGATGGTTTTGGCGCAGTACTTTGCTCCCCTACTGAAGCGACTTCGTTTTGGTCGCTTACCTGGGGACCTGACCTTTATACTTTTTAAACGTCAGTGGTACTTACCGATTACTTCCGCATTTTTGGTAAGTGTGTTCCTAGAGCTGTTGTCTAAGCTGCTTTAGTGACTGAAATGCACAAATTTTCTTTTTCAATTTTTTTAAGATACTTTCCTGTCCTGGGTATGATCAGTACTAAACCGCGCGTAGCATTTGAATAGCCACAAACTCCTCATATGAAGATCAATATTTTCGGTAAAACCTTCTTGCTCGGCGCATATCGTTTTAAAAAATTAGCACTTGTATTTTTTGTACTAGCCGTAGTTATTGCCGTTGCGTGTTGGGCACTTTTTTTTAGAGCGCCTAGTCCAGATGCAGGTCCAGAGGGTGGCGCAACTGGGGGCATGTGGGGCCCCAGGGGTGCAGGCTCTGGTTTTGGATTTGGTAGGCCTCAGGCCGTTAGCACAGGCGTTGTTCGTCAGATGGATATACGTATGGTGGTTAGCGCTTTGGGAACGATGACCGCTTTGAATACTGCAACTGTAAGAGCTAAAGTAGACGCAGAGCTGAAGGCCTTACATTTTAAGGAGGGCGCTCTGGTTAAAGCGGGTCAGGTATTGGTTGATCTTGATACGCAGAACTTAGATGTATTGGTCACACAAGCCCAAGGTCAACTAGAGCGAGATACGGCTCAGTATAAGAATGCACTTTTAGATCAACAGCGCTACAAAGAATTGTTAGCCAAGGACGCTATTGCAGCTCAGCAAGTTGACACTCAAGACGCTTTGGTGCGTCAACTCAAAGGAACGGTGCTTATTGATCAAGGTACCTTTGATAATGCTCGCTTGCAACTCTCTTATGCCCATGTAACTGCACCGATATCTGGACGTATAGGTATTAAACAAGTTGAAATTGGTAGTTTGGCGCGTGCAAGTGATCCAAACGGCATTGCAACAATTACACAGTTCCAACCCATCGCTGCAGTGTTCGCAGTTCCAGAAAAATATGTGCCACTCATACAAAAGAAGTTGCACCAAGGAGTTCCAATCCCTGTGGAGGTGTGGGATAGTGAGTTAACCCAGGTCTTGGGCGTTGGCAAGGTATCCCTAACGGACAACGCGATAGATACGAGTACGGGTACGTTAAAGTTAAAAGCACTTTTAGATAACAAAGATGAATCGTTGTTCCCTAATCAGTTTACAAACATCAAGGTGCAACTCGATGTATTTAAAAACGTTACAGCCGTGCCCGCTGCAGCCGTTCAGCGCGGCGCACTGGGCACTTTTGTCTACGTTATTAACGATGACAATACAGTCACCCCCCGGGTGGTTAAGCTATTGGCATTAGACGGAGAGTGGCAAGGAGTGGAAAGCGCAGAAGACGCAACAGGCTCACTCAAAGTAGGAGACCGAGTTGTTCTGGACGGCGCAGACAGACTAAGAGCAAAGAGTAAAGTCGATGTAGTAAAAACGACAGATGCACGAGGCGTTACTTCAATAAGTAACGTTGATGCAGTAGGTGCCAATCGAGCCGCTAATGGCGCAAGTAATGCAAATAGTGCAGCTAGTGCAAGTAGTTCTAATTCTGTAGGAGCAGCGGGACTGAATAAAAACGCTGCCCGTGCAACTCCCCAACCTAGTGTGGCCACCCCAAATGCAGTAGGTTCAAAATCCGCAGAAACTGCTTCTCAACTTAGCAATGATCAGTCTAATTTGATTCGCAAACCGAATGAGTCGAACGCTCAAGGTAACGCAACCAGTAGCGGAGCCTCAGATGGTGTGGATAACTCAGATGAGGCAAGGCGGCGCAAATGGATGGAGCGCTTACCACCTGAGATTGTGGATAAAGTAAAGGCGATGAGTCCGGAGGAGAGAAAAGCATTTTTTCAAAAAATGCGTGAACGTCGCCAACAAAGCTCCGGCGATTAAAAAGTAAAGCGCGTAATGAATATATCGCGACTCTTTATTTTGCGACCTGTCGCTACATCGCTTTTGATGGTAGCTATTTTCTTGGCTGGTTTGTTGGCTTATCAATTTATACCTGTTGCCTCTCTCCCTCAGGTTGACTATCCAACAATTCAGGTTACAACCCTATATCCGGGAGCAAGTCCTACAGTCATTACCTCCTCTATTACGGCCCCCTTAGAGCGGCAATTTGGACAGATGCCTGGACTGGATCAAATGAGTTCAAGCAGTTCAGGCGGTGCTTCAGTGATTGTGCTACGTTTTTCTTTGAACGTGAGCCTAGATGTGGCTGAGCAACAAGTGCAAGCTGCAATTAATGCTGGTGCTAATTTATTGCCAACTGATTTACCCGCACCACCTATTTACAGCAAGGTTAATCCAGCCGATGCGCCAGTCCTAACTATCGCCGTTAGCTCTCCCACCCTTGCTATCACTCGCGTACACGATATGGTGGAGAACCGAGTTGCGCAGAAAATATCGCAGATTGCAGGTGTTGGTTTAGTCAGTATTGCTGGAGGTAGAAGGCCCGCTGTTAGGGTTCAGGTGAATACGCTTGCGCTTGCAGCGGCGGGCTTTTCGCTGGAGGATGTGCGCACCGCAATCACCAATGCTAATGTTAATCTTGCAAAGGGGAGCTTTGATGGACCAGCAAGAGCCTCATCTTTGGATGCCAACGATCAGCTTAAAACTGCGAGTGAATATGAGTCTATTATTCTTGCTTACAAAAACGGTTCACCACTTCGTTTACGAGACGTTGCTACGCTAGTTGATGCGCCTGAGAATGTTCGTCTTGCTGCTTGGGCTAACGACGTTCCTGCCGTTGTCCTCAACATCCAGCGCCAACCCGGGGCAAATGTGATTGAGACAGTGCAAAGAATCAAAAGCTTACTGCCACAGTTAAAGGCTGCTTTGCCGGACTCACTAGATTTTCAGGTCATGACTGACAGGACCGTCACCATCAGCGCGTCTGTGAGAGACGTGCAGTTTGAGTTAATGCTTGCGATTGCTTTAGTAGTGATGGTTATCTTCTTATTCCTTCGAACAGCTCAAGCTACTGTTATTCCAGGGGTTGTAGTGCCTTTGTCGCTAGTGGGTACGTTTGGGGTCATGTATTTGAGTGGGTTTTCAATCAACAATCTTACGCTGATGTCGCTCACAATAGCAACAGGCTTCGTTGTAGACGATGCAATTGTGATGATTGAGAATATTGCTCGCTATATCGAGGACGATCAGTGCACACCCCTTGAGGCAGCACTTAAAGGATCAAAGCAAATTGGTTTCACCATTATTTCTTTAACCTTCTCTTTGATCGCAGTATTGATTCCGCTCCTTTTCATGGGAGATATTGTTGGACGGTTGTTTCATGAGTTTGCAATCACGCTGGCTACTTCGATTTTGATCTCTGCTGTTATCTCCTTAACGCTTACTCCGATGATGTGCGCAAAACTTCTAAGTACTCGCAATAATGAGACTAAAAAGAGTGAAAACCACTGGTCAACTTGGGTTGGCGAGTCGATTCAAGCGCTGATCAATCGTTACGCAACTGCTCTCACATGGGTACTTGAGCGTCCAAAGGAAACGCTTTGGGTCTTTATGCTCACAGCCCTTGCCTCTATTAGCCTTTATGTTTGGATTCCAAAGGGTTTCTTTCCGCTCCAAGACACTGGAGTGATCCAAGCCGTCACTGAGGCGACGCAGTCCAGCTCGTTTGCGGCAATGTCATCCAAACAACAAGACATGGCTAAGGAGCTACTCGGCGATCCTGCCGTTAAAAGCCTCACCTCTTTCATTGGAGTTGACGGGGGTAATGCCAGTTTAAATGCGGGGCGTATGACAATTAATCTTGTTCCCCACTCGCAGCGAGATGCTTCTATTGATGAAATCGTAACTCGTCTTGAAAAGCTCAGCCAGCGGGTGAGTGGAATGGCGCTTTACCTGCAGCCCGTGCAGGATTTGACGATAGAGGACAGTAACGCGAGAACCCAGTATCGTTTCCTGATGAGCGGGCCCAGCGACAAAGACCTTGCTGAGTGGTCTACAAAGATGCTTGGTCGAATGAGAGGGCGGGTTGAAATCTCTCAAATTGCAACAGACTTACAGGACCAAGGATTACAAGCTTATATACAAATTGACCGCGACACGGCGAGCCGATTAGGGGTATCCATGGCCGCAATTGACAATGCTTTGTATGATGCTTTTGGTCAGCGTTTGGTATCAACTATTTTCACCCAGAGTAATCAGTATAGAGTTGTACTTGAGGTGGGCGCATCAGAGCGTATGGGCCCACTGGCTATAGAGAGACTTTTTGTAGGCAATACGAGTGGTCAACAAATACCGATGTCCACATTCGTCAAAGTGCTCGAGCGCCCAGCAGTACTTAGTGTGATGCATGTGGGTCAATTCCCCTCCGTCACGCTTTCTTTTACGCCTTCTCCTCATTACTCGCTTGGTGAGGCTGTAAAAGCGATTGCACAGGAAAAAGAGCAATTGCAAAAGGAGGGTATGCCGCCTAGCATTGAAACGCAGTTTCAAGGTGCAGCGCTTGCGTTTCAAAGCTCATTGATGCGAACGCTTTGGTTGCTCGTTGCGGCTGTGGTGACGATGTATATCGTGCTGGGTGTTTTGTACGAGAGCTATATTCATCCCGTGACCATATTGTCCACATTACCTTCTGCGGCGCTGGGGGCTTTGTTAGCACTAGTGCTGAGTGGTCACGATTTGAATGTGATTGCAGTGATTGGTATTGTTCTTTTGATTGGAATAGTGAAGAAAAATGCAATCATGATGATTGATTTCGCTTTGGAGGCACAACGCGATCAAGGAATGTCTGCAAGAGATGCAATTTATAGTGCCTGCTTGCTCAGGTTTCGCCCCATACTCATGACCACTTTGTGTGCTTTGCTTGGGGCCCTTCCTTTGATGCTTGGAAGCGGGGTGGGGAGCGAGTTGAGGGCGCCGCTTGGAATCACGATGGTCGGAGGGTTAGTGGTGAGTCAACTTATGACGCTATTTACAACGCCTGTGATTTACCTAATGTTTGCGAATTGGGAAACGCGTTTTACGCGAAAGCCCTCAGACCAAACCCCTCTGTAATTTCATTGATTCGCTTGCGTGCTTAACTCTCTAACTCTCTAACTCTATATGACGCCCCCACCCGAGCCACCAACGCAGTGGGCTGCTGTTTTTGTAAGCCGACCAATTGCGACAACCCTCATCTCGCTTGGGATAGCAATGGCGGGTGTATTGGCCTATTTCAATTTGCCTGTGGCGCCTTTGCCTCAAGTTGATTTCCCAACGATTTCTGTGCAAGCGAGCTTGCCTGGCGCAAGTCCTGAGACGATGGCGGCTACGGTTGCTACCCCACTCGAGCGAAGTCTTGGCGCAATTGCCGGAGTAACGGAGATAACTTCAAACTCAACGTTAGGCAATACCAGAGTTACGCTCCAATTTGATTTGAAAAGGAGCTTGGACGGCGCCGCTAGAGATGTACAAGCCGCTATTAATGCAACAGCCTCTGCTTTGCCAACTGGACTGCCGAGCTTGCCTTCGTACAGAAAGGTCAATCCAGCGGAGGCTCCGATACTGCTCTTAGCGCTCACCTCCGAGGCTCAGTCCCAAGGACAACTCTATGACCTTGCTTCAACAGTGCTTGCTCAGCGCTTGGCTCAGGTTGAGGGGGTCGGACAAGTTCAAATTGGCGGAGGCGCATTACCTGCAGTTAGGATTGAAATTAATCCGGACCGATTAAGTGCGTTTGGTTTGGGATTGGAGGATGTAAGGACTGCTGTTGCAGGGGCAAACGGGAATCGCCCCAAGGGACAGGTGGATCTGGGCAATCGGACCTGGCAGATAGAGGCTAATGATCAGGTGAGCAAGGCTGAAGAGTTCGCGCCCATCGTCATTCATTACAGCAGTGATGGGCGAGTCGTGCGTTTATCAGATGTTGCCGGCGTTAAAGATTCTGTTCAAGATCTGCGTAATTACGGGGTCTCCAACTCAGAACCCGCGATATTGTTGATTATAAACAAAGAGCCTGGTAGCAATGTAATTGAAACAGTAAAACGGGTTAGAGCTTTAATGCCAACGCTTCAAGCAGCGTTGCCCGCAGCGGTTCAAATGCGTGTGGTCTCTGATAGAACACCTTCTTTGAAAGCGTCTTTATATGAGATTCAAAAGTCCTTGGCTATATCTATCGCTTTAGTTGTCATGGTGGTTGGCCTTTTCCTTAGACGTGCATCGGCCACGTTGATTCCTAGTGTTGCAGTGCCACTTTCTTTGCTTGGAACAGTTGGAGTGATGTACATACTTGGACTCAGTCTTAATAATTTAACACTCATGGCGTTGACGATTGCTACTGGCTTTGTAGTGGACGACGCAATTGTTGTTTTGGAGAACGTAACCCGTCACATTGAACGGGGCAGCTCACCTTTTAGCGCGAGCATTGAGGGAACACGAGAGATTGCTTTTACCGTTGTATCCATCAGTTTATCTCTCGTGGCGGTATTTATCCCTATACTTTTAATGGACGGTGTGTTAGGGCGACTGTTTAGAGAGTTTGCAGTGGTACTGTCTGTGGCAATACTGATATCTATGCTGATATCTCTTACAACAACACCCATGATGTGCGCGGCGATGCTAGGCCCTCATGCTAAAGCAGTAAATAGCGGCTTCAAGCCGGTTAAAAGAAATGTTTGGGCAAGGCTTTACTCAGTTAGCTTGAGGTGGGCTCTAAGACATCAGTGGGTTATGTGGATTGTTCTTGTTTTAACGGTTGCCTTGAACGTGAGCTTGTACAGATCAATCCCAAAAGGTTTCTTCCCTCAGCAAGACACTGGGCGTATTTTTGGATCTATCCGCGCGGACCAAAGCAGCTCGTTTAAGGCGATGCAAAGTAGGCTAGATACTTTTATCGCTGTGGTGAAAGCGGATCCAGCAGTAGATAACGTCACTGGTTTTACCGGCGGTGGACAAAGAAACTCTGCTCAAATGTTCTTAACCCTAAAACCTAGATCAGAGCGCAAAGACTCGGCAGACCAGGTGGTTGCAAGGCTGAGGCAAAGGCTCTCAAAGGAAGCAGGAGCAAGACTTTTTTTGGTTCCTGCACAAGACATTCGAATCGGTGGAAGGCAATCAAGCTCGCAGTACGAGTACACCATTAAGGCTGATGACTTGGAGAGTCTTCGTTATTGGGAGCCAAAGATCAGGCATGAATTTTCAAAATTAAAAGAGCTAGAAGATATTAATACAGATTATGAGGACAGAGGACTTCAGACCTCTGTTGTAATGGACCGAGATGCGCTTGGTCGCTACGGGCTTACCGTAAGAGGTGTCGATACTGCTTTATCCGATGCGTATACACAAAAGCAGGTGGGTGTGATTTATAACCCCCTCAACCAGTACAGAGTGGTCCTCGAAATTGATCCGCAGTTTTTAGAAAACGCTGAATCTTTAAAGCACATTAAGCTCACAAACTCTAAGGGTGCTGTGGTTGCTTTGGATACGGTTGCATCCTCTAAACTTACGAACACAGCGCTTTCTGTAAGTCACGACGGAGGGGTGCCCTCGGACTCTTTTAGTTTTAATTTGGGAGAGGGTGTATCTTTATCTCAAGCCAGTGATGCAATTAAGGAGGTTATTAACCGACTACAAATACCCGTCTCAGTTAGAGGGAGCTTTTCTGGAACAGCTAATATTTTCCAAAATTCACTTAACTCTCAACCTCTTTTGATACTGGCAGCGCTTATTACACTTTATTTAGTACTTGGTGTGCTCTATGAGAGTTTGTTACATCCTATTACTATTTTGTCAACTCTGCCCTCAGCAGGTGTAGGCGCTATTTTGGCGTTAATGGCCTTTCAAACAGAACTCTCCATCATAGCAATGATTGGAATTATTTTACTTATTGGTATTGTTAAGAAAAATGCAATTTTGATGATCGACTTTGCTTTGACACATCAAAGAAAGGGCTATTGCGCTACATCTGCGATTTACAAAGCTTGTAAGACTAGGGCTCGACCTATTTTGATGACCACTATGGCGGCGATGTTAGGGGCTTTGCCACTTGCTTTCGCTAGCGGTGACGGTGAAGAAATGCGAAGACCGCTCGGTATAGCAGTGGTTGGAGGGCTCATACTGAGTCAATTGCTGACTCTTTATACAACACCTGTGGTGTTTTTGGCGTTGGAGAGGCTCAGAGTAAGGTTTGTTACAAAATCCATTAATAAGAAGACTACAGCTCATTCTTGATGGTGCTAAAGTTGGGTTTCCATAGGTTTTAGTTCGGCATGAAATATTTTTACTATTTAACTTTACTGTTATTTGCGATAGCGCTCAGCGGATGTTCTTGGCGTATGCCCGAGCGACCCATCAGTATGCAAATGCAAGTGCCCGATAAATTTGGAGAAGCGACGCAAAAGGAGGAAAAATCCGAGAGTATCAAAGTGGGAGCACGGTGGTGGGAGGTGCTAGCGGATCCCGTTTTGGACGGCTTACAAGATCAAATGGCGCGCGAGAATCCAAATTTAATTGCGCTTGCAGCCTCTGTCAGCCAAGCCAAGGCAGCTGTTGCGCTGGCGCAAAGCAATATGTGGCCAACTTTAAACGCGAATACAAGTGTGACTCGCAGTCAAAGTTATTTAACCGCTCCCTCTGGCACATATATTAGTGAATCGTTCCCTTTTACATGGACTCCAGATATTTGGGGTGCAATGGATGCACAAATTATCTCCTTGCGTGCCCAGCAAAAAACGAGCGAAGAAAATTTAGCTATGGCGCGACTCACCGCGCAGGCCACGCTCATGCAGACTTACCTAACGCTTAGAAATGTTGAGCGAAGTCAAGCAACTTTATTAGCGACCGAAAAATCCTATGCAAAAGCATTAGAGATTACGCAGTCTAGATACGCCTCAGGCGTTGTCTCCTCCTCAGACGTAGCTCAGGCGAAGTTGCAGTTATCCAACGCACAAGCGCAACGCATAGATTTAGGTGTTCAACGCGCTCAGTTGCAGCATGCTATTGCTGCATTACTCGGCAAGTCACCGTCTTCATTTAGACTTGAACCAACTGGAAAAATCTTAAGCCCAATTAACTTGCCCGACATTGTCCCCGGCGACCTTATAAAACGCAGACCCGATATTCGAGCCGCAATCAAGAGTGTGGAGGCCGCACAAGCCAATCTTGGCGCTGCCAAATTGGCTTTCTTTCCAACGGTATCCTTCTCCTCTAGTCTTGGTTATCGAAGCACCCAGTTACCCGGACTTGTGGGTAGCAGCAATGCTTATTGGTCGCTTGGACCTACACTTTCTTTGCCGTTATTTGACGGCGGACAACGTAGGGCCAATAAAAGCAGCGCTGAGGCAGGTTTAGATCAGGCGGTCGCAAATTACAGGCAAGTTGTATTGGCAGCGTTTCAAGAAGTTGAGGATAACTTGGTTGCCACCGCTCTTTTGCAAGAGGAGGGGGGAGTGCTTTTGGAGGCGTTAGAGGCTGCCAAGAAAAATTTGGCCGTCACGCAGCAACAGTATTTATCAGGTACTGTTGGCTTTTTAAACGTAACCCTAGCACAGACTAGTCAATTGCAAGCCGAGCGTGCCGTAATGGATATAGAGAATAGACGCTGGCTTGCTATTACGCAACTGCTTAAGAACTTGGCAGGAGAGTGGGATTTATCGCAGAGTCAGCCCAGGGTGCTTAACTCATCTGAGAATCAGTAAATTTGATCTTAAGGTTAATGGTGAAAATTGCTAATTATGATATATTGTTTAAAAATTATATAGGTCATCGTTTTGAAAAAAATATTCAATAAATTTTTACTTTGTCTATTTCTCTTGATAGGCAATTATTCTTTACTGATCCCCGCCTCCTTTGGCGCGACAAATAGCGAAGAGATAGAGTTCGAGGCAATAAAGGCGCCTCCTAGGGACATTAAAGATATTTTGGGGATATTAGAGCAAACCAAGCAAGATTTACGTCTAATTGAAAAAGCTAAAGCGGTTCTTGCAATTCCAGAACCTAAAACTGACGATAAAGAAATTCTTAATAGCTATTTTTACAGGCGCGCAGTTGCTGAAGAGTCGTTAGAGAATAATAATGCGGCCTATGCGGATTACAAACGGATTTTCACGGAGTTTCCCAGTAGCCAGGTGGATCTGCGAATTGAGGAACGCTCTAGCTTTGCTGTAGCTGCTATGAGTAGAGGCGATCACATCACAGCAATTAAAGTATTAGAAGAGACTTGGAATCAAGTTCCTCAATTTATGCGAGGATGGAAGTTATCAATTGACCGCAATATTGCTAGGTCTTGTTTGGCCTTGGGAGATTTAGACTGCGCCAAAAAGAGCTCAGATAGGCTTGAGAGTGAGATCAAAGATCTCCTGAGTAGAGGAAAGCCATCTAGTTATTTGTATCCTTTAAATTGGCGACAAAATTCCGAATGGACTAGAAGCCAAATTCAATTGTTTCAGGGCAAGTACATTGAAGCTGAGAGATCACTTAGAAAGGCTATAGCACTTAATCAAGAAATACTTAACGCAACTCTAAATGCAGGACAAAGTGCTCTTGATAATGAGAAAAGAATTTTGCAGGATGGCGGCAATAGTAGTAAAAATAGTTATCAAGTTCGCATCAATTTAATGATTGATTTATCAAAAGCCTATATGGGTCAAAGACGCTTAATTGACGCGGAGTACTGGGCTCGGGAGGCAGTCTTGACTTCGATTAAACAGTTTGGAGTAAATGCGGCTCGAACGAGTAGCGCGCTTTTAACTCTAACTCGCGTAGTACTCGAGCAAGGTCGGCAGGCAGAGGCTGTGTTGCTAGGGAATGCCGCGCTAAAGATCGCGCAACAATCAACAGATTACCCAGCTGCAGCTCCACTCGCTGAGGCCAGAAAAGTCTTGGCATCTGCTTTAGTTTCTGATGCTAAGTTCGCTCAGGCAGATAAAGTATTTACTGAAATGATGGATGCTATTAAGTCTGATCCTGAAATGGCTGCACGCTATAAATCTCAAGACATTAATTGGTCACTTGCTTTAATTAAGATTGGAAAAGCTGATCAGGCCTTGACTATGACAAGTTATTTGCTTGCAGAGGATGAAAAACGCTTTGACGAAAATTCCGCAGGGCTAGCACTAACAAGAGCATTTAATGCGTCAGCCCTCCAAGCCTCAGGTCAAAGCGCCCCGGCCCTAATTAATTTTAAAAAATCAATTCCTATATTGGTTGATCAATCCCGAAACGACTCAGAAAACAATACGCAGTCTGTTCGTCAAGCGCAACGAATTAATTTTGTTCTAGAGGAATATCTTGCTGCACTTGCTCAGGTCTATAAGACTGATCCTTCGACTGCAACGGTTGCTGAAGCCTTTCAAATTGCAGATTTGGCGAGAGGTAGCGGCGTACAAAAAGCGCTAACCGCCTCGGCTGCAAGGGCGAATATTAAAGATCCTCAGTTAGCGTCACTTGCCAGACGCGAGCAAGATCTTCAGCAGCGTATTTCAACTTTAACAGAGTTATTGATTGGGCTACTCTCAGCGCCACCTGCGCAGCAACTGCCGGTTGTGCAAACAAAAATTCGAGAGGATATTGTCACTTTTAAGGCTCAGCGCGAGCAACTTAAAAAAGAAATTTCTAATAAATTTCCAGACTACGCTGAATTGATTGATCCAAAGCCGGCATCTGTTGAGCGAACCCAACAATTTCTAAAATCTGATGAGGTACTGATTTCTTGGTATTTTGGGGACAGGGCGAGTTATGTTTGGGCTATTACGAAGAATAAACCTGCGCAGTTCGTTCAGTTGGCGCTTGGAAGAACTCAAATGGCCAAAGAAGTTGCAAAACTACGGGCTTCACTAGATCCTGGCGTAGCAACCATAGACGAAATACCCGCCTTTGATGTGGGTCTATCGAATCAACTTTATCAGCAAATACTTGCCCCCGTTGAAAATGCATTTAAAGATAAAAAAATAATGTTAACCGTGCCGCATGCTGAATTAGGTCAGTTGCCGCTGTCTTTGTTGGTAACAAAGTCCACAGAACCTCCCAGCAAAACTGCCTCCGTTGCCTTCTTAGGGTACAAGAGCGTGCCTTGGTTGACCAGAGAAATAGCGATCTCACAAGTGCCATCTGTTACAGCGCTTACATCGCTGAGAAGTGCGCCACCTAGTAGTACCGAGCGAAGAAATTTTATTGGCTTTGGTGACCCCTATTTCAGCTCTCAGCAAGAAAAAGCTGCAGAAAGGCAAGCCAAAGCTTCAATGCTTGCTACAAGAGGGGTTCCACTTAATTTGCGAAGTGCACCGAAGACGACGGGTGTAAGCTCAGCGGAGTTGGCATTGTTGCCAAGGCTTGCCGATACCAGCGCAGAGTTACAAGAGGTTGGTAAAGCCATTGGAGCAGAGGACGGAGATATTTATCTTCACCAGCAAGCCTCAGTTAATAAAGTGATGACCACTGATATGTCCAGGACTAAAGTAGTTATGTTCGCAACTCACGGTCTTGTCCCTGGGGAGCTAAACGGTTTAACACAGCCCGCGCTCGCCCTATCTTCGCCGGAGGTTACTGGAGACAAGGACGACGGTTTATTGACCATGGATAAAGTAATGACTTTAAAGCTGGATGCAGACTGGGTTGTGCTCTCTGCGTGTAATACCGCATCAGGCGAGGGTGCAGGTTCAGAGGCAGTGTCCGGACTTGGAAGAGCCTTCTTTTATGCTGGGGCAAAAGCCCTTTTGGTTTCCAATTGGCCCGTTGACTCGGTCGCTTCTAGAGCAATGATGACCGATCTGTTTAGGAACCAACAAAGAGTCGGCGTTACAAGTAAGGGTGAACTTCTAAGACAGGCTATGCTCAACCAGATTGATAATGGAGGAGTGAAAGAGGGAGGCAAAATGAGATATTCATATGCGCATCCGCTTTTTTGGGCCCCTTTTGTTGTAGTGGGCGATTAATTTAAAATACAAGAAAATGGAGCAGTAATGAGACTTGTTAATATTTTTTTTGGACTGACACTTTTTATCTCGTCATCGGTTTACGCCGCACCACTTATAAGTGCAAAAGAGGCAGCACTTCCGGCGGCAACTGGTACTCTTGAGACACGAGGTATTTCTCGCGGGCCAGCTGTCAAATTAGAATCCCCCGAAGTTGATTTGCCCATAACTTCCCCTTTTGATCTTAAAGTTGCTTTTGAGGCTCGAGGCGAATCCAAAATTGATGTCTCAACAGCCAAAGTAATTTATTTAAAATCTCCTTTTGTCGATTTAACACCCAGATTAAAAAACGCAATTACAGCTACTGGAATTGATTTCTCCAAAGCGGAAGTTCCTCCAGGTACACATTCAATTAGGGTGACTATAAAAGATACCGACGGACGGGAAACTAATTCTGTTTTGACGCTTATTGTCAAAAAATAATGAATTGCCCTTACTGTCTCTGCGAAGTGGCTGAGGAAGCTGCTGTTTGTAAAACCTGTACTCGCGATTTGTATCTGTTGAAATCAATGATGACAAAGATCGCAGATTATGAAAAGCAGATAGCTGAAATACCCAATCAATTAGCCTATGAGCAAAGAATTTTTGAGCTCGAGAATATGCTTGATGAGTATGAGCAAAACAAAGTAAGTGCTAAGGCTTGGCATCAATGGTTAGCTGACATATTGATTTATTTAGTTTTGCCTTTGCTGCTGCTCTTATTAGCGCATTGGTTGGTGACAGTGGTTTATGACACCAAAATGCTATATCTGCGAATTATTTCTATAGTGCTTCCTCTGCCATTTGCTTACAGACTATTTAAGAACCATAAAAACAAATTATTACCTTGGTTTGTTGGAGTTGCATTTTTAGCGATTTCTGCAGTGATAGGGATGAGTTGGATTACTAGTTTAGTAGATCACACGCCGGTAATGCCACAGAACCTTTTTGAATGGCGGGAGGTATTTGAGTACTCTGCAAGCATTACGTTTAGCTTTATGACTGGTATGCTGCTCGGTGGAGTTGCCTTTGCCTTTAAGCAAAGACACCGACGCTCAGTTGCAGCTGCGGAGAACCCCTACCTTAATGCCGTAGTAACGGGTTTGGGTGAGGGAAGGCTCAGTCCGAGTAGCATTCATTCAATAATGAAAACTTTGCAAGAGTACGGGGCAACAATTGTTGCGTTGGGCACTACTGCGCTTTCCATTTTTACAGGGCTTAAAGGTCTAGTTGGTAATTAATAAATTGGTGTTTATAAAAAAATATTTATTTTTTGCTCTTGTAATCGCTCTTCAAAGCTTCTCCTCAAGAGCTGAGGTAATTGATATTCCTCACGCTGATGGAGTTGCAACAAGAACATTTTTATTGAGCCCAACGCAACCCAAGGCATTGGTTCTGCTCTACCCCGGAGGAGGGGGTATGTTAAGACTGGACGAGAGCGGGTACACACCAAGTCGGCATACCTTTGTTCGTTCAAAGGACTTGTGGATTCAGCACAATATAGCGGCAGTCTTAGTGGATACGCCTTATGACTTAGGCGATTTGAGAAGAGGCGATATACGAGGTTTCTCTGATCATTTGCAAAGGACGCAAGAAGTAATCGAATACTTTAGCGATCGGTATGATGTCCCCATATGGATTTTTGGTCATAGCATGGGAACTTCAACGGTATTTAACTTGCTAAATAAACGTGCAGAAATTCAGAGCAAACTATACGGAGCAATTATTGCTGGTACTGT
The DNA here is from genome assembly GCA_903876885.1 of uncultured Burkholderiales bacterium. Classification (GTDB taxonomy): domain Bacteria; phylum Pseudomonadota; class Gammaproteobacteria; order Burkholderiales; family Burkholderiaceae_C; genus Limnohabitans. Next base: position 8,710 of record CAIRBP010000055.1, on the reverse strand, counting down.
TCGCTCTGCATTTATTGAAGATAAAGTTAAATTACCTTTAATTGCAATACACCATAATTTAGATTCTTGTCTTGGCAGTTTGCCTGAGAATTCAAAAAATATCATTAACAAAAGATCCCCTAATTTAACCTCTAAATTATTATTGATAGATGGAGGAATTAGTATCGGTAGTGAATGCGAATCGCTTTCGTATCACGGTTTTAATCAGACAGAACAATTGTTAATAGAGGGTGCCGTTCAATTCATATTAGAAAACTAATTATTTTTAGAGGCTGTAGTTGAATTCGCCTATAGCTAGAGCCGAATATAGTTCAGGTTTCTTGGGTGTTTTGAGGTGTTTTAAGCTGGACTATCGTTTCAATTAAAACGTTAAGACGAGCGTCTTCAATTGCTTTCCCGATTTCAGCTGCAACAAGTCCATTATTTATGGCCTCAGAAGCAATCACTTTGTGATCAATACTTAATGCTGATTTAAGCATTTTCATTAAATGTATTTTTTGAGGATACGGATCTGGTAAATTATTTAAAGTATTAGAGATATGAATTGTGGATTCAGGCTTTTGCTTATCTATTGTGCTAACGCATTCGCTAGCAATCAGTAGCTGATCAAAGCGCTCGGGTCGCCTGAATGCATCACAAGATTGAAGTAATTCAAGTATCTCTTTTGCACTAAATGTTGTACAAATTGAAATACGTTCGAAATTTGCTTTTAGTAGATCTGCAAGTTCAGTGCAATCCTTAGGCGCTTTTAGTTGATCGGCTACAGGTAATAAGAAATCCAGGACTGCGAACCGTATGGGTAGTGGTGCCTGAAGCCTTGAAGACCACTCTAACGCTTTTTTAATATCAAGAAGTTGGGCTGGACTGAGCTCAACTTGACACAGATCAGGAAAGAGTTTTTCCAAAGCGCCACACTCGAGCAAAACTTCTAACATTTTATAAGGACTATTTGACATTAGACCTTTAGAGATTTCTTGCCAAATACGCTCACTGACCAAGGCATCAACTTCGCCGTCCTCGCACATTTGCTTTAAAAGAGCTTGTGTCTCGCTTGCGGTTGTGAACTCGGGGTAACGAGCAGCAAATCTCGCTAACCTTAGTATCCTAACCGGATCTTCCTTGAACGCGGGAGACACGTGTCTGAAGATGCGGTTCTTGATATCATCGACACCCTTAAAAGGGTCGATTAGTTGTCCTTCCATGTCTTTTGCGATGGCGTTAATGGTGAGGTCTCTCCTAGCAAGGTCCTCCTCTAAAGTGATACTGGGGTCGGCGTGAAATACGAAACCGTGATAGCCAGGCGCAGTTTTACGCTCAGTTCTTGCGAGTGCGTATTCCTCGCCAGTTTGCGGGTGTAAAAATACTGGAAAGTCTTTCCCAACCGGTGTGTAACCCTCAAATATTAGGTCTTCAGGCGTAGCGCCAACCACCACCCAGTCCCTGTCTGAGCCACTAACACCCATTAGCTCATCTCTAACTGCCCCGCCAACTAGATAAATCTTCATATGGATTTTCTGAAAACTGGCATGCTAAGCCTGCATATCTGATTCGTTAACACCGAATACACCGAATATGGACTGAGGCTCTTTAACGTCGAGTGCTGATAAGCCAGGCAGCTTACCGCTGAGCACATTATCAACCCGCATGGACAGTAAGTTGTCTCTGCTCATGAGTGTGGGGCCGGGGAGATGCTCCATGACAAGAGCCTGCAAGTAAGCCGTAAACGGAGGCAGTCCAAAAATGGGTCTACGGTGATTACTCCAGATGCCTGCGAATTTGACGAGTTCTCGCAGACTGAAAATACCTGTTCCGCCTAGCTCAAAGGTTTGATTGGTTGTATGAGGATTGAGTAAGCACTGAGCTATGGCGTGAGCAACGTCCACCACCCATACGGGTTGAAATTTCGCATCAGCACCGGCGAGGGGTACGAAGGGAAAATGTTTCTGTAGTTTTGCGAAAAGATTGATGAACTCATCATCCTCTCCGAATATCACACTAGGTCTGAGTAGGGTGATATCAAGTCCTTTGGTCTTGGCAATACTGTGGAGGGTTTGCTCGCCCCTTGCTTTACTCCTTAAATACATAGAAGGAGCGCTTTGATCTGCCCCCAACGCGCTAATATGAATGAGGCGTTTAATGCTTAATTCCGCGCATATATTTGCTAAAGAGGACGGCAAGCGTTCATGGACTCTCTCAAAGTCATTTTCGCTGCCGTGAAGAACTGCAACTAAATTAATGACCGCGGTATGGCCTTTAAGGGCTTGTTTAAGCACCTTTGGATCATGGGGGTTTCCTTGCACTACATCTACATAGGGCAGGTATTTAACTGATTTTGCTGGTCCTCGGCGTGTTAATACTGTCATCTTTATTCCCAGTTGATTAAGCCGTTCGCAGACGTGTCTGCCGACAAAACCAGAGCCGCCGAGTATCAATACTTTCTGTGTTTGCATGTCTTACTTCTTTTGTTTAATCAATTAATCTCAATTGTGCTTTAGTCCTCGTCCCAGTGATGGCCAGAGTTTGCAATCATCACTTTTGACTGGCTCGGCCCCCATGTTCCACTTGGGTAAGCGTAAAGGGGTGAATCTTCGTTTTCCCAGTCCTGCAAAATCGGCTCAACCCAAGACCATGCGGCTTCTTGTTCATCGCTTCTCACAAACAGATTAAGCCTTCCTCCAATTGCATCTAGGAGCAAACGCTCGTAGGCGCCAACCCGGTCTGTACCAAAGCGCTTGTCAAAGTCTAAATCAAGTTGAACGGGGGATAAAAGGGGACCAATCGGGCCGGGGCCTGTTTTGTTAGTTGAAGACGGTGCAGTTGTGAAGGACGTGACAGCTTGGCCTTGAGCAAAAAGATGCAACGCCATACCGTCCTTGGGCTGAAGGTGAATAACCAGTTGATTCGCGCTTCCCGTTGGGGTTTGAAAGATGGGGTGTGGGGTGGGTCGAAAGTTGATGACGATTCGAGCGTCTTGTTCGGCCATACGTTTACCCGTTCTCAGGTAAAACGGAACTCCTGCCCATCGCCAGTTATTGACCTCAGTTTTTAGTGCAACAAACGTTTCTGTTTTACTGTTGGGCGCAACACCGGCCTCTTCAGAGTAAGCTTTGACAGGAGCGCCTGCAACAAGTCCCGCGCTGTATTGACCCCTTACGATATCAGCTCTAAGCGACTGAGGCGTCCAAGGCTTTAAGGAGCGCAGTACCTTGAGTTTTTCGTCTCGAATAGCATCTGCGTGAGCGTTTATCGGGGGCTCCATAGCAATCGCACAAAGCAACTGTAGTGCGTGATTTTGAATCATATCCCTAAGGGCACCAGTTTGTTCGTAAAACGGGCCGCGTGTACCGATTCCAATTTGCTCTGAGAGCGTGATCTGAATGCTGGAGATCGTATCCCTTCTCCATAAAGGCTCGAACAGGGAGTTACCGAATCTTAGGGCAAAGAGATTTTGTACTGAGGGTTTGCCAAGGTAATGATCAATACGAAAAATCTGTCTTTCGGAAAAGAAATTTCTAACGGTTGCGTTAATTTCTCGATTAGATTTTAAGTTTTGGCCCAGCGGTTTTTCTAAAACAATGCGAGTACTCTCGGTGTTTAGGCCTGAAGCAGCTAAATGTTCGCAGATCGTTGTAAAAAGGTGAGGGGCAGTCGCTAAATACATCACACACAGTTGTGCGGGATGTTCACTTAGTTTTAGCCTGAGCGCCTCGTAGTCACTAGACTCGTTTAAATCGCAGTGTTGATAAAAGAGTTGCTTGGCAAACTCAGCAAACTCAGCGGACTGGGGACGTTTTTCTCCTTCAACATTTTGAAGTCGCTCACCAATTAGAGAACGAAAATCAGCATCACTCATTTTGTCTCGGGCAACCCCAATGATGCGTCCATCCTTGGGAAGCGTTTGATGCCTGTAGGCTTGGAACAGCGCAGGTAAGATTTTGCGCCATGCAAGGTCCCCAGTCCCACCAAAGAGCACAAGTTGAAAGCTCATTTGAGGTGTCTCCAGGTTTTTTTAAAACTCATAGTTAGCATTGGTTAGGATTTTAATCACTCAATGATTCGCTTTGAAAAATGATATCCGAGAGTGTCGTTACCTCTGCAGATTTGCTAAAAGTCGCTCTTTCTCAGTGTACGCCTGTATCTGGACTGGTAAAAAGAAAAGGTATTTACAATTTTTACTGTGATTTGAGCGAGGGGAGTAGGAGCCGCGACAACTTGTTGAACCTGTGTCTAGCTGATCCTGTAGCCTGCAAGCCGGATTACGAGTAAGTTGAATCATCTCTAGCGGAGCGAATTAAGACGATTTTGTGACTCATAAAGCTCTTTTTAGTTGTTTCTATTGGCTAATTTAAGCAACTAAGAGCTTAGTCTTGTCATAATATTGATTATGAGCGATCTTGATACTTTAAAACAATGGACTGTAGTTGTCGCAGATACTGGGGACTTGAGTCAGGTCGATCAGTTTAAACCCGCAGACGCTACAACAAACCCATCCCTCGTCCTAAAAGCTGCGCAAAAGCCTGAGAGCGCGCAGATGGTCAAAGACATTTGCACTCGTTACGCGAGCAGACCTATAGATGAGACCTTAGACCGCTTGCTGGTAAGGCTGGGTTGTGAGATTCTTTCCTTGATTCCTGGGCGGGTATCGACCGAGGTGGACTCCAGACTAAGTTTTGATATTGCCGGGACAGTTGCTCGCGCGCAAAGAATTGCTGACATGTATTCGAGCGAGGGAATTGAACGCTCGAGATTTTTAATTAAGATTGCTGCAACGTGGGAGGGCATTCAAGCCGCTAAGGTACTTGAGCATGAGGGTATTCATACTAATCTAACGCTACTCTTTAATTTTGTGCAAGCGCTGAGTTGTGCACACGCAAATGTCAAGCTGATATCACCATTTGTTGGTCGCATATACGACTGGTATAAAAAATCAGCAGGCTCCTCCTGGGATGAAAGTGGCAAGAGTGGCTCAAATGATCCCGGGGTGCAATCAGTGACAGCCATCTACCGTTTCTTCAAAGCTCATAACGTTAGGACCGAGGTGATGGGGGCTAGCTTTAGAAACCTAGGACAGATTAGAGCCTTAGCAGGGTGTGATCTATTAACCATCAGTCCAGAATTACTTCAGCAATTGAGTCAACAACAAAGTGGGAACGCATTTGTAAGGACTCTAATTCCAAACGACATCAAATCAAGCAATACAGCGTTAGATACCCAATTGATGGGTATTAAGAAAACTGCGGAGCAAGGTTTGGCGCTAGGGCTATCAGAGTCCGAATTTAGGTTGTCATTAAATGAGGACCCAATGGCAAGCGAGAAACTGGCCGAGGGGATACGCGCATTTTGTTCAGATACGGCCAAATTAGAGGCTCTTTTAAAAGCTTAATGTATATGCACACTATGACAAAGCGTTGTGATCAAGTCCAGGCCTGGAAGGACTTGCGTCAACTCAGGGTTGAGAGTAAAACGTTTGATCTGCGCGAGGCGTTTTTAAAAAATGAAAAACGTTTTGAGCACTTCAGTGCTTCGGCTCCGCACGTGTTTGTTGATTTTTCTAAATGCATGTGGGATGAAAGAATTGAAGAGACTTTGCTGGAGTTGGCCGAACAAACCGAAGTCTTTGCTTTAAGAGATGCAATGTTCAAAGGGGACGCGATCAACACAACTGAGCGTCGCGCAGTCATGCACTGGCTCCTTAGAACACCTAAAGAATCTTTAGTGTCGCCTGCTTTAGCTTTGGCTCACAAAGAGGTGCTCGCGACGTTAGACCAGTTTTTAAATTTTGCAGAGCAAGTCCGCGCGAACCCAGATATAACCGATATCGTTAATATTGGAATCGGCGGATCTGATCTTGGGCCTCAAATGGCTGTAAAAGCACTTGATGAGTATGTGCTACCCAGTAAGCGGTTTCATTTTCTCTCTAACATCGATGCGCACGAGATTGATCGATTGCTTAAGACACTGAGGCCACAAAGCACACTTTTCTTGATTTCTTCTAAGTCATTCTCAACGCTTGAGACTATGACTAATGCTGGATTTGCAAAAGATTGGTTTTTAAGCGGCGGTGGTCAAAATATACACAATCATTTCGTAGGTCTTACCTCTAACACAGAGCTAGCAAAAGCATTTGGAATTACGACTACTTTTGGATTTTGGGATTGGGTGGGTGGTCGTTACTCGATGTGGTCTTCAATAGGTCTAGCCATCGCGATTGCAATTGGCGAGTCGGGGTTTAAAGCATTTTTGTCCGGCGCATTTGAAATGGATCAGCATTTTAAAACTGCAGATGCTCGCTCAAATTTGCCCCTTAAGATGGGGTTGTTGGATATTTGGTACCGTAATTTCCTCCAGTATCAGTCCAGAAGTATTGCGCCTTATCACAGCGGCTTGGCCCGATTACCCGCTTACCTTCAGCAACTAGAGATGGAGAGTAACGGTAAGTCAGTTGATCAAACTGGGCGCGGGTTGTCCTACGAAACTGCGCCCGTACTGTGGGGTGAGCCTGGAACAAACGGACAACACGCTTATTTCCAAATGTTACACCAGGGAACGGACGTTATACCAGTTGAGTTTTTGGTTGTTAAAAATCCGAGCCATTCTTACGTTAGAAATCATGAACTGCTTTTAGCTAATGCACTCGCTCAGGCGCAGGCCTTCATGATGGGCGAACCAAAAGAGGGGGCGAGTTCACAAGAGGAGATGGCGCGTCATTTCTGCGGCAATCGTCCAAGCTTGTTTACGGTACTTGATCGCTTGACCCCTCGAACGCTTGGCGCCTTAATAGCGCTGTCTGAGCATCGCACGTTTGTAGCTGGGGCAGTATGGGGTATCAACTCCTTTGATCAATACGGCGTAGAGCTTGGTAAGAAACTCACTCAAAATATTGTGAGTCAATTGGGTGCGCTGCATCCCCTCAACATTGATCCCTCAACAAAGGGGTTAATGGGAAAGTTAGACCTCAAGTCAAATTAAACCCATGTCAGAGACTGAGGTCAATTTATGCAAAAAGAAATAAGCAACTTTGTTTTTGACTTTGGTGCAGTTCTCTTTGAGTGGGATCCTGCCATGCGGGTTGAGAAACACTTTGAGGGTGAATGGTTTGGTTTCAATAATGCGACTGAGTTGGCTAAAAATATCTTTGGCCACCCCACTTGGCACGGGTTTGATCAAGGCGTGCGCAGTATGGACTCTGTGATCGAGAGTACATCTAAGAGGCTGGGTATTGAGGTAGATCAGTTAACTAAGTTGATAGAGCCAATTGGCGAAGACTTAGCACCTATTGCGTCATCTCTTAAGATTTTGGAGGAGCTGCGAATCAGGAAACAAGAAAAGCCCTCCTATCGACTCTTTTTTCTGTCTAATATGCCTGAACCCTATGCAAGAGTGCTTGAGCGTAAGCATCACTTTTTGGGCTGGTTTGATGGAGGCATTTTCTCTGCTGATGTCAAACTCGCTAAGCCTGATCTTAAAATTTATAAACTCTTGGCTGATCGGTGTGATCTTGATCCGCGTGAAACGCTTTTCATCGACGATCAGTTATTGAATATCCAAGCCGCTGAGGTGCTTGGATGGCGGGGACTTCATTTGCAAACGCCGTCTTTATTTGCAGAAAAAATTAAGCAGTTTTTGTAACGGATTACACTTTATTGGGACAAATAAAAACCCGCAGGCTTTTGACCTGCGGGTTTTTTTATGACGCTTGAGGTAAAGAGTTTGACTAATTACCTTAAGAGACGATAAGGGGTTTTTGGAATTACATTCCCATGTCGCCCATTCCGCCCATACCACCCATGCCGCCACCAGGCATTGCAGGAGCATCTTCTTTTGGAGCTTCTGCAACCATACACTCTGTAGTGAGCATTAAAGCTGCAACAGAGGCTGCATTTTGAAGTGCTGTACGAGTAACTTTAGTTGGATCCAAAATACCCATCTCGATCATGTCGCCGTATGTGTCGTTAGCAGCGTTAAAGCCGTAGTTGCCTTTGCCAGCAAGAACTGCATTAACTACAACACTGGCTTCGCCACCAGCGTTGTAAACGATTTCACGTAGTGGAGCTTCGATGGCTTTCAAAACGAGTTTGATACCAGCATCTTGGTCAGCGTTGTCGCCTTTGATCGCGCCAGCAGCTTGCTTGGCACGAAGCAGTGCAACACCACCACCAGCAACAATACCTTCTTCTACAGCTGCGCGAGTAGCGTGTAACGCATCTTCAACACGTGCTTTCTTCTCTTTCATTTCTACTTCAGTAGCTGCGCCAACTTTAATGAGGGCAACTCCACCTGCGAGTTTTGCAACACGCTCTTGGAGCTTCTCACGGTCGTAGTCAGATGTTGCTTCTTCGATTTGAACGCGGATTTGTTTAACGCGTGCTTCGATGTCAGCAGCTGCACCAGCGCCGTCGATCAATGTTGTGTTCTCTTTACCCACTTCAACACGTTTAGCTTGGCCGAGGTCTGTGAGTGCAACTTTTTCAAGTGTTAGACCAACTTCCTCAGCAATCACTTTACCGCCAGTCAAAATTGCGATGTCTTCTAACATGGCTTTACGACGATCACCAAAGCCAGGAGCCTTAACAGCTACAACTTTGAGGATGCCGCGGATTGTGTTAACTACTAAAGTTGCAAGAGCTTCGCCCTCAACTTCTTCAGCAATGATCAACAAAGGACGTCCAGCTTTTGCAACTTGCTCAAGCGTTGGTAGTAAGTCACGAAT
>CAIRBP010000054.1 GCA_903876885.1 uncultured Burkholderiales bacterium | reverse complement strand
TCAGTGCAACAAGAAAGTCACTCATGTGAAAAGCACTGGTGGGGTCAACCCACAAGTTAAGCGCAGGAACACAAGCGGTGAGCACAATCGTCACAACTAAAAAAGCAGTCCAACCCGTCCTGGATAAAAGGGGAGCTGAGTGGGGGAGAACAATCGGAGTTTGCATGATCAGGACTTGCTATTTTGTTTGTTTGCAGTATAGGTAATGATTAGGACTAGGGAGTTGACCTGTGTTCTCAGGTCTCTGCACTTCGGCCTTTGACCGCAAAAAGCCCCTGAGGTCTTTTCTGGATAAAGACAACAATGAAGACAAGGACCGCAATTTTCGCGAGCACAGCTCCGGTTAAGCCTTCGAGAATTTTGTTGATGATACCCAGACCAAGAGCGGCATACACCGTTCCAGCCAACTGCCCAACACCACCAAGAACAACGACCATGAACGCATCCACTATATAGCCCTGCCCCAGGTCTGGCCCAACGTTACCGATTTGACTGAGAGCGCACCCTGCTAGCCCGGCAATACCTGAGCCAAGCGCAAATGCGTAGGTATCGATTCGAGCAGTATTGACACCCATGCACGCTGCCATAGGTCTATTTTGCGTAACGCCTCTCACAAAGAGGCCTAATCTCGTTTTAGAAATCAGTGTCGCCATGGCAAGCAACACGCAAGCAGCAAACACGATAATGAGCATCCGGTTCCAAGGCAACGTCAAATTGGGCAGTACCTGAATTCCTCCACTCATCCAAGAAGGATTTTCAACTGCTACGTTTTGCGCACCGAAAATTGTTCTCACCAATTGCATCAATATCAAACTAATTCCCCAAGTCGCCAGTAAAGTCTCAAGGGGTCTACCGTATAGGAACTGGAGCACACAGCGCTCGAGTATCGCCCCGACTAAAGCCGCCACCAAAAAAGATGCTGGCACAGCGACTACGAGGTAATAATCAAAGTAAGAGCTTAGATGGTGAATGAAAAATGTTTGTATCACATAGGTAGCGTAAGCACCCACCATCATGAGCTCACCGTGAGCCATGTTTATCACACCCATTAAACCGTAGGTGATCGCAAGACCAAGCGCCACCAAAAGCAAAATTGAACTGAGACTGATACCGGTGAACAAAGCGCCTAATCGCTCTCCCCAGACTAAAGAGGAGACAATCGTTTTGATGGAGGCTTGAATAGCTATTTTTACCTGCGGATCAGATTCAACATCAAGGCGTTGATTCAGCAACAACTGCGTATCGGGGGAATGACTCTCGGCGAGTTTTTTAGCTGCAGTGAGTCTTACCCCAGAGTCCTCTGAGCTGAGCAATATGCTGGACTTGGCGATTTCAAATTGTTCTCGTATCTTTTGCACCTGCTCGAGTTGTAAAGCCCGCTCAAGCACGGAGAGCTTTCCTGCATCGGGATCTTTTTGTAGATCCTTCACCGCTGCTAAGCGCAGCTTTGGGTCAGCGCTAAAGAGTCGTAAAGCCGATAAGGCAGCGTCTAGTTCCCCACGCATTCTGTTATTACTGACTACGTCCTGGGCGTCAGCGGGCACCTCGACCGAGTCTCCCGTAATTGGATCAATTCCGAGATTGTTCTTAACAATGAAAGCTCGACCGTCTAATATTTTGACGCTATCGTCTGATAGGGCTTGTAAAAAAACAAGCGTTTTCTCATCTGGCTCTTGGATGATTTGTTGAAGAACTTGAATCCTTGCATCGGTCTCCCCTACAGACAAAGCTTTAGCTTGCTCTGGTGTTATTGCAAAAGAAGGCTTAAGCGTTGCACAAACAATTACTAAAAGAAGAAAATACTTCAGCAAAAATTTAATGTCGTAATTTTTAAATTGAATCATGCAAATTAATGAAGTCTTTGATTTGTGAGCCAAACCAGACCTCAATTCTTGAGTGAGTTTGTAATTTTATGAAATAACCGTAGTGGATACTATACATTACAGATTCGCAGTGAACGCCACATCTTTGGAGCACTTGATTAGTCTAGACACTACGAGCTTCATCATAAAAAATGGGGAAAAGTCGCTCACTGCGCCTCTCCCCCATTTACTTTAATCAACGCTTAAGTTGATTTACTTCTTAACAGGCTCGTCAGGCTTTTTATCGTTGCCTTCGATGAATGGACTCCAAGGCTTGGCCTTTACAGGCTCTTTGGTGCTCCAAACAACGTTGAATTGTCCGTCTGCCTTAATCTCACCAATGAACACTGACTTGTGTAAGTGATGGTTCTTTGGATCCATCATGGAGGTGATTCCACTTGGCGCTTTAAATGTTTGACCACCCATTGCAGCGATCACTTTATCTACATCTGTAGACTTAGCTTTCTCAACCGCTTGTTTCCACATGTTGATACCGATGTAAGTTGCCTCCATTGGATCGTTGGTCAAAGGTTTGTCCATGTGACCAGGGATTTTGTGCAATTTAGCGTAAGCTGACCACTTCTTGATGAACTCATCATTGGTTGGGTTTTTGATGCTCATGAAGTAGTTCCATGCCGCCAAGTGACCCACGAGTGGCTTTGTATCTACACCGCGCAACTCTTCCTCGCCCACAGAGAACGCAACAACTGGGACGTCCTTAGCTTTCAAACCTGCGTTACCTAACTCTTTGTAAAAAGGTACGTTTGAGTCGCCGTTGATGGTGGATACCACGGCTGTTTTACCGCCAGCCGAGAATTTCTTGATATCAGCTACGATAGTTTGATAGTCTGAATGTCCGAAAGGTGTATATTTTTCGTCGATATCAGTGTCTTTTACGCCCTTGCTCTTGAGGTAAGCGCGTAAAATTTTATTAGTTGTACGTGGGTAAACATAATCGGTTCCCAGTAGAACCCAACGCTTAGCACCACCTCCGTCTTTGCTCATTAAATAATCAACAGCGGGGATCGCTTGTTGGTTAGGAGCCGCTCCTGTGTAGAACACATTCTTGGATAATTCTTCGCCTTCGTACTGTACTGGGTAGAAAAGCAATCCGTTCAACTCTTCATAAACTGGGAGTACTGACTTGCGGCTAACAGAGGTCCAGCAACCAAAAGTAACTGCAACCTTGTCTTGCGTTAGGAGTTGTTTTGCTTTTTCAGCAAACAAAGGCCAATTTGAAGCTGGATCGACAACGACTGGCTCTAATTTTTTACCTAAAACTCCGCCTTTGGCGTTAATCTCATCAATAGCCATTAAAACTGTATCTTTAAGAACAGTCTCAGAGATAGCCATAGTTCCAGATAAAGAGTGCAAAACACCTACTTTAATAGTATCTTCAGCAAACGCCTGAGGTGCAAACACCAATGATCCAGACACCAACGCTGCCGCTGCAGCTAAGGCTTTCAAATTACCGCGTCTATTCAACATAAACAACTCCAAAGTTGAAGGGAAAAAATTAAAAAGTTAATCCAGCAAATTAATAAAATGCAGGATCTATTACGCAACCGGCATGCCAAGTGGAGAAACCATTAAGATTCGTAATAATGATTAGATCTATAACTCTTTTTAACTACTAAAATATTTTTTAAAGAAATTTAGCCCTAATTTAGGAGTTTACAGAACCAAAACGGTGCGTAGAATTTTTCGCAAATTGCCCAAACGCGGTGCAATAGGTATTTTTTTAAACTGATTCACACGCTAATTGCAAAGTTGATTACTGAAAAGTAACCTAGTTGATAATTGGCGCTACCAAATTACAAGAAAACAAGTTTTAAGAGACTTTGCTGTGATTAAATGACAAATTATTCAGACAACACTTGAGCTAATTGAAAGACTTCACATGGAACTAACACCAAGAGAGAAAGATAAGTTGCTTATTTTTACAGCCTCCCTCCTCGCTGAGAGACGACGCGCCAAGGGGCTAAAACTGAATTATCCCGAAGCGGTGGCGCTTATATCCGCTACCGTCATGGAAGGCGCTCGTGAGGGCAAAACAGTCGCTCAGTTGATGAGTGAGGGGAGAAATATTTTGACTCGCGCAGACGTGATGGACGGTATAGCTGAGATGATCCCAGATATCCAGGTTGAAGCTACTTTTCCTGATGGCACGAAACTCGTCACCGTTCACCAACCCATTCCCTAAATTTAATAATTTTGAGCAATACTTTAAATTTGCCAATTTAAACTCACACATCCCATTTCAAATTTAGATAAAAGAAGCGACCATGATCCCTGGAGAACTCCTCACCCAACCCGGCTCACACGAGATTAATACGGGCCGCAGAACAATAACACTTGTTGTAAAAAATGCGAGTGACAGACCCATACAGGTAGGCTCACACTACCACTTCGCTGAGACCAACGGGGCTTTGGACTTTGAGCGTTCCCAGGCACTTGGTATGCGTCTAAATATTCCCTCAGGTACAGCGGTTCGTTTTGAGCCCGGCCAACAACGAACCGTCGAGCTCGTTGATTACGCAGGCGATAGGCTCATCTTCGGTTTTAGAGGAATGCATCAAGGCGCAATCAATCCTAACCCAAGCCACACTCAAAGCACAGCGGTAAACAAAAAAGGGACAAACCAATGAGCACCATTGATAGACGCGCTTATGCAGAAATGTTTGGTCCGACCAAGGGTGACCGAGTTCGACTTGCAGACACTGCACTCATCCTCCAGGTTGAAGACGACCTGACCCTTCGCGCTGGCTCGTACGGCGAAGAAGTTAAATTTGGTGGTGGTAAAACCATTAGAGACGGAATGGCTCAGAGCCAACGCTCCAGCGCTCAAGGAGCGATGGATACTGTCCTTACTAATGCACTCATCGTCGATCACTGGGGCATTGTGAAAGCCGACATCGGACTAAAAGGGGGTCGAATCGCAGCGATTGGCAAAGCTGGCAACCCAGATACTCAACCAGGTGTTGACATCATCATTGGACCAGGAACGGAGATCATCAGTTGCGAAGGCATGATGGTTACTGCAGGAGGTATTGACACTCACATTCACTTTATCGCACCCCAACAAATCGAAGAAGCCCTCACAAGTGGTGTAACCACCATGATTGGAGGAGGTACTGGTCCTGCAACGGGTACCTTTGCGACCACTTGTACACCGGGCGCCTGGAATTTAGAGCGCATGCTCCAGGCGGCTGATGCGTTCCCAATGAACTTGGGATTCCTTGGTAAAGGAAATGCATCATTGCCCGGCGCCTTGCACGAACAAATTGATGCGGGCGCAATTGGACTCAAATTACACGAAGACTGGGGCACCACTCCTGCAGCTATAGATAACTGTTTGAATGTGGCAGAGTTAACGGATACGCAGGTCGCTATTCATACGGACACTTTAAATGAGTCTGGTTTTGTTGAGGACACAGTCGCTGCATTTAAAGGTAGAACGATTCATACCTTTCATACAGAAGGTGCTGGAGGCGGGCACGCACCCGACATATTAAAAGTAGTCGGCGAGTCCAACGTCCTGCCCTCCTCTACCAACCCAACCCGTCCCTACACAATCAACACCTTAGATGAGCACGTGGATATGCTCATGGTATGCCATCACTTGGACGCCTCTATTGCGGAGGATCTCGCGTTCGCTGAGAGTCGAATCCGCAAGGAGACCATCGCTGCAGAAGACATCTTGCATGACCTTGGAGCCATCAGCATGTTCAGCTCTGATAGTCAAGCAATGGGACGCGTGGGAGAGGTGATCCTCAGGTGTTGGCAAACAGCTCACAAAATGAAAGAGCAAAGAGGTAAATTACCTGGAGATACAAACGATCACGACAACGCTAGGATTAAGCGCTATATCGCCAAGCTCACCATTAACCCAGCCATTGCTCACGGTATCTCGCACGAGGTCGGAAGCATTGAAGTGGGCAAGTGGGCTGACTTGGTAATTTGGAAACCGGCTTTTTTTGGTGTCAAGCCAAGTGTGATCTTAAAAGGCGGTTTTATCGCTATGGCAGCAATGGGGGATCCTAACGCATCGATTCCTACCCCGCAGCCCGTTCACTATAGACCGATGTTTGGCGCGTTTGGTGGAGCCATCGCAAAGACTTCTCTTACATTTGTTTCTGCAAGTGGACTTAAAAACGATATTCGCTCTCAGTTTGGACTTCAAAAGTCACTGAGCGCAGTAAAGAACATTAGACACATTGGCAAAAAAGATATGATCCATAACAGTTATCTGCCTGTTATGGAAATTGATGCACAAAGCTACGCTGTGAGAGCCGATGGTCAACTCTTAACTTGTGAACCCGCGGTGTCACTCCCAATGACGCAAAGATACTTCCTGTTTTAAAAACCAACATTATGATTATTTATTCAAAATGCATCGCTGGCGGACGCGGCATTGCAAAACCGATCCTTCAAAGAGCTGCAGTGATCACACTAGACTGGGACACACGTCAAAAAAGTCGATTTGAGTCAACGGACTCAAAAGGTCAGTCTGTTGGCATCTTTTTACCGAGAGGCCAAGTCGTTCGAGGAGGGGATTTATTAGTAGGTGAGGACGGCTCTTTTCTTCGGGTTGAGGCCGCGCCGCAACCCGTTTTGAAAATCACTCACTGTCCTCATCACGGCACTGTCTTTGACCTAACTCGAGCGGCTTACCACCTAGGAAATAGGCACGTACCCATTGAGTTACAAGCAGATCATTTAAAAATTGAACCCGACCATGTCTTAAAAGAAATGCTTGAATCCATGCATCTTATCGTGCATTCGGTTGATGAGTCCTTTGAGCCGGAGAACGGAGCTTACGGAGAACATCACGCCGGTCACTCAGGACATACGCATTCAGCTCATGCAGAGCATGGGCATGGGCATAAGCACAATCACCATGAACATGATCACAGTCACGATCACGGCCACGAACATACTCACGACCATAGCCATGAGCACCGCTAATCTCAACTGGTGAATCATTACATTATTTGACTTACCTTAAAAACAATGACCCCCCTTAATTCATCTGGGTTGCTGTTATTGATGCAACTATCCTCTCCAGCGCTACCCGTTGGAGGCTTCTCGTATTCGGAGGGTATAGAGTCTGCAGTTGATGCGGGATGGATTGTTGATGAGAGCTCGGCTAGCGAGTGGATTTGTGATCAACTCAAACTCTCCCTCTCTAGGGGAGACTTAAGCGTGCTTGCGCAGGCGGTGCCTGCTTGGAAGACCTTTGATAAAAAAAGACTGATGGAACTCAATGACTGGGTATTAAGCACGCGTGAGTCAAGTGAGACTAGGCTACAAACAGAGCAAATGGGAAGATCGTTGGTTGAATGGATTAAGAACCAAGAATTAGTTGAACACGATAAATTAGACTTTTTAATCGCGCTCTCCCCAACTTGGCCTCTGAGTTTTGCTTTGGTTATTGCACCCCTAGACATTGGAGTTAAAGATTGTCTTTTGGCGTACGCTTTTTCTTGGGCGGAAAATATTGTTCAAGCTAGCATTAAAACCGTACCACTTGGACAAAAATCAGGGCAGCGTATTTTGGCAACCCTTCGCCAAAAAATTCCCGAAGCTGTTGAATATGCACTGACCCTGAGTGATAATGATCGACAATCTTTTACTCCGGGTTTAGCGATTCTTTGCGCTAATCACGAAACTCAATACTCTCGTCTTTTTAGATCATGACTGCTGCACTACATCACATACCAAACCGAACCAAAAAATTTCCACCCCTTAGAGTCGGCATTGGTGGACCAGTGGGCTCTGGCAAAACAACTCTGCTTGAAATGCTTTGTAAAGAGATGCGGGGTAAATGGGATTTAGTCGCAATCACCAATGACATCTATACCAAAGAGGATCAACGCATCCTAACCGAGAGCGGCGCGCTCGAGGCGGAGCGAATCATGGGAGTTGAGACCGGGGGTTGTCCTCATACCGCTATCCGAGAGGATGCATCCATTAATTTAGAAGCGATTGACCGAATGCTCGAGCGTTATCCCAATGCGGATGTGGTTTTTGTTGAAAGTGGGGGTGATAATTTAGCTGCAACGTTTAGCCCAGAACTGAGCGACCTAACCATATATGTAATTGATGTGGCTGCAGGTGAAAAAATTCCAAGAAAAGGTGGGCCTGGAATTACCAAAAGCGATTTATTCGTGATCAATAAAACCGATCTTGCCGTTCACGTTGGGGCCAATCTTGAGGTGATGGAGCAAGACACGAACCGCATGCGCACCACAAAACAAGGTCTTAAACCCTTTGTCATGACAAACTTAAAAACGCTCAGCGGCGTAAGTGATGTAGTGTCTTTTATTGAAAAACAAGGCATGCTAATAACGCACTAATAACGCACTATTTACACTATTAGCCACTGGTAGCTAATAGCTAGACTGAGCTGTGCAAACGCTCTGACATCTCTTTTTTTCAGTCCGGATGAGAGCACTCATCCAAAATAATCTATCATCTACCCTTTTGTTTTAATCACAACGGAATTCAAGCCATGTCCAAAGCGACCGCAACCAAAAATATCGCACGTAAAGCTCAAACCGACGCACCCTCAGTCACAAGAATGTTAGCTGAGTTTGCCGTCTCTCACCCCTCAAAAGGTTGGTCAGACTCTGTCGACTTAGAGGCACATAGAACGTTTGCAAACTGGGCTGGCTGTGCAGTGGGCCCCTCCAACCACGAAACCGTTGAATACGCTTTAGCAGCTATCAAGGAGTTCTCTCCCTCGACTCAATCTTCCTTACTGGGACGCGCTGAGAAGGTCGATATGGCAAACGCTGCTTTGATTAACGGCATTAGCTCACACACTTTTGATTTTGATGATACGCACCTTAAAACAATTATTCACCCTGCAGGCCCTGTCGCCTCAGCTATCTTAGCCCTCGGAGAGCACAAGCGCTTAAGCGGCCGTGCGCTGATCGATGCACTTGTTATCGGCATCGAAGTGTCCTGCAGAGTTGGAAACACGGTCTATCCTGACCACTATGACCGCGGATGGCATATCACCGGATCTACTGGAATGCTAGGGAGCGCAGCGGCTTGCTCGCGGCTTTTGGGATTAAACGCCGATCAAACTCAAATGGCACTTGGTATTGCAGCCTCTCAGCCCGTTGGACTGCGAGAGCAGTTTGGGACAATGACCAAACCATTGCACCCCGGTGCTGCAGCAAAGGTTGGTCTTACCTCTGCGCTCATGGCAAAGCATGGCTACACAGCCTCGCTCAGAGCACTTGAAGCGCCTAGAGGACTGATACAGGTCTACTCTGACAAAACAGACTGGACCCAAATTACTGAGAATTTGGGTGGTTCATGGGAGATTGCCCTCAATACTTACAAGCCCTTTGCTTGTGGAATCGTGATTCACCCATCTATTGACGGGTGTGTACAGCTGCGTGAGAAATTAGGCATTGATGCAACTAAAGTTAAAAAGATTTCCGTAAGAGTGCATCCACTCGTTCAAGAACTAACGGGTAAGAAAACACCTAAAGACGGCTTAGAGGGCAAGTTCAGCGTTTACCACTCCTGCGCAGTTGCGTTCATCACTGGACGAGCAACAGAGCATGAATATGCTGATGAAGTGGTCAACCGCGCGGATGTACTCGCACTGAGAGCGAAAGTTGAGTTGATCGTTGACCCCAACATGTACGAAGCCTCTTGTGATGTAACGCTTGAGACAACGGATGGACAGACCCACCACGTGCACGTTGAACACGCAGTCGGCAGTTTAGAGCGCCCCATGAGTAACGAACAACTCAAAGCCAAGTTTGTTGACCAAAGTGAGCCCATCTTAGGAGCCGCTAAAACTCAATCAGGCTGGGAAGCTTGTATGAGCCTTGGCCAGCAAGCTAACCTTGACGCTTTATTGGCTGCTATGACCCTAAAGTAATGGGTTCTGGGGTCGACCTTTTATAAGCGCTTCCTAATTTGACGGTTTTCTCTCCCCTTCAAGACCATCCGGTTCATGGGGGGAGTCAATTAATTGGGGTTTTAGGGAGAAGTTTTATGAACAAACATATGAAATTCAAACTTGGTCTGAGACTGGCTTTAATAGTGAGCCTTTGCTACGGCTTGCCTGTCAAAGCTGAGTGGCAACTGATTGATGATAACTACCTGGCCAAGGTGTACATTGATATGGACAAGATGAAGAAAAGCACCTCATACCCCGAGGTGTGGCAATTAACGGATTTGAAGAGCAAAGCTGATACGGGTGTCGTTTCACGTCAAATTTTGATTCAATACGACTGTGTTGATAGGAGAAGGCGAACTTTGGCCTCCTCTGGGCACGCACTGCATATGGCTCAGGGAAAACCTATTTTCACAAATGTATCCCAGGGCGAGTGGCATCCGGTTGTCAAAGACACCGTTTTAAATACCATCCTAGATATGGCATGCGCTCGGGAGGATGCAGAAAAAACCGAAGAGCGGGAAACTAAAAAGTCCGAGGCCAGGGAGTCTTCTGAAAAGTCCTCAGAAAAAGATAAATAAAGACTTGTCTTAGCCCTACAGTTTTAAGTTGCGGTTCCGATTCAGGCTTGGGAGTTTGATCTTTTTATGATCGAGCCCCGTAAGACCAGGACCGTTAAAGTGAATAATCTATTTTTCTCAGTTAAAAATGCATTAAAGAATTGCTCTTTGAGCAGTTTAATAAACTATGCGGGTGCGTTACTAATTAGCTCTATGGTTATAGGCTGTGGCGGCGGTGGAAGCTCTAAAGCTACCACGCCAACAAGCACTACTTTCACAGGTACAGCAGCGATTGGCGCTGCAATTACCAATGCTTCTGTAACAGCCATTTGCTCAACGGGTACGGGTACTGCTACTACAAATAGCAACGGTGCTTACTCCATGACGCTCAGCAGTAGCACAGCAGCTCTGCCCTGTTTGCTCAAAGTTACCTCAGGAGCTACGACCCTATATTCTGCCGTTTACTCTGGACAATCAACTGCGAACATCACCCCAATCACTCACCTGATAGTTTCAAACGCATTAGGCGCCGACCCGTCCACTGCTGCAAGCCCTCTTTCAAGTTCGCTGTCTAGCAAATTGACGTCCACAAACATTAGCAATTCAAGCGCAATCATAAAAGCGGCTTTAACCCAAGTTGGCATCACTCTACCCTCAGGTATTGACCCGGTCGCGGGCCAATTTGTAGCGGCTACTGCTGCCCTTCCAGGGGATTCATTAGATGCGTGTATTGA
>CAIRBP010000053.1 GCA_903876885.1 uncultured Burkholderiales bacterium | reverse complement strand
TCCGCATTAAGCCTGTTGCGCAGGTACTCCAAGTCACGCTTAAAAGTGGCTTGGGAGATTTCTAATTGATCCAGGAAATCTTGCAAAGGTACACATCCACGGGACTGGATCATGTACTTGATTCGGTGAAGGCGTTCTAAACTGCTCATTTTTGGAGGCACCCAGACATAAGATTCTCCAAGTGTAGAGGATTCTTGGTGCTTTTTGTCCTCTGGCTCATCACCTGAGCCTGGGTTATCAGGTAGTCCGGGTGGGACTGCAGGGGGATTGTTCAGCATTATTTATAGACCCTAGGATTTGACTCATCGTTCCTGTATTTGTCAGTTCCAGGTATTACGCGCGCGGGTACAGGGTTCTCACCGAAGGCTGATTTAAAGAACTCCTGTGCTCCAAGTTGATAAGCCACGTTCTCTGACAAACTCGCAGATACCTGCTTCATCATCTTTGAGTTATTGGGTTTGTACCCCTCTGTTTGACCATCAATTCGGTTATCACTACCCGAGCCCGTCGCTACAAAGGACGCAACCACTTGGTATGTTGCGGTATCAATGAGCGAGAAATCTACTGCTATATCAAGTGAATTAATCGCCATTGAGTTTTGAGTACCTGTGATCGGCGCCGAGTTATCGGACAGGGTTAAACCTGTCAAGACTCCGTACAGGACGTAATCAGCACCGTCAAAATCGCCCGATTTGATTCTTTTGATGATGTCAAAGTAATCGTCGTTTTGATCTGTTCGCTGAATATTGGGTCTACCTTGAGCTACTCGGTATCCTGCCTTAATGAGCATTCCTTTGATCGGACCGGATAGTCCTCTAATCTCACCGTAGTTGATCTTTCTCTCAACGCCGTATTTCTTGGTATAGCTTTGCTCAAAGTTGGAGCTCTTACTGGTTTCAGATTTGTTCACAACTGTGGGAGCATTACCCGCGGGATCACTAACTGCATTACTAGCTGCATTACCAGGAATAATGCCCTGCTGTTCCTGAAATTTGTTCAGCGCAGCAGGGGGGATGGTTGGAGGTGCTGGAGGTGTTGGAAGATCTGGAAGTTTAGAGGAATAGGGTGGTGAAGACTGTGAGGGTTGCAAGAACTGCTGGGATTTCTGGGATTTCTGGGATTGCGGGGATTGTTGTAATTGTTGTGATGGGGAGAAGGGATTCAATATCTCCTCTGCCTTATCCTGTACGGTCATGAACCCAACCGTATGCATATCCACTCGTTTGTCATCAAACTTTCTGTCTTGACGCTGCGAAGAGGTGGGTTTCTCAAGGGGCTGTGTCTCCTTGGAGTCAGGAGCACTTTGGTTATTCTGCAGACTAGGGATAGTCACTTGAGGCACCGTTGACTCAGACTTGATGTCGTTTGAGTTTTCTGATTTCTTGATTTTATTTTCTTCAAAGTAGAACGCATCCCTGAATTCAGCCGAGTAGCTAATGTCCGTTACAGCAATCGTCTTTGGCTTCCAAGGATGGGGGTTACCGTCTTGGTCGAAATTTGTAGGCTGCTTGGCTTTTCCATATTTAAGCGCGTCATAGCCAGAGCTTTGCCCCTGTGTACCCACTTTAATGGGAGTAGAGGTATTGCAAGCGGTAAGGACCAAAACAGAGCTCAGGACTAATCCAAGGGTCCTAAGTGATGTTTTGATAGGTTTTTTAATAGATACTTTAATAGATGTATTCATAAAATTTGCCTCATTAACGGGTTACGGTTTTACGGATTTCTTTTTCCTCGGCCCACTCGATGAGTCCCGTCTCGTTGTTTACCAAGTTCAAGGTAAAGTTGTAGAACACATCTTTCATATCTCTGTTTTGTTTAACAATGGTGGAGATCGTCCCCGTGATACGGTACTTGGCCCCCTCCATCATCCCTGTCTTAGCGATACCGTCGTTTCTGTACATACCGCTTTGGTTCTGACGTTTGATCTCATCGACCTGCGACTGCATCTCATTGGCGCTAACTGCAAACCTTACCTGACCACTCTTAAGAAGTTGAGTTCTGACCTTCTCAGTGATCATGCGGGTGTTGATGGACTCACCTGTTTGGTTTTTCACCTCTGCGAGTGTGACTGTGGGTGCAGACTTGCTGTTTTGGATGGTCTTGCTCTGGAGCATTGATCTGACCATCGTCTCTGTAATGGTTTGCAGATCAGTGGATCCAAAGTCTGCGTTCACGGTCTCAATGCTTTGGGAGTCACCGTACTTGACTACTGTTGGTGGGGGGACGTAGACCTGGGTTTGTTGAGGGGGAGGTGGTGCTGCACAGCCAGTAAGTAATAAAACAGAACACAGTAAAACTGAGGGTTCAAGATTCAGTGAATAATTTTTCATGTTGTTCTCACTTGTATTGGTTAATCTCAAACCTGAACGCTGAGGCGTCAGGTGTCGGCGCTATACCGACTAGATCTGCAGTTTGGTCACGAGTTAATGTCAAAGGCTTCCAAGCCTCATCGGTGAATACAACCATCCCACCCGCGTTTAACCACTTGAAGCGGTAACCGTAGAGTTTTGTATCGAGTTGAGGCTCACCGGTTTTCTTATCTGGAGGTGGGCCCCAGTTCTTAACGGTGACCTGAGCAGTGAGTAGGTTGTTCCTGATCACACTGCGCATATCGATGACCTCTACAGTACTCGTATCTCCCATGCGCGTTGTCATGAGTTGCTTTTCAGTAGGAGATGCAGAGCTCTGGGTTGCGCATCCCGTGAAAACAGACAAGATGCCAGTAATCAAGACAAGCAAAGAGACTTTGAAGGCCAGGAGTTGTAGCAACGGGGAAAAACTATTTTTTATGTTTGCAATATGCTCTTTCATTGGGCACTCCTGTTTAAAAATTTATCGAAGAAAGTAGATTCCTTCTCGCTTGGTTTCTTATCCGAATCAGCGACGCGGGGAACCTCTGCGCGAGGTGTCTCTGCTTTAACAGCAGTTACTTGACTAAGCATTGCAAGCCTCGCTGCCTCTATCTCGTCCTTATCCTTTTGACTGAGCAGACGGTCTTTGTAAGCAAGCATGGAGTCCTTCTCAATTGGGCGCATTAATCGTCCCCTGTCCTTGATCACTTCATCCACAGTCCTGCCAATACGACTTTTAATCGACTGATCTATGTCCTTGTTATCCGCAGTCGCTACTAAATCCAAAATGTCGTCCAAACTCATGCCGCTGTGATTTTTGGCTAAATAATCTGCTTCAAAACCAAAGCTCGCAAAAGCCGCTGTTTTATTAAGCGAATTGACTTTGATCTCATGTTTAACGGTTGAGAAATGTTCATAGAACTTGCCCTGCTTTTTGTATAAATCCATGAGGAGCACAAAAGCTTCACTGGAGATAATTGGATTCTTGGATTGAGATGCTTCCTTGATATAAAAAGAGGCCTCTGCTGCGTCCTCAGGGAAATAGTCTTTACCTGCCAGGTATGCGTCCCCCACATAGAGCGCTGCATCCTCATCTCCGCTCTTTGCCGCCATCCTGCAAACAGAGGGACGCTGGCGTAGGTTCTCACGTCTTAAACGGTCCATCTTCCTGCAGCCGTCAAAGCTGATATCGTTCTTTAAGAACAGTTCCTTCACCTCCTTGTCCTTAAAGGTAAGCCCTGCCTTTGTGAGGTTCTCCTCTACAAAGAGTGGATCCCACTCCGGTGTGCCTGCTTTAAGCATAAATCCCATGAGCTTTGCAAATGCCTTGGGATCGTCCGCAGCTTGAACTCTTAGGTTGCTCATCGCTTGATCGAATGGGATAGTGGTCGATAGTCCTTGGAGTACACATGCAGTCACCTCAGACTTCACCACCGGGCCTTGGTTACCGCTGTTGTAGAGATCATTCAACTTCTTGCAGTTACTTTGGGAAACTGTTTTAGGGATACTGCGTTCAACAAGCGTTTCCATCTTCTTGTCGCAGTACTTGTCTCCTGCCCGTTGAAGCTTTTGGCAGAGCTCAAGTGCCCTCTCTGATCCACTGCGCTCATAGGCGTCAATCATGTACTTGGTCGCTGCAACGTTGCCCGCACCAGAGGCTCTTTGGATATAGTCCATCCCCTTAGCTGAATCTTTACCCGCAGAGGAGGTCCCCTCTAGGTAAATCTTACCCAGACTAAACATTGCGTTAGGTTCGCCCGAGAGGGCCTTGGGGTAGAGTTCTCGGAATTGGGTATCAGCATTTACATTACCGCCAGTGTTTGCCTTATCCTGAGCGTAAGAATCTAAGCAAACATTGCAATTAATGAGTGCAGTCATTACGGGTAATAAGAGATTGAGTAGTTTTCTTTTCATGATCATTCCTTATTCTTTATTGCAAGGCTTGAAGTCAAACTTCACATGTTTTAGAGCAAAGACCTCTTTCCAAAACTTCAGCACCTCAGAGTTCGGTGAAGTGCCTACGGTGCAAACCTGTGGAAACTCAAGTGCAATGTTTAAATTCGGAACCGTCGTTACGTAAAACTTGGTGAACGCGTTAGGGTCAGTTGGATTAATCCCGTCTGGAATCATGGAGATGGCAGCGGCCACAACATGGTCCGTTCTCTCGCCCTTGTAGACATCGTTCAGGTCTTGTATGGACTTGAAGATGTCGTAGCTCGAGCCGTCTCTATTAATATCGCTCATCGCTGCTTGCGCAAACCGTTGGTTAAAGGTTTTACGGTCACGCTTAGCTACCTCTGTGGAACAAGATCCCCCAAGCATGCTGTCCATAAAAGACACTTCAGGACAACCCGGTACACACTGATCCATGCTCAGGTTAAAGCCCGTTGCGTTGTGGTTGTAGACCTTAACGCGGTCTCCAACCGCGAGACTTCTAAAGAGATCCGTCAGCCCCTGCGCCATTTGTGTTTTGGCATTCGCATCTTTGTAAGTATTTCCAAAGATGTGGATGTCATAGGTCTTGCCACCTGTTGCGCCGGGTCCAGGCTTTTGGCAATACTTATCCGCAGCAAATGAAGGGAGGGTCAGTATCGCCAAGCAAAGGAAGATCAGTCCAAAAAAGAAATTGGTGATGAAGTTACTGATGGTTGTACTGAAATTTGTGTTTAAGTTCGAATTTGAAGTTTGGTTAGAGGTTTTCATTTAGATGAGCTCCTCAATCATTTGGACCAAGTCAGACTTAAAGTACTCAGGTGGTGGAGTTTTCCTGATCTTTTGGTTAGAGTGCTGATAAGCCATTACCTTTCTTGCTAGTGCAGAGATCAAGTTCTTTCGGTCTGTTGATATCTTCTTATCAATACCGTCGAGCTCTCGGATACAGCTTTTGATCTGGTCCTCGATGATCTTGATTTCTGCTCGTTTCTCAGTTAAGCGCTTGTTGTGCATCCTGACCAAGTCATTTTTCCTGCTTTCATACTTTCGCTTGTAAGTTAGGAACTTTTCCTGCGCCTTGTTATACGCATTAACTGCTTTCTCGTAAAAAGGGTGCGGGTCGTGTCTTAGGAATGCCAGCATCATCCCAACCGTAAAAATAGCAAGGTTTAGAAGTAGTAGCGTAAAACCTCTAGACCCAATTAAGAAAGACTCAGCGATGCCTTTGTCTGTATTCGTTGCCGAATTAATGAAAGACTCTAGGTTCAGTGCTGCAGGATCGTTAACATCCACCCACTTCTCCCTCATCAAGCCCAGGAAGTACATGAGCGTCATGGTGAGGATGGCAAGTAGTGTGATCGTCAAATAGACGTTGTCACGGTTGATCTCGATCTCCTTGCACTGAAGGCGCTTAATAAGAACGCCGATCGTGTGAGCGAAGAATATAAGGAGTCCGCCGATAGCTGCAGAGATCAATAGCGATACAAGCGGCATTGACTCAAAAAAGAGTTCAAACGCGAGCCTATTGATCGGAACCTCCGCAATCGCCAGGATCACAAGGGCTGGGATATAAAAATCCGTGTGATCGATCTGCAGGGGCCTTCCAAGCACTTCCTCTATCTTGTGCTTTTCTTCCTTGGCAATTAGTGCTGCGTCCTCGTGGTGCCTGTACTCAGCAGAGAGAGTGCCTAGTTCGTGGTCAAGCACTTCAATCTCTTTGGTCAAAGACTCTGAAAGAGTGGAGGTGACGGTATGGTTCTCACTCTCATGCTGGTTTTGCAGGTGGTGAATCCGGTCAGCAAGTTCAGTCCTGTGCTGCTCAATGAGAGAGGTGTACTTCATCCACTCGGTCTTGCCCTCATAGATGATCTGTTTTTCATGATCAGATAGACCCTGGGTTTTCAGAGGTGGATACTCCTTGGTGCCGTCTACCTCACCTGTTCGGGCGTGACGGATGAGCTCAGATTCATCGGGGTTGATCATGCGTTGAAAGTTTCTGACTGCATTAGCGTCCATGGTGTACCTCACAGGATGTGTATAGGATGTTTGTCATTTCTTTACTCCAGAAGTCTTGGTTGTATTCGTTACTCCTACAACTGCTGCTGACGTAGTAGGAGGGGGTGTGGTAGTAACAGCAGTTACCGGCGTTGCTACGGCGCTGATTTGGCTCAGTTGAGCTGCGAAAAGGAGCTTGGACGTCAAGCGCTCATGGGTATTGATCTCAAGGAAGCGGTCATAGGTGTAGTTATTAACGCCTGCTTTGTCCCAGTTAATCACGATGTAGAGTTCATCAAAGGTCCAGCACCCGTAGTCCACCCGCCCGTCAGAGGCTGTGGTGTAAGCAATTGTTCCCGGTCCTTTCTCGCATTTATTTAAGGTCAGAACAATTTTGCCCCCTGCATCGTTGTTGGAGTAGCCAACCACAACGTTGTTGCTAGTTTGAGCGGCAAGGGTTGGAGGTGTTGATTTACCTTTTGCAGTATCAGTAGGTTTTTGCGTTCCAGGATTTACTGAGTTCGATTTATTAGCTGCATTTACAGAATTAGCTGGATTAGGGGAGAGTGCTGAGGTAATTGCGTCGTCTGTATTCCAAAGCTCTGCCATTGGCTTAGATGCGTTTGCAGTTGCAGCCTCATCAACTGGCTTTGCTTTGAACTGTCTTGGCTTCTCAGTACTAACCGAATAAACGGTCAGTACTGCAAAGAGCACGCAAGCTATATAAAACGGATATTTAAGAACTCCCACCTGCAACTCCTGTTAATTGGTGTTGAGGTGATCATCTAATGCGGCAAGATCATAGAATGAGCTAGTAGCTCAAAAGCTCATTAAATTAGCTAATAAATTTATAAAAATAACAACAATAATGTATGTATTTACAGTGCATATTCATAAGTACTGTTTGCACATACATATATCTAAATTGATAACGGATCGTATAGCTCATTAGGTGAGCTAGGTCTATTAAATCGTGAAACTAAATTTTCTGTAAATATGTATGCGCGAATCTTATAGCGAAATGTAAATATCAAATAAATTAATGTAGCAATTTGACTACTAGCTGTTTGTTCAATGTTAGTTACAGTTTATTTATCTAACAACCATTTCCTTATTAAGACGATAGAAAATACATCTCTGAGATAGCAATGGCAGGCATATAAAAATCATGCACATGCTAGTACATATTGAGTGTTAAACCGTTTGAGTAAGTTACAGTCATTTTAAGCAGTAATGCTTGTCCAGCAGTAGATATTCGGTAAGTGTCAATTTCGGTGAATGTTAAATTATTATTTGTATCGTAATTCTTTATTGTTAAAGAGAATAGACAAGTTGTTGTTGTCTCTGCAGCAACCGAATAAGTCTGAGTCCGTGTACCTGCAAGAGTAATTTTTGAAGCATCTGTGTATAACGTTAGCGTGCCGATGTTTCCACTGTCTCCCACGTGCACAGTGACAGGAATGGTCGCTGGTGTTAGATATATTCCAAATGGAGCAGCTGGAGTTGCAGTGTCACTTGCAATTGAAAATCCTAGTGGAATATAGTTTGAATCGTAGTAGCTGTAATCCGTCTCAATAACTGAAGCAGGCGTGCAATTGTATAAATACTGATTAAGAGTTCTAAAAACTGAAAATCCAGCTGTTCCATTAAAAATAGTAGAAACCGGAGCTGCTTGTGTTGCGTAGAAATAACCCAAGCAACCTCCTGTAACATTAAATCGAATGATAGGGGATGATTGGTTGTAGTTTTTAATAGCGGATTGAACTGGAAATGATGCCGTAGCTGAGCCTGCTGCGCCTGTAGGAGTTCCGTAGAAAAAGAATCCATCAGTTTTACTAGAGTTAGATGCCAAGGCGACTAAATGTCCTGTTAGATCTAAAAAAGCAATTCCTGAGGTTGTCGTGCCGTTACCTAGCGCACAGCCTAAACCGTTAAAAATAGCAGTAACTGAGTAATAGTTATAGCCGGGTACCGTATTGAAGTTTCCCGAAAGACTGCATCCTGGAATGGACTCCGTAAAAGCTCCTGATCCATTTACTGTAACTGTATAAGTTTGTGCTGCAGTAGTTTTGGTTATGCCCCAACCCGTATAGTTTCCTACTATTGAGGTCAGAGATGCTGTTGAATTAAAATTTGTATTTAAAGTGTAATTAACTGAATTTCCAGTTGTATGATTTACCGTAGTAATGGAATTCGGTGAATTTATAGTACCCGCAATAGAGCTCGTCGTTGATGATTGACTGCCAAAATTAATGATATTTGCATTTGCGGCAACAAAGGCATTACTGGCAACATTTGGAGCTGCTGCTAAAGCAGCTGAAGTTAATGTATCAGCGCTAAGGTCAATAGAGTAAGTTACGCCATCACCTATTGATGCAAAATATGAGATTACTCCTTGATCAGATACGCCTGTATAGATTCCTGCAACTGTCTCAGCCACGCTTATCGCAGTAGCAATTCCTCCGCCTCCGCCTCCACAGGAAGAAAGCAAGAATGTAATAATCAAAAAAATGAGTTTACTTAACTGTAATCTAAGGGTTCTAGAAATTCGCACACTCAGCTTTTAGTAATAGATTTACTTGATACAAAGACTAGCGTCACATGTTTGAGGAGTAACAACTTTCTTTTTTAATATATCCTCTTGCAGGGCGGCAACAATAAATGTAGTGGGACGATTAATCATTGCTCCAATCAAACCAAAATTAGATCCTCCATAGTCATAATCACCTCTCAGCACGAGAATTTGTCCTGGCAATACATCAAAGTTTGATTTCAGTGAAACCGACTGTTTAACGATCAGATCCGTATTTCTGGGAATCCAGGAAAAATCATAATTCCCTGGGTTTAGTTCAAAGTACATTACATTTTCTTTATTAATAGAACCTATCTGTACTGTGTTTACATAGATATCTGCTGGAAAGGAATGGTTGGAATTGAATAGGCTACCTTTTATCTTTCCAGTAAATATATAAATTCTTGCTGCGCTTGGGTTAGATTGAAAGCTAAAAATATCGTTTTGAGTTTGTTCATCTACCTTAATTACTTTTGCAGGCGTATTACAACCGTTCAACAGCGCGAGTGCAGCAACGCACAGCAATAATTTAAATTGATTCATTTTGAGTATTTCGAAATTTAGGTGAGAATTAATTAATAGTGACGCAGTTCATTTGTTAAATTTGAGTTAATAAAGTCAGCATATTTTTCAAAAAGTTTGCAAAATTTGATAGTAGGGAATATATTTTTAATTCTGTTGTCTGCAGGATTTTTTTCAAAATAAATCAAATCCAAGTTCTTGAATTTACTAACAGTGTAAGCAATGTTTCTTTGGCTGTATTGAATTGAGTTATGAAGATTTTTGGAATTAATGCTCAAGCCCGAATAATGACTTTTTGCGATGAACAAAAATAGATCAAAGCAAATTGGGTTCTTACCCAAATTTAAATTTATATTTTCCCACTCTCTAAGCTCATATAAAAATGTGGAAAGTCTTTTAATGCTTTGATTCTCTTTGCTCATGCATGAATCGTAACTTTAATTTTTTGTTGTCATCAAAATAATATGCATGTATTAAGTGCAAGATTTGCATCTATTAATTTAGAAATTCATGTGCAAATTTTGCATATTCTTTTGATGATTTGAATAAATGTATGCAATTTATTGCATGCAATAAGTGCAGTTAATATATTTGAGATTTGATAACTTTCACAATATCATGAGAAGAGTAAATTTAATATAAACACTTTTTTAGAAAAATCATGAAGCTATCAATCTATAAAACTCTACTTTTACTATCTTTGACTGTAATAAGTTTTCATTCAAAGGCAGATTCTTCGATTGATGCAGCAGGGAAAATATATTTACAGGCAGGTTACTCATCTTTGAATATCAATTACGGCAAATACTCTTACAACATAGGCTCAACTTACACCGTCTACCTTGGAGGGAATGTTAACGAACACCTTGGCATTGAACTATTAGGCGCTACAACCAGTACAACGGATTATTCAACCACTCTTAATTTCGACGGTATCTTTATCAAGCCTAAATTAGCTCTTAATGATCATTTGGAGATGTTTGCAAGGATAGGACTGAACGAGCTTAATTTAAGCACTAGTTATGCGGGAAGCTATACAGGTTCATATTTGGCTTATGGAGGCGGAATGAATTTCTATTTCACCGACGATAAAAAGCAATATTTACAAATCGACTACATGAACTGGGCTCATAACAATGGCTATTCGCTCTCTGGCGCTGGTATTAGTTATGGATACAAATTTTAATTTATTAAATATCAAGTAAATACTCTAATGTCTAAAATTAATTATCTGGTTTCATTGATCCTTGTTACTAGCTTTATAGCTGGCTGTGCAAATATGGTTAACCAGAAAGCTCTCAATGAGTCCAATAATGCATTAAGAAGTGGGGACGTTCCAACAGCACTTTCCATTTTAGAAGAAGCTAACAAAAACAAAAAGGAAAAAGATACCCCTTACTATTTAGATAAGGGTGAAATCACTAAGTATCTAGGCGTTCAAAACTTGAGTGAGAGTTCTGCATCACTTTTAAGGGCTGACTCTGTAGTTCAGGATTGGCAAGCAAAGGCGAGTGTCAATTTGGCGAAAAATACGGGCGATTTTTTGAATTACTTCTTTGCCTCTATTGGTTCTAACTCTACCTATGAGCCAAAAGATTACGAGAAAAGCCTACTAAGCTACGAGCTCGCCTTAAATCACGTGCTTGCTGGCCGATGGGATTTGGCAACCGTTGAAGCTAAAAAAATGGCAGAACGTGAAAGCATAATTAACCAACTGCATGAGAAAAGCGTAGCTGCGCTTAGTGACAAAGAGTCTGAATTACGAAAAAACAAGGTTCAATCGTATACGCGTATCGATAATGTCAACGGTTATCCGGTTAATCTTATTAATTCCGTTGAGATCAGTAGCCTCAAAAATGCCTACCAAAATGCAGCGGCTCATTACCTAGCTGGCTATATTTTTGAGCAACAAGGGAACGCCGGTATGGCGGCTCCTGGGTATAGAACTGCACTTGAACTCAAGCCCAATAACGGTCTTTTTGAGCTTAGCCTAGGATTGTTAGACAAAAACGTGGAATCTGTTCGTAGAGGTGGAAGGACAAATTCAGATGTATTGGTTATTGTTGAAACGGGATCAATCCCAAGGATTAATTCACACAAATCTAACTTAACGTTCAATACACCTCAGGGTCCTAAGATAGTAACCTTTAATTTGCCGGTAATTGAGAATCCTTCTCCAGTCTATAACCCCGGATCTGTGAATGTCGGTGCACAAAGTGTCATTTTGTACCAAGCTGCAAACTTAGACGCTATGTCGCGTAGGCAACTCAAAGATGATATGCCTGGCTATTTAATAAAAGCAACTACGCAAGCGGTGACTCAACTCGTTGCTCAGGCAGCTGCACAAGCGGCTGCTGCAAAAAATAACAATCAAAATGCCGGTGTTTTAGCCTCCCTAATGGTTGGTATGGCTTTATCCGTTGGAAGTGCCGATGTTAGACAGTGGTCAACGCTGCCGAGCGCGATCTATATGGGTAGAGTAAGTGTGGCTAAGGGTGAGCGCAATTTCTCTATACCTACACCGTCAGGGAATTTCTCTGTGCCTTTGCAGTTTGGTCAAGATTACCAAATCGTACACGTACGAATCCTTGGTGGACGTGCCATCGTTTCAACAATGGGTGCTACAGGTGCAATGAGTGATTACAAAATCACAAACCGCGATACCCCATTTAATTTATCCAACACAGTTCTCCAAAATAGTTATGCACTTCAATAAATCTTTCGACCATTCATATTATGTTTAAAAAATCATTTCTTAAATCATGCTTACTTGCTGGCGTAATTTTAATTTCTGCTTGTAACTCAACACCCTCAATTGATGAGATGACGGTGAGAATGCGCAATACCGATGAGGTCAAGATCCTTGACCTACGAAGTGTTAAGGTAAATAATTTACTCAAGACAGAGGCCACAATTTTAGTAAAGTCAACTAAGAAATCGATCAGTTACCGATTTATGTGGATTGATAAAAACGCATTCCAAGTTTATGGGGATGAGGCTTGGAAGCCGCTTCCAGTAGGCAGTGGCCAGTCAGGCGTTTTGATCGGTATTGCACCAGGTCCCGCAGCAGAGACCTTTCGTCTTGAGTTAAGTTCTGATTAATTTTTTAAGGTAATAGAAAAATGTTTAATTTAAAGCGTATTAATTTTTTTGCCACCATGTGCGCATTGGTTTTAACCGTTGGTTGTGCATCAAGCCCAAGTGTGAAGTACGGTGATTCAAAGGGAGTTGAAACTGTTAATACAGATTTTGGTTCAACAGACCTTCAAACTATCGCAGAAGCCATGACACGTTCGTTACTAGAGTCCCGCGTTGTGCTTGACTCAAGAGAGCCTCCTAGAGTGACTGTTTATGATGTCAAAAATAAAACTTCTGAATACATTGATACGAGTGCAATTACTGCAAAAATCAGGTCACAACTTACAAAAAGTGGCAGAGTAAGATTTACAGTGAGTACATCGGAGATGCAAAACCAGGTTGATGAGTTAAAGCGTCAGACTCAGTCGGGGCTTTACTCTTCACAGAATCAGGCCAAGATGGGTAATATGAACGGAGCTAAATTTCGCGTCGAGGGCTTTATTGGATCTATCGTTAAACAAACTAAAGATGTCAAGGATGTGTTCTACAACTTCCATTTAAGCCTTATCAACAATGAGACTGGAGAAATAGAGTGGGAAGACGAAAAAGAGATTCGCAAAACGGCTACTCGCTAATTGGTTGAACATCAAAGAATATGCAAAACTACTCGTTAAAACATGACCCTGTGCGAACCCGAGATGCGCTAGTCACAACAGCATCTGAGCCTATTAAGTTGTTGATTGCAATATGCATGGTGTTTTCGTCGGCCTCTTATGCGCAAATTGCAACACAGTTGGCCCCACTCTCCACGGTTCCAGAAGTCAAGGCAACTCAAGACAGCGCTATTGCTCAACCTCAAATCCAGCCCGCTGCATCGGTAAAAAAGGGTGAGCCGGTTGATTTCAAGATGACTATTGGCGGTGGATCTGAGAGTTCAGCAACAAGCACAACTACAAGCACAACATCATCCACAACTTCGAGTTTTCAACAATTGGCTACTGCCCCTACAGTAGCCTCTCCACCCAGACCCAAAATACCCAACTCCATTGCTGTTACTGATTTCTCTGTCAAAAATGAATATCAAGACTTCTTTTATGATGAAAAGGCAAGTTCAAAGGGATCATTTAACGGAAACAGTAACTTTGGACCAACTGGTGGGGGTGTCGGGCAAACCGTTGACGGTAGTATCACTCAAGCTCAGAATTCGGTAGCGTACACAGGTGCTACAACCGTTACAGCTAACTCTGAATCTAGTTATTCAAGAAGCTTCGGTACTAAGAGAACCATCTCTTACGGAGAAATCCGCGGGATCAATGCTGATATTAAGGCCGCCATCCTTAAAGCAGGCTACAAGGTTGTGCAATCAGCCCCTAATGTCGCAAAGGAAAAACAAGGTGACGAGTACTTTGATCTTCGGGAGCGTATAAATAGAGGGGATTTCGGGGATGCTCAGTACGTTTTGCACGGAACGATCATAAACGTAGATATTCGCAGCACGAATGATCAGATTCCCGGAACAAGTGACTACGCATATCGACTTGAGTACTCACTCCTGGCTGACTTCACATTGGTTAATACAGAGACGCTTGAGGTGAGCGCTGCGTTTAATGCTATGGGAAGTGGTCAAGATATGTATCTAGGCAAGTACAACGCTAAATATGTACCTAAGATTAACAAAATCACAAAAGAACTTCTTGTGTCATTTGGTCAAGAAGCAGAGAAGAAGTTGTATGAACAACTCCCTAATCTAAACAAAAAGGAAACTGGCTTAAGCAGCATCTTCTCTAGCAAACAGCAAGAGGCAGCAGGGGTGGGTGATCCAAGCACGCTAAAGGTCTACAAACCGGGCAAGAATAACGATTCAGCCAAAGAGATTAGCACTGATATTCCACTCACAGTTTATAAAAAATAACTTTTAGAAAGTAGTCATGAAAAACACAAAACTTAAAATTCAATATCTATTAGCATGTTCACTCCTTCTGGGAATGAGCAGTACCTACGCTTTAGACGATTCTGATCTTCAGTACAACTCAATAGGACTCGGATTTTCGTCAAACTCGGTAAGCGGATATAGTCAGAAAATGAACGGTACCGGTATTAGTGGAAGTTATTTGATAAGTGACAATATTTTTGTGGGAGGAGGTGTTGATAACGCTACTTTCAGTCCACCAGGTGTAACGCAGGTTAAATACAGTGGTGCTGATGCTGGAATAGGCTACAGATACGGTTTATCAAGGACAACGGATTTTACGACTATTGTTGATTATTCATCAACAAATGTAACTGAAGCAGGTTATGTAGGAATTACTCAAAACGGTGCGTCCGTCAATTTCGGTTTGAGATCGCTAGTCACGCAAAATGTAGAACTAGCCGCTGGAATTGGTTTTGAGAATTATCAAAACCAGACTACAAACTCTAGCGTTGCATTGACATCGGGGACAGCTACACAACTCTCAACTGGAGTAAGATTCTTTGTAAGCAAAGAATTTGCTTTGAAAGCAGCCTATAGCTACTCTTCATCTAATAGTTCCACAGGAAAAACTTATACCAGTAACGGAATCGGTGCATCGGTTGCTTACTTT
>CAIRBP010000052.1 GCA_903876885.1 uncultured Burkholderiales bacterium | reverse complement strand
TCCCGAAAGCCTTAATAGTATAGGATTATTCACCGAAACAGGCGTTGATATACTCGCTCAATTAAGGAAATTAGACCATTGAGAAAGAGTGGGATTTAAGAAATGCAGGGAATCAGAATATGAGTTTTATTGCGATCCCGCAGATCATGCACTTTGCTGAGCCACTGCTCCTTAGTTCTGGAGAGAGTCTTGAGCAGTATCACCTTACTTATGAAACGTATGGTGAGCTCAATAATAACAAAGACAACGCTGTATTAATTTGTCATGCGCTAAATGCCTCTCATCATGTAGCAGGTGTTTATGCGGGGGACGGATCAGACAATGTAGGCTGGTGGGACAGTATGATTGGTCCAAATAAGCCAGTAGATACAAATAAATTTTTCGTCATAGGCGTAAATAATTTGGGATCTTGTTTTGGCTCTACAGGCCCGATGCATGTAAATCCAAAAACACAAAAAGTATGGGGCGCAGATTTTCCTGTTTTAACGGTTGAGGACTGGGTCCACTCTCAAGAGAGGCTTATCAGTGCTTTGGGGATAAACAGATTAACTGCGGTTATGGGTGGGAGTTTGGGTGGGATGCAAGCCCTTAGTTGGAGCATAGAGTTCCCAGATAGAGTAGCCCATGCGGTTGTTATTGCGAGCGCACCTAATTTGAATGCTGAAAATATAGCGTTTAACGAAGTAGCAAGAAGAGCAATTGTCAATGACCCGGATTTTCACGGGGGTCATTTTTATGAGTACGGTGTTGTACCTAAGCGAGGATTAAAAATTGCCAGAATGGTTGGACATATTACTTATCTAAGTGATGATGTCATGAACTCGAAATTTGGCAGATCACTGAAGAACGAAGAGATTCAGTTTTCGACTCAAAATGTAGAGTTCCAAATAGAGAGCTATCTCAGGTATCAGGGAGAAAAGTTTAGTGAATACTTTGATGCCAATACATATTTACTTATAACGCGCGCGCTTGATTATTTTGATCCAGCAAAGGCGCACAACAACAATTTGACACGAGCGCTTGAAAAAACAAAGGCTAATTTTTTGGTAGTCAGTTTTAAAACCGATTGGCGCTTCTCCCCCACAAGAAGTCGAGAAATCGTAAAGGCGCTTATTGATAACAAGAGAGCGGTCACCTATGCAGAGATTGACGCCCCTCACGGGCATGATGCTTTTTTACTAGAAGATGAGCGATACATCTCCTTGGTGCGTGCGTATTTTGAGGGAATTAGTAAAAAAATTACGTGGGTGGGCGAGTATGAATAAACAAGCCTTTATTGAGTGTATCGCTCAATTAATTCCTGAAAACAGTCGCGTACTAGACCTGGGATGCGGGGACGGTTCATTACTGAGTTACTTACAAACGCATCGAAACTGTACGGGTTATGGTGTTGAGATTGATGATAAAAATGTATTGGCCTGTGTGCAAACAGATGTTCAAGTTGTACAACTGAACTTGGATGAGGGCTTAAAAATGTTTGCAGACCAGTCATTTGATGTGGTTTTGCAAATAGACACGTTGCAACACTTGAGAAACGCTGAGACGATGTTGTTAGAGACTATTCGCGTGGGAAGACTGGGTATCGTTGCGTTTCCTAATTTTGGTCACTGGCCAAATCGCTTAAGTATATTGGGCGGGCGCATGCCCGTTACGAAAAGACTTCCCTACCAGTGGTATGACACCCCCAATATAAGGGTCGGCACGTTTGCTGATTTTGGCGAACTTGCCAATAAAAACAATATCAGAATACTCGACTCGTTTGGTATTAAAGAGGCCGAGCAAGTTCGGTTGTGGCCAAATTTAATGGCTCCAACGGCAGTATTCAAAATAGAAAAAATTTAAAACAAGAGGGTCAACGCAGCAAGCGTTGCAATTGCTGCGGTTTCTGCGCGTAGCGTGCGTTCACCAAGACTCAGCGGCACAAACGAATGATCTTTTAAAAGCAACTCCTCCTGTGCGCTCCAACCCCCTTCAGGTCCAAAAGCAATTAGGACCGATCTAGCGGGTTTAGTCAGTAACGACGAAACCCGCTCGAATTGATTGTGCAGTGGTGCTGCGCCCTCCTCCAGCGAAAAAAACCATCTGAGAGACAAGTTTGGATCTGAATTGGGGAGCGACTTAAGCCAAGGTGTGAGTGAGGTGGGTGTATCGATGAGGGGGGCTCGGTTGCGCCCACACTGCGAACAGGCGGCTGATGCGATTGAGTTCCAGTGAATAAGTTTTTTATCACCACGCTCTTGATTTAACCGAACAACATTGTGTTGAGTCATTAAGGGAGTGAGTTTATTCAAACCAAGTTCAGTGGATTTTTCAACCAACCAATCCATACGCTCGTTAGCGGGCATACCTATAGCTAAATGAACGGCAAGGGTTGACTCGCGCTCAATCGGTTTAAATGCGATAACTTTAACAATGACGTCTTTGCGAGTCATCTCTAAGATTTCGCTCTCAAACTCACCGCCTTCGCCGTTAAATAAAGTGAGGGCTGATCCAGGCTGTAGGCGAAGGACTTGGACGTGACGTGCCGCGTCAGGGGGCAACTCTAATCTATCTTGAACCGATAGATTGGAATTACAAAATATACGGGGCACAGTCATATTAAAGGCGACCAAATGAGAAAGCTTGATCGTGTGTAGTACCTTCAAGCACATCAATCATTTTGATAAGTGGAAACAACTCTCTGTATCTTTGGGCCGTGTTTCTGATGTAATTTAAGAATCTTGGCGTATCGGCTAAATATTTGGGCTTGTGATCTCTAAGCGTTAGTCGCGCAAATATTCCAGCCACTTTTAAATGTCTTTGAAGGCCCATCCACTCAACGGCCCTCCAAAACTCACCAAAGTCTTCAGACCATCCGTTGCCATCAATGATGCCGGTTGAGCGGATTCGCTCCCAGTACCGAACGGTTACGTCTAATACAAACTCCTCAGACCACGTACAAAAAGCGTCTCTCATTAGGCTGGCTATGTCATAAGTAATTGGGCCCATGACGGCATCTTGAAAGTCAAGAACGCCTAAACGCGTCTCATCTGGATCAGCGGAAATCATTAGATTGCGAGTCATAAAGTCTCGGTGTACAAAAACGTTTGGGGCGCTTAGATTTGATTTAATGATGAGTTTAAAACTGCTATCAAGCGTATTTTGATGTTCAGTGGAGAGCGAAATACCTTTATGTTTGGACAGGTACCACTCAGGAAATAAGCTTAGTTCTCTGCTCAGGAGGGCTTCATCATAGGCGGGTAGAACGCCCGGGGTACTCGCGTGTTGTAAAAGTACTAGCGAATCTATGGATTGAATAAAAGGCTTTAGGGGTGGGGTTAGGTAAGGGATGGAGAGATCTAAGTCCGCTCCAATGTGCTGCATCAGCGTTTTGGTGCCAAGGTCAGTTATCAACATGAATCCTACATCTGGACTCCAGTGAAGGATCTCGGGGACCAAAAGACCTGCGTTCTTTAAAAGAGTGGCAACGGAGATAAAGGCGTCGCAGTTCTCTTTATCTGGTGGGGCGTCCATGATAATGTAGGACTTAGTGGGCTCTTTGCTGCTGAATAAACGAAAATAGCGTCTAAAACTTGCATCTGCAGAGGCAAGGGTGAGTGTGTTTAAATCAAGCTCAAACGTTGTGGCACAAGAGTCAAGCCAAGTTGTGAAAAGCTGTTGACGTGCAGAATCTAACCAGGGGATCGGTGTTAAGTCGGGATTATTGGCGGACATATAGGAATAAATGCGTAATTTTTCTAAAAAGCTCAGGGATAATCTGAATTCTACAAATCTGCTCTTACTTTAATGCAAGAAGAGCGTTTGCTTAAGTATTCATAAACATTTCATGTCATTTTTCTGCAGAATTCTTTCTTTTTTGGGAATACTCACGTCCGTG
This sequence comes from uncultured Burkholderiales bacterium, assembly GCA_903876885.1. Classification (GTDB taxonomy): domain Bacteria; phylum Pseudomonadota; class Gammaproteobacteria; order Burkholderiales; family Burkholderiaceae_C; genus Limnohabitans. The sequence goes on along the minus strand of CAIRBP010000052.1, from coordinate 2,870 downwards.
CATGGACTGTGGGCGCAGACCTTGACGTTAAAAGAGGCGCCTAGTTTAGAGGCCAGCCAACAAACGACTCCTTTAGATGCGGGCGGACGGGTAAAACAAGAGTCAAGGAATCAACCACTTGTTTTAAAGCCAAGCACTCAGTTGAGGGAGAAGAGTGCCAGTAACTCCGAGTCATTATTACCCGTTTATGTGCAAAGCGATTTCATTCAGGGGCAGGCACAAGGGCAAACTCAATTAGACGGGAGTGTAGTCTTTAGAAGAGGTGACACTTTAGTCAAAGCTGATCATGTTCAGTACTCAAGCCTGACCGAGAAGCTCAACGCGCAAGGGGCGGTATCGGTTAACAGAGCAGGGAATATATTTAAAGGCACCTTGCTTGATTTGCAGGTAGATAGTTTTCAAGGATTTTTTCTAGCAACAGATTTCAGGTTGGTAAAAAACCAAGCGTACGGAACAGCAGAAAAAATTGATTTTATAGACGATAAGCGAGCCGTTATTCACAAAGCAACTTACTCGACCTGCCAGGCAAAGCCCGGACCTAGTTGGGCGCCGGCTTGGTTGCTAAGGGCGGAGACACTTAATTTAGACACCCAAACCAATGAGGGCAACGCGCAAGGGGCCACACTTGTTTTAAAAGACTTTCCAAACGTGCCTTTGCCTGCCGTTAGTTTCCCACTGACCAACGAGCGTAAATCCGGTTTCTTGCCCCCCACTGTCGGCGTGGATAATATCAGCGGAATCCAAGTCAGCCAGCCCTATTACTGGAATATCGCACCCAACCGCGATGCAACGATTACACCAACCTACTGGAGTAGACGGGGTACGGATATAGGGACTGAATTTAGGTATTTGGAGGGCAGTAAAGGAGAGGAAAAAGGTCAAATTTATTATGACTATATGGCCAACGATCCGCTGCGGGACACGAACCGTTGGGGGTATAGCCAACAACACTTAGGGGGCACAAACTTTAGTGATGCTTCGCGTGGGCGGTTGAATTATTCGCTAAATATTAACCGGGTGAGCGATGATTTTTATTGGCAAGACTTTCCCAGAGCCCCGGGCCTGCTTTCGCAGCAGTTACTGCCAAACGATATTAACGTGAGTTGGGCTGCACAAAACGTAACGACGTTTGTGAGATCCTTAAAATGGCAAACCTTGCAAGATGCAAAGACACCGATTACCCCCCCCTATGATAGGTTGCCTGAGCTGAACTCAAGACTGTTGCTGAACAACATTAACGGCTTGAACGTCTCTGTAGAGGGAGACTATACGCAGTTCAAATCCGATAGAACTTACTCTTGTGTTCAGGCCACAGTAGATTGCCAACCCAACGCGCAGCGCGTCTTTGGGTTGTCACAGGTCAGCTACCCAATGATGAATGAGTTTGGATATATAACGCCAAAGTTCATGCTTCACTCACGTTCTTACGAGTTTGATGCCCCCACGACCAAGGGATTGTTAGCTGCAAATGTCACGGTGCCCACATTCAGTTTAGACGGCGTGTTGAACTTTGAGCGGCCCTTTGATTTTCTCGGACGCGCGTGGACACAGACCTTGGAGCCAAGGGGATTTTTTGTATACACGCCGTACCGAGATCAAAATAATTTACCCGTCTATGACTCAAGTACATACGACTTTAACTTTGCCTCTATTTTTACTGAAAACGCGTTCTCAGGTAATGACCGCATATCAGATACAAAGATGCTAACTCTAGGCGGAACATCCAGATTAATAGACGCGGATACCGGATTTGAGGCTGCACGTTTAGGCGTAGCACAGCGTATTCAACTGCGCAATCAAGATATTTATTTACCTACAGCACCCTATCCCTCTACGGGGCGATTGAGCGACTTTTTGGTGGGTGGCACGGTTAATATGAATGAGAGATGGAAGATTGACTCCACCTATGAATACAACCCTCAAACGTCTCAATCAGATCTATCCTCCGGAAACTTGAGGTACAACCCCAGCAACTACAGATTAGTAACAGGGGGCTACAGGTTTGATCGACAGCTTGGTGCTTATATGCTTGATACGGGTTGGCAGTGGCCGATCAATGATTTATGGGGGGATCGGGGACGTGATTTAGGTCCGGGTCGCGGTTTGGGTGAAGATCGGTGGTATACCGTTGGCAGGATAAACTATAACAAAGACACGGGACAAATTGGTGATGCAATCGTAGGGTTGGAATATGACGCGGGATGTTGGCTTGGAAGAGTAGTGCTGGAGAGATTACAAATCACTGCAACAACCAACAATCAACGCATCATGTTCCAGATCGAGTTTGACGGTATTTCCCGAGTGGGATCAAATCCATTATCCTCCCTCAAACAAAACATACCTAGATATCAAAACTTGAGAGATCCACTTGCCGACCCAAGTCGTTATGCAAATTATTGATGAAACAAATGAATAAAAACAAATTAACACGTATCTCGATTTTGATTGCTTCGCTTTGGATGAGCTCCCATCAAAATCTAGGCGCGCAGGGTCTGAAGTTGCAGGGCTTAACTGCTACCCCAGGGGGGGGCGGCGGTTTATCAGGGTCGGCTTCGTCCGCGACGGGGAGTGCTAACTCTGGTAAATCAGGACTTCGCCCGGTCGCCCAGCCTAGCTCTGTGAGGGGCGAGGACGCTGCAGCTGAGGGGTCACCGGGCCCAGGCTCGTTGCTAGAGCAAGCAACAACCAGTGCAGAGGCTGAGAAGGAGTACTCAGACTTTATTGTTGCAATTGTCGATAGCGAGCCAATTACGAACCTTGAGGTTAACCAACGCGCTAAAGAGCACTTGGAGCAGATCAAACAACAGGGTACGCCTTTACCGCCTAGAGAGATACTCCTGAGTAAGACGTTGGAGGAGTTGATACTGGAG
>CAIRBP010000051.1 GCA_903876885.1 uncultured Burkholderiales bacterium | reverse complement strand
TTTTTTGATGCCAGCATTTGACTTTATTTATCAATACATTGCAGGCTTTATGCTATGCGCTCTGATTGTTGGGATGCTTGCTACAAAACGTATCTCTCGGTACGGACTAGACAAGCAATCGGGGATTCAAAAGATGCACGCCGTACCCACATCTAGACTGGGTGGGGTAGGCATTTTTCTTGGGCTATGTTTTGGGGTTTTTCTTAGTAAAAATATTTATCCTAACGACGCTATCCTTGGATTTTGCTTGTTACTCGGCTCAATGCCTGTATTTGCAAGTGGTCTGATAGAGGATATTACCCACCGTGTTCACCCCTCTACACGACTGCTGATGGCCTCCCTTTCATCACTTCTCATTTTGTGGATTTTGCACGTGGGTGTGACAAGAACCGATATCCCCCCTTTAGATTTTCTTTTAAACCTTCCCTTCTTTATGACCTTGTTAACTATTCTTGTAGTTTCGGGTTTTACGAATGCGATTAATATTATTGACGGCTTTCACGGACTAGCGAGCGGTTCGGTCATGATCATGCTGACTGGGCTCGCAGTTCTTAGTTACGGCGTTAATGACTTGTCTGTTCTGAGACTTTGCCTTCTCACACTGTTTGTAATTTTAGGTTTCTGGGTATGGAACTGGCCTTACGGAAAAATATTCCTAGGAGATGCAGGTGCCTACTTAATCGGTTTTTGCGTGGTTGAATTAGGTCTATTAATCCCTTACAGATCGCCCGAAATTTCGCCAATGGCTCCAGTTCTGATCGGCATATACCCATTAGTTGAAACAGTTTTTAGTATGTACAGAAGAAAATTTGTGCGTACTCACCCTCTTAATCATCCTGACGCACTTCACCTTCACACGATGCTTTACAGAAGGTTATTTGCACCTAAAGGTAGCCAAGCATCCTCAATAGCAAATAAAAATTTCTCAAATGCAAAGGTCAGCGTAGTGTTGTGGATACTTACCGCCGTTCCAACTTTTTTTGCTTGTGTTTTCTCTAAGAGCACTTTAGCTTTGTTGATCAGTATGGTTATTTTTGCTACCGTTTACACCCTAATTTACAGAGGATTAGTTCAATTTAAAATGCAAAAGTGGGTATCAACTCAACTCTAGGCTAGGGCTTCTAAAATACCGAATCTTTACATATCCATGATTTTCTTACCCTTAAAGTAATTCAATTTACTTATATTTAAAAGAATTTTATTATGCTTAAGTAATTATTTTAAATTAAATAATAATTTAAAGTAGTACTAAATAATAAATAAATTGATCCTTTCCAGTCTTGGGCATAGTAAGTTGTCTTTTATACACAACCCTATGTTTAAGACTTATAAATTCAATAGAAAAGAACTCAATTCATATAGAATACTTAGCAAGCAAGGTAACTTGTTTTACGAATAAAAGATTTTTTCAACACTTGGGATAATTCATCATGATCAAAACTTCTGCACTCTTAGTTTCTTTATCACTAGCTCTTTCACCAGTTGCCTTCGCTCAAACTGACGCAGCAGCTGCCTCTAGTTCAGGTGCTGGTGCCGGTGCTGCTGGTGCAGCGGCAGCTGGTGGTGTTACTGCAGGCGTAGTTGGTGCAGCAGTTGCAGCAGCAGCGGTTGCAGCAGCAGTTGCAGCTAACAAGAGCTCTTCTACTACATCTACAACAACATCATCTACTAAGTAATATTAGTTCATAGCGTTGAAAATTAAAAGAGCCCTTTTGGGCTCTTTTTTATTTCTGAACTAATTTTTGAAGAGTAATATTAAATCCTCTCCACTATCAACGCTATTCCCTGCCCCACTCCAATGCACATCGTGCATAGCGCATATTTTCCAGAAATTCGGTGGAGTTGATTCACTGCAGTCATAATTAGTCTTGCTCCACTAGCTCCTAAGGGATGTCCTAGAGCGATAGCACCCCCGTTTGGATTAACCCTAGGATCATCGTCTTGCAGACCAAGCATCCTA
>CAIRBP010000050.1 GCA_903876885.1 uncultured Burkholderiales bacterium | reverse complement strand
TAATATATTAAATTTATTTTTCTAAATTAACTTTATAGTATTAATCAATCAACTTAAATTTTGAATTTTGTCTCTCAACGCAAATGATAATCATTCTCATTAAGTGGTGTAGAATTATTACTACTTAGAAAAATCAGTGTGTTGGTTCACATACTTAAAAAATGGCGTTGTTCTTAAAGGTCAAAGTGAAAAATACTTTAGCGATATTTACTATTGGAATACTAATTATTAGCAATTGTTCTTTTGCACAAACTAAAACTGCTTTTGTATCTGACGAGTTGGAATTAAATTTAAATAAAGATATAGCAGTTCTAAACATTGCTGGGGATGTCTCTCAAGCGACAGAAAATTGGAGCTTTCACGCACAAGGCACTTATATTGAACAGCGAAAGAATAATTTTTATTCCCCATACTCAGGCCCTAACAGTTTAATGAATCAAAGTCAGGGAGATAGCAACAGAGCTTTTACTGGCAGCATCACTGCTTATTTAGGGACTCGTCTTTGGACTGGAGCTGAGGCTTACTACAACACAGAGTTATTTGAGGGAACGCCCTTTTCAAATGCTTTAGTAGGGCTAGGTGGCTTTCAAAACGGAGAATTGCAAAAAGGGATCTATATACCTGCTGTCATTTATTCTGCAAGAGCTTTTGTCCGTCAAACCGTTAACTTGGGAGGAGGGGAGGAGTGGATTGAAGCTGGAGTTAATAATCAGTTAGCGGGGGCAGTTGATAAAAACCGACTGGTATTTACATTCGGTAAGGTTGCTTCGCTCGACTTCTTTGATTCGAATACATATAGTCATGATCCTAGGTTACATTTTTTGAATTTTTCAACATTCTCAAGTGCGGCTTTGGGTTTCGCTGGAGATGCCAGAGGATTCACATATGGTCTTATCTCTGAGTTATACCGTGAGAACTGGATCATAAGAGGTGGAAGGTTGGCCATGCCAACAAGTCCTAATATTATGCAGTTGGATTACACGCTATCAAAGGATTACATTGATCAAATTGAAATAACTCGTTCTCACGAATGGGCGGATCAACCAGGGAAATTAAGGGCTATCACATTTAAACAGCATGCCTATATGGCTTCATATCAAGACGCGATTACGCAGGGTGAAATTAACAATGGCGTACCAAATATCTTAACTTCTCGCATACCAAATAGATCTATGTTTGGTTATGGCTTAAACGCTGAGCAAGCTATCAACAGCGATATAGGAATCTTCGCAAGGTGGAGTTGGAATAACGATCAAACTGAAACTCAAACCTTAGATGTTGGACGCTCTGTTAATCTTGGTGCTAGCATTCGAGGAAGTCAATGGGGACGAGCTGCAGATACTTGGGGGGTAGCTATCGCAATCAATGCCATCTCCGATTCAGAGGTGCAGTATCTAAAGAAAGGGGGGGTAACAATGTTTATCGGTGACGGCGCGATTGTCTATAAGCCAGAACAAATTCAGGAAACATATTACAGTGCCAAACTAATTGAAGGACTTTATCTCTCTACTGATTTTCAGCGGATCGCCAATCCAGCCTATAACGCCTCAAGAGGGCCGGTGAATGTTGTAAGTCTAAGATTGCATTATGAATTCTAGATCTCATTTATAAATGGCTCTAGGATTCAATTGAAAAAGTAATTTAAAAATATTTAATGAGCCGTGCTAGTTGACTTGTATATTCCTATTTTTTTCAGGAGTATTATTTTGAGTTGTCTCAGAATCTTTTGTTTCAGCAGGCATCACCATTTTCTCCCCGTCCCAGACTTGACCGCACCAACAACGTCCAGACTCATCAATAATGCAGACATCGGCTCCGCAACATCTCTCATCCGTATCACTCATAAAACAATTCCCTTCAATTAAATAGAAATAGAGGTGCTAAATAAGAAATTTCATTCTTTAATTAGCTGAGAAGGTGCCCGGTTTTAACAAAGATGGTACACCCTTGTTTGCTAAAGGGTTGGTGCATGCTCATGTGAGGGCTTCTGATCCATGACCCTTTCGGGTAAATGCCGTGCTCGTCCTCAAAGACTCCTTCAACTACAAATATTTCTTCGCCTCCGTAGTGCCTGTGCAGGTTAAAGTAAGTCTGTGGAGCCCATCTAACTAGGGTTGACCCAGTTCCTTGCGTCATAAGTGGCATAACACTGAGACCTGGCACCATTCCTTGGTACCAAGATGCAGTTTTAGTGTCAATTACCTCTCGTTCAGATTTATTTGATCCCAGGTGTCGGAGCTTCACAAAGAGCGTACAACCAGAATCACTAAATGGGGTGTGCGATGAGCCCGGCGGATTCATGATGTAAGTACCCTCTGGGTAATCTCCTGTTTCATCGCTGAATACTCCATCTAAAACTAAAATCTCCTCTCCATACTCATGTGTATGAAGAGGAAACTTAGATTTAGAGCCGTAGCGAACTATTGAAGTTGCCTTGGCTATTTCGCCTCCTAAGCGCTCAAGCATCCGCCTCTCAATACCTGTCTGTGGACTTTGTATCCAAGGCAAATCATTGTGATTTATAGTTACTCGCTTGTTGTAATCCGTATTTATGTTCATAACTTGGGGCTGAAATAATTGGCTCGTTGAAAGTAATCGCAATAACTTAAAATCTATTCATCATTTTATGTTAACGACTGTTTAATGTAATTTAACCCCTTAATCAGCTTATATTTTCAGGCATTTCTCACAAATATCATGATTGACTCGATTCGCAGTGCAATGAGAGCAAGTATTTTAGAAATGGTTGGTGGTGGCTCGGGTCCCCCCGTTGCCTTTCTAACGCCCAAAGGAGACCCTGGCCTATTTGGTCCTAATTCAATGGTTTGGCGAGTTCACGGTGATTTCGTATCCATGATGATCGGTGGTATCGGCTCCCTCGCTTTACAAGCCCTGCATCCAATGGCTTTAGCAGGGGTTTGGGATCACTCCACCTTTAGACAAGATTTAAAGGGTAGGCTTGGACGTACAGCCTACTTTATTGCTGCTACGACATATGGTCCAAAAGAGATGGCTTTAAAGATCATTGATAAAGTCAACAACATACACCAACACGTCAACGGTATAGATGAGCTAGGAAGGCCTTACAGTGCAGCTGATCCCAATTTACTTAAATGGGTTCATATCACCGAGACCTACAGTTTTTTAAAAGCATTTCAAAAATACTGTAGCCCAAGGTTAACTGCTCTAGAGGAAGATCAGTATTTTAAAGAAATGAAGGTTTTAGGTGAAATGATGGGTGCAATTGGTCTGCCTGCATCACTAGTTGACACAGAGCGTGAAATGTTGAGTTATTTCAACGAATTGAAATACGGGGAAAGAGCTAAAACAATTATCGATCTCTTGACAAACTTTCCTAGCCCCATTCATACTAAGCCCATTACATTACTGATCAGCCGTGCAGGATTTGCAAATTTACCCAATTGGGCTTTAAACTTCATAAATAAAGAGGCTCCTTCTCCTATGGAGAAACTCTTTCTAACAACAAGCGTAAATCTTATGGCCATTCCAATTAGAGAAGCCTTAAAAAATGGAGTGGCCGCTCACTCTTACAAAAGAGTTTACGGATTGGACTCTTAGTCTTAGTTAGCTATCATGTCATATTCTGTAGTCTGGTTTAAGCGCGATCTCAGGGTTCACGATAATGAAGCCCTTTATAAAGCGCTGCAACAAGGTCCTGTACTTTGTCTGTATATTTTGGAGCCCTCCTACTGGAGAGGCGCAGACACTTCAAAAAGACAGATTGATTTTCTAAAGGAATCTTTACTAGATTTAGCTCGAGATTTGAAATCTATAAGGCTAAATCTAACTTTGATCACTGGTGAGGTGACTGAGGTTTTATCAAAGCTTTACGCAACCCAACCTTTTACAAGCGTTCATTCAACCCAAGAGACGGGTAACTTACTAACCTACAAGCGTGACTTATTGGTCAAGGATTGGCTAAGATCAATGTCTATATCTTGGTTTGAATACCGTCAACACGGTGTTATTAGAGGACTTAAATCCCGTAATTCTTGGAGTACGCAGTGGGATCGTTTGATGGGTGAACAACAGTACAAAATAAAAGACTCCGATGTTCTAGGTACTGATCAAGTATTTTTGCATAACCTCTTTCCAAGTGAGCGTTGGCCCAGCGTAGAGGACTGGTTGCAAAGTAGGGAAGCCTGCCCCGGCCGCCAGCGAGGAGGGAGATCTGAGGCCCTTCAATTATTATCTTCTTTTTTTCACGAACGAAGCGCAACTTATGTTGGCGGAATTTCCTCTCCTCTTAAAGCGACTTCGGCTTGTTCGCGGCTCTCGCCTTACTTAAGCTTAGGATGTCTTAGTATGCGTGAGGTCGTGCAAGCAACTATTGCAATGATTCAAAGTGGGTCTGGACAGTCCTATCAAAAAAGAGGTCTTAATAATTTTTTAAGTAGACTCCATTGGCATTGTCACTTTATACAAAAGTTAGAAACTGAGCCAGAAATAGAGTTTCTTAATATGAACAAGGGTTTCAATGGGCTCAGAGAAGAGGATTGGTCTGCAACGCGATTTGAGCGGTTAATCAACGCTCAAACAGGTTGGCCATTGGTTGATGCTTGCGTAGTTATGTTGAGAGAGACTGGATGGCTTAATTTTAGGATGCGCGCTATGCTCATTTCAGTAGCGAGCTATCCTCTTTGGTTGCACTGGAAACCGGTGGGGGATTGGTTAGCAACACAGTTCGTTGACTATGAGCCTGGTATCCATTGGAGCCAGGTTCAAATGCAGTCGGGTACCACGGGCATAAATACTACGCGAGTTTATAACCCTATTAAACAGGCTATGGATCACGATCCTCATGGAGAGTTTGTTCGCCAGTGGTTACCGGTAATGCAACGAGTGCCTGATGCGTGGATCTTTGAGCCCTGGAAAATGCCGCAGATGATTCAGGAGAAATGCGGGGTAATTATTGGTCGCGATTGGCCAATGCCAATTGTAGAACTAGCATCTGCGACCCGTGAAGCTAAGCAAAGAATGCACAACCGCAAATCAGGTTCATCCGTTAAAGAGCTTAATTCTAAAATTATTGAGCAACACGCCTCAAGAGCAAATCCCAAACAAGCACGGACTAAAAAAAGTAATCCCTCATTAAAGAAATCAAAACAAGAAAGTGGACAACTGACTCTTAAGTTTTGAGAATTTTTGCCACCCAATTGCGCTCAAAAACCATATCAACGGAAGTGGAGCAGTTTCATTTAGGTAGCGGCTGTAAAGCATTTAGAAACATCTCACAAGCGCGTTCCCAACTAAAGGTACGTGCGTGCGCAAGTGTCGTTTCTCGCGAGATTTCTAGCGCTTTTATGCAGGCTGTTCGTAAATTGGTGTCCAGAACCCCGGACTCTCCTTGCTTAACAACATCGATCGGACCTGGACAAGGAAAACCAGCAACAGGTGTTCCGCAGGCCATGGATTCGAGCATTACTAGACCAAATGTATCGGTAATACTTGTGAACACAAACACATCAGCCGTTCTGTAAAGAGTTGCTAAAGAGGGGCCGTCGAGCATTCCGAACCAGCGCACATTAGGATATGTTCTATGCAGACGGTCCCGCTCTGGACCGTCTCCTGCGACCCATTTCTCACCTGGTAGGTCTAATTTTAAGAATTCATCAATTTGTTTCTCAACAGCCAATCTTCCTACGTGTAAAAAAACTGGACCTTTTCCTCTTGGAATCTTTGGACCTTCAACATTGAAGGTTCCAAAGTCAACGCCTCGACTCCATACTCTTGGCCCCTTAAAACCGCGTTCTTTTAAGTCATTAACTATTGCGGGGGTGGGTGCTAAATTAGCTTTGGCGGCGTTGTGAAAGGTTCTAAATAAAGCATAACTCCATGACGTTGGAATCTTAAAGCGAATGTTGACGTATTCAGGGAACCTGCTGTGGTATGAGGTAGTGAAGGGCCAACCCCTTTTTATGGCAATCGAGCGGGCAAGCCAACCTAGAGGACCCTCTGTTGAAATGTGTAGGCAATCGGGTTTTGCTTCATCAATCATCTGCGCTAACTTGCCCTGTGTCGTCAGCGCAAGTGAAATCTCTGGGTAGGTTGGGCAGGGGAAAGATTTAAAGAGGTTGGGGGTGATGAACTGAACCTCATGCCCTTTTTTTTGTAGCTCTCTGGAGGTCATCTTAAGCGTTCTTACAACGCCATTGACTTGGGGTTCCCATGCATCAGAGACTATTAATATTTTCATTTCATAACCCTAACTTATTAGATGAATGCCCTTGGGGAGCGATACATTTATTGTGACTTAGGTGCAGAGCCTACTAAAAAACAGATTCGCAGGGGACAGACAAATTTTTCTTAGATCCATTAGGTCGTAGCCGGCGTAAGCTCATTGGCCGGTTCAACGAGTTGATCCCAGTATATGATCTCTAGGCGCCCGTCCATATGCTCAACAAGTGCAGTTCTGCTCTCGACCCAATCACCGTCGTTACAGTACAGCACGCCCTCTATGGTACGTATTTCAGCGTGATGAATGTGACCACAAACTACGCCTTGGTAACCTCTGTGCTTGGCCTCACGAGCCACAGCCACTTCAAAATCATTGATAAATCCAACCGCTTGCTTGACTTTGTGTTTTAAGAAAGCAGACAATGACCAGTAGGGCAACCCCATTTTTGCTCTAAGGTGATTGAAGTATCGATTGAGATTCAGTATGAGTTCATATAAATAGTCACCCACATATGCTAGCCACTTTGCATATTGAACCACAGCATCAAAGAAGTCTCCGTGAATCAGTAACAATGTTTGGCCACTTGCAGTTGTATGAGTTGCCTCTTTCAAAACCTCAATACCGCCAAAGTGGTGTTCTACAAAATGTCTTGCAAACTCATCATGATTGCCTGGTATGTACACGACGTGGCACCCCTTACGCGCCATACGAAGGAGTTTTTGAATAACGTCATTATGAGCCTGAGGCCAGTACCATTTTCTGCGCAATTGCCATCCGTCAACAATATCCCCAATGAGATACATGTAATCACTTTCATTCTCTCTAAGAAAATCAAGCAAGGCATGCGCTTGGCAGCCTGGAGTACCTAAATGGAGATCTGATATGAATATGGCTCTATAGTGCATCAAAGACCTAAGAAGTGTTTTTGGTATTTGTGGTGGAGATCGTTTGCGCTCATCATCATAGGAACGTCAACTGAATTGGAATTAGCTAGCCAAGCGGGCACTCCTAAGACTTTTGCCCCTAGGCGCAGATAAGCCTGGATGAGCGGTGGGAGCTCCAGATGCAAGTCCTGATGTGGGTTGAGTTGTTCAATAGGGAGTGGGTCGCGTGTTCGAATTTGAAACTCGATAGGAGCAAGGTGATGCTTTTTAAGCTGAGACCAAATGCTCGCTGCGGATCGAGCACTTTTTGAGATTTCCTGCGTCATAGGGATAGGAGTGCTACCAATCATGATGTCGAGCTGGTTGCGTTGCATGAACCTAAACAATTCTCCCCATAGAGCCATGATTACGCCGCCGTTTCTATGCTCTGGATGAACACAGCCCTTGCCAATTTCAACCATCTTTTCTCTGTATTGACGAAGTCTTGTAAGATCAAATGAAGTATCTAAATGCAAACTACCTATCCTGAGGGCTTGAGTGGGTGTCAACGCCCGGTAAGTACCAATGACTTCAAGTGTCCGAGTATCTTGAACAATTAAATGCTCACAGTAATCATCAAAGAGATCTGTATCTAAGCCACCTGAATTTAGGGGTAATCGAGCGCCCATTTCCTTGGTGAATACAGTAAATCTTAAGCGTTGTGCTGCCCTAACCTCATCTTGAGTGGTTGCCCACTTAATAGTTATGCCAAGCGCTTTACTACTTTGTTCATTATTTTTTGCTGTATCGGATGCAAAAGAACTGTAAAAAGGAGTGGCGGTTGAATTTAGAGAGGTGCCATGTAAATCTAACTTCGATACTAGATTTGTAAATTCAGTTTTATTATTTTCTGCTAAGTTCATTTAATTCTTGAAATTGTGTTCTCCAAGAATTATCGAATTCAATTGTTAAAGTTTGATGTAAGTAATGTTCTACTTTTGTGTCAAAAGCCATAATTCAATTCAATTCGTTTGATTGAACTTAAATTTTTTGCGAATGAATGTGTGCTGCGACAATCAATATATTGACGGAACAAACATTTCGCTAGGTATTGGTCTTCTGCTGTAGTCTTCATGATAGATACGGGGCGGGAGCTGTACCTCTTCGTGAGGGACCTCGCCGTACTTGACTTGCGTGAGCAAGTGGTTGATACAGTTAAGACGTGCCCTTTTCTTATCCACCGCTTCTACGATCCACCACGGTGCTTCTGGAATATGGGTGCGCTCAAGCATTTCCTCTTTGGCGCGGGTGTATTCTTCCCAAAGTCTGCGGGACTCAAGATCCATTGGACTTAGTTTCCACTGTTTGAGTGGATCTTTTATGCGCATACTAAAACGCAAATGCTGCTGCTCATCTGTGATTGAGAACCAATATTTAATCAAAATAATGCCTGATCTGACAAGCATTTTTTCAAATTCGGGTACGCTTCTAAAGAAATCCTCCACTTCATTGGGAGTACAAAATCCCATGACCTTTTCTACACCAGCACGGTTGTACCAGCTTCGATCAAATAAAACCATTTCTCCAGCAGCGGGGAGGTGGTTGACGTAACGCTGGAAATACCACTGTGTCTTCTCACGTTGGCTGGGTGCGGGTAATGCCGTGACCCTGCATACCCTTGGGTTAAGGCGCTGGGTTATGCGTTTGATGGCTCCCCCCTTGCCGGCTGCGTCGCGTCCTTCAAAAATAACAACGATCTTCAGCCCCTCCTTGACCACCCAATCTTGAAGCTTGACTAATTCACCCTGTAGTCGAAATAGTTCTTTGAAATAAACCCTGCGATCCAGTGTGCCTTCCTCAACAGTCTCACCCGGGAAACTATCCATTAAATGATCAATTAGACCCTCTTCCAATTCGAGCTCAAGTTCTTCATCATAGCCATCAAAAAATTCATCTCTGATTTGAGATTGACTTAGCTTTTTGGAAAGGGGAGTAGTCATAATTTTTTCTCTTTAAGCATCAAATTTAAGGGGGTCGTGAGTTAAGTGCACCCGGCTTAAGTGGTCCGTCGTTTATTGTTTGTCATTTGGCGATTAAACTCAAACAATAAATAATTATCTACATCAAAAGGTTCAATTTGTAGAAACTGGATTTGACAAGACGTTTTCTACGGGTTTAGTCTAATAAGACTATATGACAATTCAATGACACTGTCACATTGCTATTTTTATAGATTGTCGTGGCAATACTAGTCTTTTCAGTGACACACAAAACATTAAAATTGAAACTACAGCTAATCTATATGGAAGTCCTTATGAGCGAAATTCCAACTAACCCGCAAAAACAGCGTCGCGGCTTAAATCGTGTAATTCATGCATTGGGTTATTCCCTTCAAGGGCTTCACTCTGCGTTTTATGAGCCTGCCTTTAGGCAGGAGCTTTGGCTCTCGATCTTGCTAATTCCGGCCTCTTTTTGGGTTGGGCAGAACTGGGTTGAGGTGAGTTTGTTATCCTCTACGGTTGTTTTAGTTTTGATTGTCGAACTCTTAAATACAGGGCTTGAAACAGCTATTGACCGGATCGGTCCTCAGTGGCACGACTTATCCAAAAGGTGTAAGGATTTGGGGAGCGCGGCAGTTTTACTTAGTTTGCTACTGTGCCTTGGGGTTTGGACCGCAGCTTTGTATGGACGTTGGCTGGGTGCCTGAAGGCCCCTGTTATTGGCATTGCCGTAAAGCCCGGTTCATAAGGGTGCAATTATGTGGCGCAGAGTGTCAAGATCTCAAGGCGCCAACCTCTCACGAATCCAGGTGTCGTTGGAATCCTTAGATTTTGTGTAAAGTAATCTATCGTGCAATCGGTTACGTCTTCCCTGCCAAAATTCCCAGCGATCGGGTCTAAGTAAGTAGCCCCCCCAATGAGGTGGTCTAGGCGGATTTAGTAAAAATTTTGCTCCATATTTGGCCGCCTGTGTCATAAGGTAGGTGCGCGAGGGGATGACCTGACTTTGCGGACTAGCCCAAGCCCCGATACGTGAGTCCAAGGGCCTACTGTTAAAGTATGCGTCGCTTTGCTCGGGATTGATTTTCTCGACCTGGCCCTCAAGACGTACAACCCGTTCGAGCTCAACCCAGTGAAACTGCAAAGAAGCAAAGGGGTTGCCACTAAGTTCGCGCCCCTTTCTGCTTTGATAGTTGGTATACCAAATAAGTCCTTCAGCGCTGAATCCTTTAACTAGGACAATACGAGTACTTGGGCGCAAATCGCTTCCTACTGTGGCCAGAGTCATCGCATTAGGTTCAGGAATTTTGGACTCAATAGCCTCGTTAAGCCAAGACTCGAACTGCAAATGGGGCAATGCATTAGACGCTTGTTCGTCAAGTTCTTTGAGCTCATAGCTCTTTCGCATATCAGCGATCGATTGGATAGACATTTGAGGGTTACCGAGTTGATTAGAATTAACACTTAAATAATAACGTATTAACAAAAAAAAAGAGCATGCAACACAAATTACCCACAGTAATCCTCCTCGCAGCCGGTCGCAGTGAGAGGTTCAGAGCTCTTGGTGGCATCGGTAGTAAGCTGGATGCGAGATTAGGTCAACTAAGTGTCAAAGAAAATGTGATCGACAGCATTCAACGCAGCAAACTCCCTTTTGTTATTGTAGAACCAAAGCATTTGTCACACTTGGAGGAGCCGGGTATGGGCGACAGTATTGCCTTCGGTGTGGCACAGTCAATTCAAGCCGGGCTCTCGGACCCGTCTTTATTGCCAACTGGATGGCTCATTTTGCCGGCGGATTTGCCACTCCTTCAAAGCGAAACCCTAAGACGTGTTGCACAAGAGCTGCTCGCTGCTGAAAAAAACGCTATTGAACTCAGCGATCACCTTATGAAGTCTGCTCGAATTACGTTGGCTCCAGTTTACCGTGGGCAAAGAGGACATCCAGTTGGTTTTACCAAAGCTTTTTTAAAAAGCCTTTTGGCCCTTAAAGGAGATAATGGCGCCAAGGAGATTCTCCAAGCGTATCCCCCCCGCTTATTAGATGTAGATGATATGGGTTGTATCTTTGATGTCGATACACCTGCTTTATTAGAGGAAGCACGAGCTTTGCGAAATGCTAATCTCATACGCGAGTAGGCCTCAGACTTAGCGTGTACATAGTTACATGCGTTTGCAAATGACGTTATATTCAATTTCAGTGTGTTTTTATAAAGTTTTTTCAAGGCTTAAATGATTCATCCAGTCATACAAAAAGTTACAGATCGTATAAAACTTAAAAGCATTGCAACTCGCGATGGTTACTTAAACCGTCTAGAAGCTATGTCCCTTCGTCAAAGAGGAAGCGATAGGTTGGGATGTGCAAACGTCGCTCACGCCGTTGCTGCAATGCCTCAAGATGACCGCTTTAAAATTGTGAGCGAAAGAGCCCCAAACATTGGCATCATCAATGCATACAACGACATGCTCTCAGCACACGCACCACTGAGATATTTCCCTGACATCATCAAAGACGAAGCTCGTCTGTGCGGTGCAACCGCTCAGGTCGCAGGCGGTGTCCCGGCCATGTGCGATGGTATTACGCAGGGCACCCCTGCAATGGAGCTCAGTCTGTTTAGTCGCGATGTAATTGCTATGTCGACAGCTGTCTCCTTAAGTCATGATATGTTTGACGCTGCGTTGATGTTAGGAGTATGTGACAAGATAGTTCCTGGACTTTTAATTGGCGCACTCAATTTTGGTCATTTACCAACCGTATTTGTGCCTGCGGGTCCGATGCTGACAGGCATATCTAACTCAGAGAAGTCAAAGATAAGACAACAAGCAGCTCAAGGTCTTGTTGGCCGTGAAGAGCTCTTAGCCTCTGAGAGTAGGGCATATTCTGGAGAGGGTACTTGTACTTTTTACGGAACTGCAAATAGTAATCAAATGCTTCTTGAGGCTATGGGGCTCCATGTTCCTGGAACTGCCTTCGTTAATCCTAGCCAGTCTAAAGCTCGGGAGGCTTTGACCCGTGAGGCAGTTCGAACCGTGCTTGGAATTACGAAGTCAAAACGTTTCGTACCCATAGGTAAATTGGTTGACGAGCGCTGTATAGTGAATGCTGTAGTCGCGCTCCTTGCGACGGGTGGATCTACGAATCATTTAATTCATTGGGTCGCTGTAGCAAGAGCTGCTGGCATATCGCTGGATTGGGACGACTTTTCTGAACTCTCAAGTGTGACTCCACTGATTGCAAGGGTCTATCCAAACGGAGAAGCCGATGTCAATCAGTTCCAGGCTGCAGGTGGACCAGGTTACGTAATATCAGAGTTATTAGAGGCTGGCCTTATGCACTCAGATGTTCTCACCGTAAGGGATGAGGGGATTGAGGCTTTTGGGAAAGTTGTGCATTTTCAGGATCAAAGTCTAAGCTGGCATCTGCCAAAAAAAGGCTTGGACACAACTATTCTCAAAACGGTTAAGGAGCCTTTCAGTAAAACGGGAGGCCTCGTTTTGCTGAAAGGTAATCTAGGTCGTGGTGTGGTTAAAGCCTCTGCGGTTCCCTCAGAGCTTCACGTTGTTCAAGGTAGAGCTAAAGTATTTGATTCCCAAGATGCTTTACAACTTGCATTTCAAAGCGGTGAGTTGGAGGCCTTTTGTAAAACTCACGGCGGCGTCATTTGCGTTGTTCGCTGGCAAGGTCCAAGTGCGAACGGTATGCCAGAGTTGCATAAACTCACCCCACCCCTTGCTGTCTTAATGGGTAAGGGCTACAAAGTCGCTTTGGTAACGGACGGGAGAATGAGTGGGGCGTCAGGTCAGGTACCTGCTGCAATTCACTTGACGCCGGAGGCTGCTTTAGGTGGACCACTTGCTAAGGTTAAAGATGAAGACCTTGTTTTACTTGATCTAGATAGGGGGGTTTTAGAGGTTTTAGTGGATCAAAGTTTGTGGAGCGAGAGAACACTTAGCAGCATGCCAATTGAACTGATCCAAGCTAACGGACTGGGTTTAGGGCGAGAGTTGTTCTCCGGGTTCAGAAAAAATGTATCCTGCGCCGAGGACGGTGCTACGTCTTGGTAATCTTGGTAATCTTGGTAATCTTGGTAAT
>CAIRBP010000049.1 GCA_903876885.1 uncultured Burkholderiales bacterium | reverse complement strand
CTTTGACCAAGCTTTTTGGGTTGCATTATTTATCTCATCAATGGTTAATGCCTTATTTGTTTTATTTGATAAAAACCCAATAAATTTATTGATGCTCTTTGGTGTTTTCTGAGCCAGTCTGATAGGAGCTATTTCTAGTACTAGGGCACAAATATCATTGTATTTGCTATAAATGGCTTTCTTTTATTGTTCGAATTTTTAAGATTTTTAATCCTGCGTCTCAGTTTAATAATCAACGTGCGATACAGAACAGACGTCTGCTCTTGAGATATTCACAATATGCAGATAGCACATTACTGCCTTTAACTCATTGAGTTATTGACCGCCTTCTACTTTACCTAGGAAATAAATATGATTATTAAAGCAAACAAAAAAGTTTTACCTATTTCAACCGATGTCATGGCGCCCACATAAAAGGTAAAGCAACCCATTTTTTATTTAATGCTCATAGTGATGCTGATGGGTTACTTTTAGACAATATCCAACAAGTTCATGTGCCGCCTCATGAAGGTGAAGAAATGATAAAACGCATCAAGATTGGAGACTCAGTTTCAATTAAAGGTGTTAAATCTCCAAAAGTTAATCTGATATTTGCCAGCTCGATTACTACACCGAATGGAGCGGTTATTGACATCAAACCTCATCAAGAAAAAAAGCCCGCCCCTCTGGCTCAAGCTTAAAAGGACTAGTTAGTTAGAGCTAGATTCCCTGTTAATAGTATCTAAGATGTTATCTATAGGGCGTCTGTAAATTTTTATTCATTGATAAAAGGGCTTTATTAACATTTAAATTTCCCTTTATGAATATTAGAAAAGAAAATTTTATTTTTGCTTGCACATTGATCTCGAGCGCATTGCTATCTTCATGTGGTGGAAGTTCAGTAGAAATCCTAGGGATAGCTGCAGTTGCAAATCCCTCGATTGGAATTTCAATATCAAATACAGCACCTTCTACGATTTGCTCCAACGGGGGGATAACCATTATGGCCGGTATCACTGCCAAAGGAAGCCCCGTTCTAAGTCTATCTCAGGTAACTAGTACGCAGTTCGTGTGTAGCGGTGCAAATGGTGTAAACGCTAAAAATGATCTTCTTTCTGTTGCCAGTGAACCTGCCGGAATTAATTGTATTAATGGAGGAGGCCGGGTTAGTGTAGGGCTAGACCAAAACGGAAACGGGGTTTTGGATCAATCAGAGGTCACCTCATTTAACTACATTTGCAACGGTATCAATGACCCCAGTAAAACAAATGGACTCACTGGTCCAAGTGGTGCAAATGGCGCAAATGGATTAACTACTTTGTCAAAGAGTATCGCAGAGGTTTCGGGGTTAAACTGTCCCAACGGTGGAATAAAGATTACATCCGGTTTGGATGTAAACGTCAACTTAGTGCTTGATACCAATGAAGTCGTGTCTACAACTTATGTCTGTAACGGTAGCAATGGTAATAACGGAAATACCGCAACGAACGGGTTGAATGGACTAAATGGACTGAATGGAATAAACACGCTCCTAGTCGTCGCATCAGAGGCCAGCGGTGGCAACTGCCTCTTCGGTGGAACAAAGACTACAGCAGGCTTAGACAGTAATTCTGATGGTATTCTGGAGTCATCCGAGATCAATAGTACCGCTTACGTTTGTAATGGATTTAATGGTACACAGGGTACCAATGGTCTCAACACTTTGGCTCTTAGCGTATCCGAGCCTGTGGGTACACACTGTACAAATGGAGGGATCAAATTAACACAAGGTCCTGATAGTAACGGAAACTCTGTATTGGACCCCATAGAAGTCACGTCAACTAGTTACATATGTAACGGAACTAATGGTTTTAATGGTTCAAACGGTATGGATGGAGCAAACGGTACAAATGGCGCAAACGGACTTAACACACTAGTCAATATGAGTGTTGAACCTAATGGGTCAAACTGTGGCAATGGAGGGTCAAAGACTCTCTCAGGTTTAGATATCAATAAAAATGGATTATTAGACATTAGTGAAATAAACAGTACTACGTATGTTTGTAACGGAATCAACGCTATTAACGGAGCTAAGTCACTCATTGCTTTATCAGTCGAGCCTGCAGGGGCGAAATGTGCCAACGGTGGTTCGAAAGCTACGTCAGGTTTAGATAATAATATGAACGGGTTACTTGATGTATCGGAGGTAACTACAGAAACCTATGTCTGTAACGGTATAAATGGACTTAATACGCTCGTCTCCCTCGTTAGCGAGCCAGTCAGTAGTAACTGCGCATTTGGTGGAGTCAAAACCAATACTGGCCTTGATACGAACTCAAATGGCATTCTCGAACCACTTGAGGTGACATCGACAATCTATGTTTGTAACGGTATTACTGGCGCGGGCGGTTCAAACGGTTTTAACGATCTAGTTGCCACCGTTGCAGAGTTTGCGGGAGTTAATTGCACCTTTGGTGGAGCTAAATCGACATCAGGTCTTGATGCAAATAGAAACGCAGTACTTGACCCCTCAGAGGTGACCACAACTAGTTACGTGTGTAATGGTAGTAATGGATTAAATGGCGCTAATGGAAACAACGGCACCAATGGATTAAGTACACTTTTAAATCTGAGTGTTGAGCCTAGTGGTTTAAATTGCAATTTTGGTGGCTCAAAGGCAACCTCTGGTCTTGATTTAAATTCAAACAATATCCTTGAGTCCACTGAGATAACTTCAACGACTTACATATGTGCAGGCGCCACAGGTGCTACAGGTGCCCCGGGTACACCAGGAGCAAGTGGCGCAGGACTATCCGCTTACGCTTATATCTATAACCTTGTTCCGCAAACTATTGCAATTCAAGGATCGGTGCTATTTGATAGCAATGGGGTTTTATTGGGTATAAAACACACCCCAGGAGGAGCCGGTATTACAGTAGATAGTGGCGGCATTTACAGTGTATTTTTTTCGCTTTCGGGAACAGAACCAAGTCAGTTTGGACTCTTTGTCAATGGGGTAGTTGCTCCCGGATCAATTTATGGGTCTGGAGCAGGAACTCAACAAAATAACGGACAAATTGTTTTATCGCTTAATGCGGGCGACACTTTGAGTCTGGTTAACTTCAGTTCTGCAGCAGCAGTGGGTTTGGCAAGCGTAATAGGCGGGACCCAAGCAAACGTTAATGCCTCAGTTAGTATCTTTAAAATAAACTAACATCCTTGCGTCGATATTCAACAAAATTTAAAAAATAGACACAAAACATGAAACCACTTATTTAACTCTCTCAAGGGCTATATGTTTTGATTTATTTGAGTCGATTGGAGGCAACAATATAAGCAGCTGTAGCGTTAAGATCATTTATTAAAGCTTTTCGTGCTTTACTTGAGTTTTTTGATCTTAATGCTTGAATCATTTCAGCATGATGTGACCTCGCTGGGCCAGAAGTTAATCGATGCGGCTCAGCTCTTAAATCTAAATTGAGTACTGGCCCGATTTGCAGCCACAGGCTTTCAATAATATTTAAAAGGCTAGGTAATTTTGCAGCCCTATATGTTGCAAAATGCAATCTCATATTGGCCTCAATGGCAACACTTGCATCGGGCTTTTTTTTCAAAATTTCTTTCGAGTAAATAGCATGTTGCATTTCCAGCTCCATTAGCTCCTCTTGGGTTATCACCTTAGCTGCCTCCTCAACGGCCAACCCTTCTAAGGCTTGTCTAATGCTTAGTAACTCTAAGAATTTAGCTTTTGTCATTAAAGGAACTCGTACCGATTTATTAGGTAAAAATTCAAGTGCTCCTTCTGCGGCAAGAACTCTGAGTGCCTCCCTAACCGGCATTTGACTGGTTCCCAGCGCATCAGCGAGAGACTTTAGTGTGAGCTTTTGGCCGGGCTCGACTCGTCCACCCATAATTAATTCTTTTAGATCTTTGTATACCCGCTGAGACATGGTTTCATGCTCAATTTTTTGGATGGAAATAAAACTATTCATTATTAGGGTAAACACCGCCGATATTAGATTGACTTAATTGTTGCATAGAAATATATTTGATCAAAGATCATAATATTTAAAAGTCAATAATTTTAAAAAATGTAATGTTAGACATCAAGAATAAAAAAGTTGCCGTCATAGGGTCTGGACTAATTGGCAGAGCCTGGGCCATAGTCTTTGCACGAGCGGGCCTTCAAGTTAATATTTATGATCAAAGCAAAACTGCATTAAACGATTGTCTAGGTTTGACTCAGTCGTTGCTTGAGGATGCACAAAAAGCCGGCTTATTAAAAGAGTCAGTAAGTGTCATCCTCTCAAGAATACATCTTGCTGAGACACTAGAGAGTGCTTGCTCGGAAGTTTTCTTCGTCCAAGAAAATATTCGCGAAACAGTTGAAGCGAAATTAGAAATTTTTGTAGAGCTTGACCGCTTAACCCCAAGCACTGCGGTGTTGGCTAGTTCGACCTCATGGTTACCAACCTCTCTTTTTACGGAGAGATTGCCTGGGCGGTCACGCTGCTTAGTAGGTCACCCTACAAACCCCCCGTATCTGATTCCTTTGGTTGAGGTAAGTCCAGCACCGTGGACCGACCCTCAGACTATTGATAGGGCGATTAAGTTCTACGCTGCTGTTGAACAAGAGCCTGTGTTAGTTAAAAAGGAAATTCATGGATTTTTACTCAATAGGGTACAAGGGGCTGTACTTAATGAGATGTTGAATTTATACGAGGAAGGTTATGCGAGCTCTACAGATCTGGATAAAGTGATGAAGTTCGGTCTAGGGCTTAGATGGTCGTTTATGGGGCCATTTGAAACAATTGATTTAAATGCGCCAGACGGTGTGGTTGACTACGCTGAGAGGTACGGGCAAACCTATGCCAACGTCTCAAAGACCCAAAAGAATAACAACTGGGACGCACAAGTTATTGCTGAAATTGAAAGCGAGAGAAGATCAATCCTAAAGAAAGAGGAACTAGAAACACGCTCAAGGTGGCGAGATAACCGATTGATGAATTTGAGAAAGCATCAGCAAGACCAACCTAAATAATTTTATTTAGCAAAAGAAATCTTAATAATTTTATACCTTC
Source organism: uncultured Burkholderiales bacterium (assembly GCA_903876885.1). GTDB lineage: Bacteria > Pseudomonadota > Gammaproteobacteria > Burkholderiales > Burkholderiaceae_C > Limnohabitans. Next base: position 94,168 of record CAIRBP010000049.1, on the reverse strand, counting down.
CACTTTAAAAGGACTTCTAAAAATGCCGCGTAAAGTCATCATCACCTGCGCAGTTACTGGTGCTATTCATACACCGACGATGTCGGAATTTTTGCCCATCACAGCAAAAGAGATTACTGATGCTGCGCTAGGTGCTGCAAAGGCGGGCGCGTCCATTGTGCACTTGCACGCGCGCGAACATGCAAACGGTAAACCCTCTCAAGAACCTGCCTTATTTAAAGAATTTCTCCCTCAAATTAAAGCGGCTAGTGATGTCGTTATTAACCTTACAACTGGTGGCGCACCCACAATGCCTATTGAGGAGAGACTTAAGCCTGCTCATTACTTCAAGCCAGAGGTTGCATCTCTCAACATGGGCTCAATGAACTTTGGACTCTATGAGATGGTTAAAAGGTATAAAACTTTCAAATATGATTGGGAGAAGCCTTATCTGTTAGGAAGTGATGACAGGGTCTTTAAAAATACATTTAAAGATATTGCGTATATTCTTGAATCTTGTAGCGATAACCAAACTAGATTTGAAATTGAATGCTACGACATTGGACATTTGTATACCGCTGCACACTTTATTGATCGTGGACTAATCAAAGCTCCGTTTTTAATTCAATCCGTATTTGGCCTACTAGGTGGGATTGGTCCTCATCCAGAGGATGTGATCCATATGAAGCGTACAGCTGATCGATTATTTGGTGATGCCTACGTTTGGTCTGTTCTCGGGGCAGGGAAGAATCAAATTCCAATAGCTTCAATGTCAGCCGCCATGGGCGGAAATGTTCGTGTTGGTTTGGAGGATTCATTATGGGACGGTCCTGGTAATTTGGCTAAAACTAACGCTGCGCAGGTGACTCGTATGAGGCAAATCATTGAGGGGCTCTCATTAGAGGTGGCAACGCCTGCGGAGGCCAGGGAGATTTTGAAGTTAAAAGGCGGTAATAACGTTAATTTTTAAATTTAGTTTGTAAATTTAATCATTCATTATTTTTTGTCTTCAATGACTTACTCCCCCTGAAACTGATTAATTTGAAATAAATTGTGAAAGTATTTTTTGATTTAAGGGCAAATACGGTTTTAAAGACATTTGCTTTTAGTGATACTCATACATTCAAACCTCATTCCTCAACTATCCCGTCCCTCAATTAGGAGTCTTAAATGGATCGTCGATCATTGTTAACCGCAGCAGGACAAGTAGCTGCTCTAGGTAGCTTATCTAGTCTTGGTATTTCGGGTGCTAGTGCCCAAACTAATTCAGGCCCTTATCCCAATCGCCCGATTAAATTTATTGTTCCCTTTCCTGCAGGTATCTCCCCAGACGTTATCGCTCGTTTAATTAGCGATCGCCTATCTCAGTCCCTTGGTCAAGCGGTGATTGTTGATAATAAGCCAGGCGCAGGAGGCATGATTGGCGCTGAAGCTGCGGCTCAAACACCTGGTGATGGCTATAACATTTTCTTTGCTGTTAAATCAGTCATGGCCATTGCGCCGCACGTTTACACAACTGCAAAATATAATCCTTTAAAAGACTTTAAGTCTATCTGCCAGGTTTTAACCGTACCTCACGTAATCACAGCCGCACCTAACGTACCCTACAACAACCTTAAAGAGTTGGTTGAGTATGCGAAGAAAAATCCTGGAAAAATTGATTATGCATCTCTGGGTGTAGGCTCACAGCCTCACATAGCTATGGAGGCATGGGCACAAAGATTAGGCATCAAACTCACTCATATACCTTACAAATCTAATCCTGCTGCAGATGTTATGAGTGGTGTCGTAAGTCTCTCGCTTGAAGCTTCAACGACCGCCATCCCATCCATTAAAGCCGGCAAAATTAAAGGTATTGCTATCTCAGGTAGTAGTCGCATTGACTCTTTACCAGACGTGCCTACAGTGACTGAATACGGTAATACCTTAGATGTGAATGGGAATATTGGTAATTCGTGGCACGGTATTTTTGCGCCAGCATCTACGCCTGACGCAGTCATAACCAAGCTTAACACTGAGATTGTAAAGATTGTAAAAATGCCTGACGTTCAAGAGCGTATGCGCTCATTGGGATTAACTCCAACAGGCACGCCGGCTGCTGTATTGGCAAGTGCTATGAGCGCGGATTATGCATTTTGGGGCCAATTGGTTCGTGATTTAGACATAAAAGTTGAGTAAGTTATTGTCTTGAAATATATATGACTCCTCATTCTGTGAATTATTCGCCATCCGTAAACGATGTTCTGAGTATGGTGCACACCATGGCACTCATTAGAGAGTTTGAGGAGGTTGCTGCTCAGTCTTTATTTGCCGGCGAGGTCAGAGGCTCTGTACATCAATATAGTGGTCAAGAGGCAATAGCAACTGGTGTGTGTTTTCATCTAAACAAATCAGATTTCGTTTCTAGCAATCATAGAGGTCATGGACATGCAATAGCCAAGGGTGTGTCGCCTGACAAAATGATGTGTGAACTCTTTGGAAAGCTCGGAGGCACATCACATGGGAAGGGAGGATCTATGCACATAGCGGACTTCTCCTGCGGTATGTTGGGTGCAAATGGTGTGGTACCTGATGGTGTAACTATCGCTGTTGGTGCAGCACATGCTATCAAGATGCAAAAAAGAAGTGAGATCGTGGTTGCTTTCTTTGGTGATGGTGCTTTGAATCGAGGTCCTCTTTTTGAGGCTTTTAATTGGGCCGTTTTATTTAAGCTCCCCATACTTTTTGTCTGTGAGGATAATTCTTACTCCGTGACACTTAAGACCCAAACAGTTACTGGTGGACCGGATCCAATAGAGAGAGTTCAAGCGTTTGGAATACCCTGTTTTCAGACCAATGGAAACGATGTGGTCCAGGTTAGTACCTGCGCAAAAGAGTTGATTGAAAAAGTAAGATCTGGGGCAGGTCCCCAGTTTATGCGAGCAAAGACATACCGCTGGTATGGCCACTTGGCTCACGATAAAGGGCTTTATAGAGACCCTATAGAGGTTGCAAAAGCACAAAAGGACGACTGTATCAAACACGCCAGTAATTGGCTTGAGTCAAATGGGGTAGCCTCAAACATTATCAGTGAGACCCAGCAAAAAGCTGCACTCGTGATTGCTCAATCGGTTTTAGTAGCGCGTCAATCTCCATTACCCTCGGCTGGCTCTGCCTACGAGGACGTACAGGACTTGGTTGAACAAACGGCTAGTGACTTTAAACACGACTTAAAACTGCAAGTTGTGGAGTAATTATGTCTCTAGCCACAAAAGATAATGTTAAAGAAATCAGTGAATTGAGTGGATCGATTCGTTCAATGACTTATTCTCAAGCGGGCTGTCTCGCCTTGGACCGTGAGATGGAGTTAGATCCTCTCGTCTGGGCTTTAGGCGAGGACGTAGGGCCCGACGGGGGTGTTGCAGGGCAGTATAAAGATTTACAAGTCAAATACGGCAAGGAGCGAATCGTAGACACTCCAATTTCTGAGTCGATGATTATGGCTGCGGCTATTGGATCTTCATTACTCGGGATGAGACCCGTTGCCGAGCTTAGGTATGCAGATTTTGCGCTATGTGCAGCCGATGAGATCATTAACCAGGCAGCAAAAATGCGTTACATGCTAGGCGGGCAGGTACGAATACCCATCGTAATTCGACAACCCATGGGCATGCGCTGGGGAATGGCAGCTCAACACTCTCAAAGTAACGAAAATCTTTGGGTAGGGACCGCCGGGCTGGTAGTTGTTGCGCCATCAACCCCACAAGATAATTACGGATTACTGAGGTCCAGTATAAAAAGTAACGATCCAGTGGTTTATATGGAGCATAAGGAGTTGTGGCTAGAAACAGCGCAGGTCGATACAGACATGCCGCCTATTCCATTAGGAGTGGGCAAGGTTAGATGTCCAGGAAATGATATCACTTTGGTCAGTTGGTCTAAGACTGCCAACGAATGCGTAATTGCCGCTGAGGAATTAGCTCAGCAAGGTATCAGTGCAGAGGTGATTGATCTGAGGACTTTGTGGCCTTGGGATAAGAAATTAGTTTGGCAGTCGATTCAAAAAACAAATAGAGTTTTGATTGCTCACGAATCAACAGAAGTAGGCGGGTTCGGAGGAGAGTTACTTGCAGAGATTAGCCAAGCTTTTTGGGATAAATTAAAGGCCGCTCCAAAGCGCTTAGGAAGCCCTAGAATACCTGTCCCGTACTCTAAGCCGCTTGAAGACTTATGTAGGGTCTCGGTAAATAAGATAGTCCTAGCGGTGAAGGAGATGGTTGAAGTAACCTAAGACAGCTTAATTCACACTAGTTTTTAGTGCGGAAAGCGCTTAGCGTACTTACTTGCCAGGATAGAGCAAATAATTAGTTGAACTTGGTGATACAAAATGATGGGTAGCATAATGAGGCCCAGAGCAGGATGATTACCAAATATCAACTTTGCCATGGGAATTCCTGAGGCAAGAGTTTTTTTCGAACCGCAAAATACTGTAGCAATTTCGTCCTCAGTATTAAATTTGAGCCTTCTTGCCATCCAAGTCGTTAGCACCAAAACAACGTAGAGTAAAGCAGATACACCAATAAGAACTACTGCGATCATCTCAAGCCCGTTATCCCGCCATAGTCCTGAGCTTACTGAATCACTGAAAGCTGAGAAGATTAACATTAATATAACGATTCTGTCAGTATTGCTAGTGATAGATTTGTAGCGGTTGTGAAGACTTTCTAAAAATGGCCTAGTAAGTTGACCAACTACAAGTGGTAAGAGTAGTAGTTTAGCAATTCCTATAACTGCATCTTCAAACGAAACTCCGCTACCACTAAAGCCAACGAAAAGCGCAATTAAAAAGGGCGTTGCAACAATTCCGATCAGTCCTGATATTGTTGCATTAAAGATCGCTGCGGGAATATTTCCTTTGCCAATAGCTGTCATCGCAACTGAGGAGGAAACGGTTGAGGGGAGTGCGCACAGATAGCAAAGTCCAAGAAGCAGGCCTTTATCTAAATATTGACCAAACATATAGTTACACACGAAAAATATAAGTGGGAATATGATAAAGGTAGTTAGTTGAACCAGTATGTGAATACGCCAGCTCGTCATTCCTTGTTTAAGTTTATGAAATGAAAGCCCTAATCCATGCAAGAAAAAAACCAAAGCAATGCCGATGTTCGATACTTTGTTGATTTGAAGTAATCCGTCTGTTTTGCCGATTTCTGGATTAATTGAGGCTAAGAAAATTAGGACAAACATTGCAACAAGAAACCATTGCGTTTGAATCGTTTTTTTTATTTTTGAAATCATTTGTAATTAAATATTCGGCCGCATTATTGCGGAAAGGAAAAGAAGAGTCGGGAGTAACTTATGTCTTGAATGAGCAGTACACGTTTGCACAATACTGTTTTAAAGTAATTATTTTAATCGTATTTGAATAAAATTAACTCTTGCACCTGTAGGTCAAGATCTATATTTTGACTCTAACTGTTTTGAGCTCTATTATCGACTTGTTAACGGCCAGGTATAAGATCCATTCCGCCTTTTTGAATGGCTGCTGATGCGTCCTTGGAGCTCAGAAAAGTAATGAGCTTCATTGCATTAGACATTTGATCTGAATCTTTAACGGCTGCTGCTGCAAAAATCTGCAGTAACTGAACCTCTGAGGGTAGACGTCCAATGATATCCACTCCAGGCGCAAACATCAGCTCGCTTGTAGGTAATATCGCAAAGTCAGCCTTTTTGGATGCGAGCATTTCTACTGCCTGACTGCCTCTTTCCGATTTAACAACTGATATTTGATTTGAAATACCCATTCTTGGAAATACTTCATTAACTAAAAAAATTCCACTTGTGCTACCAGGTACCGAGATCAATTTGGTGTTGAGTAATGCAACTTTTAGTTTTTCAATACTCGTTATGTCTGGTTTTGGCGCTCCCGTTGCAACTGCGGCTGCAAGTGGGGCAATTCCAAGGTCTCGGTCAGTGCCGTTCGCAATCCTTCCTGATTCCATCAGTTCTGCCAGCCCTTCCCTAGATAGGATAACTACATCAACACGAGCACCTCTCTCAAGTTGAGCTTTAATTGTTTGAGGGCCACTGCCTTGAGACGCACCGGAGAGTGTTGTAACGGAAATACCAGTAGTTTTCTCGAATTCTGGTAAAAGTTGCTTATAAGGATTTGTAAAACCTCCAGACATCATCACTGTAAGTTGGGCAAAAGAGGTGTTACTAATTAGTGCTAAAACAATCAATAAGAAGATGCGTTTCATATTTTCCTTAAAATTAGTTTGTGGATTTTTGATTTATAGTGAAAAACCTGGGGAGTGTAGTTAAAAATAGTATCCACAGCATCAAATTAGTTATTTCAGATTTAATTAATTAACCGGTGCAAGCATCTACCGTAAATCTCTTAATTTCTCTACTCTTCGCGCAGGATTTGACCACAAAGAGTCACACCCTCATGCAGAGAGAAATTGATATGAAGCAATTTTCTATCAACTCCTCGCTATTTAAAGGTAGTACAAATGGGGAGAATTTTTTAGATTCAAGGTTACTCATTTTAAGCCAACAAGTGAGCTAACTATGAAAGATGATTTGTTAATTCATGATGAACTAGGTAGTGTGAAATTCTTCTAGTTATTTTAATTTAACAAATCGATGATCCTCCATCGACTGCTATGTACTGACCAGTTATGTGCCTAGATGCCTCACTAGCTAAAAATACTGCAGTACCTTTAAGATCTTCCTCGCCGCCGAGCCGAGCAAGAGGAGTTTTGCTGATAACAGTTTCACGCATAGTGCTTAGTAAACCATCAGTCATTTTTGATGGAAAAAAACCTGGACAAATCGCATTGACATTGATGTTGTATTTGCCCCATTCTGCGGCTAACGCTCGAGTGTGATTAACAGCTGCGCCTTTGGAGGTGTTGTATCCAATAGTTTGCATCATAGGATTATTACCACGAAGTCCAGCAACTGAAGCAATATTAATTATCTTCCCGTATTTTTGCTGAATCATTGATCTTTTAGCAACCTCTTGGCTCATAAAGAACATAGCATTAATATTTAAATTCATGAGCTTGTACCAAGCCTCTCTTGGATAGTCCTCAGCGGGCGCACCCCAAGTTGCACCTGCGTTATTGACTAGGATATCAATTGATTTAAACTGTTCAAGCGCACTTTGTACAACATCCTTCACAGCTTGATCTTGTTGAAGATCAGCGTCGAATGCGAAAGCTTGAATACCCTTGTCAGTTAAGTGTTTTCGGGCTTGATCGAGCTCTATTTTTTTTCTGGCAATTAAAAAAATGTTAGCTCCCATCTCCCCAAGCGCCTCAGCAATCTGAAGTCCGAGACCTCTTGATCCTCCTGTTACGATAGCATTTTTACCGTTTAAATCAAATAATTTCTTTACGCTCATAATTAATCCTTTGATTGAGTGAGAGTGATCATTTTTTTAAAATTGTTAGCTAGTGCCTATAGACAACAGAAGAACTGCCTCATTTATGCTTTGCTGTTTTGCGTGTTTTGAGGATAATCCAATATTTGATGATTAGGTAAAAACCGGGAGAATAATTAAACTCTTAATTAATTTAATTTTTTACCTAAAGATTAAAGTTTACAGTTGCTCTATTATTCATGTTTGTGAAAAAGTAGTTTAATATTTCTAATAAATAAAAAGGAATCTCATTGTGAGCTCGACATTTAAATACTGCTGGGAAGATTTTATTGTTGGACAAGTTAGAGAGTTTGGTGCAAGAGTGGTATCTGAAGACGATATTATGGCTTTTGCAAAAGAATATGACCCTCAGTCTTTTCACGTTGATAAAGAGGCTGCAAAACAAACAATTTTTAAGGGACTTGTAGCAAGTGGTTGGCAAACATGCGCACTAATGATGCGCATGATTTGTGATGATTACTTATTAGATTCTTCAAGCCAAGGTTCGCCGGGGCTGGATTTTGTGAAATGGAATAAACCGGTTAAACCAGGAGATTGTCTGAGAGTTCGTAGCACTATAGTTGAGACTCGAATCATGAATAGTAAACCCCATCTTGGGCTTGTCAAAATGTTTTGGGAGTGCTTGAATCAAAATAATGAAGTCGCTACTTCAATGCAGGGATGGGTTATTTTTTCCAAAAGAGACGGTAAAGCTTAAATGAGTTTCACCATAAGTTACTGGGTGTCAAGAACCTGAAAACTAACACAATTACTCGGCCTTGACACCAGCTGCATTAATAACTTTTGACCACTTCAAGATCTCTTCATCCAAAAATTTTCCTGCATCGGTGGGGGAGTTACCAATTGGCTCAATAGCTAACTCTTCAAAGCGTTGTGTAATCTCATTAGACCGAATTGCTTTGGATATCTCATTAGATAAGCGACTTACAATTTCTTTAGGTACTCCATTTGGTCCAAGAAATAAGACCCAAGTCGATCCCTCTATGGGTGGTCCGCCGGCCTCTTGAATTGTTGGAATATCTTCAAGGCCTTTGATTTTTTTCTGAGAGAAAACGGCCATTGCCTTTATTTTTCCACTTTTCACAAAGGGCATCAATGCGCTTGGGGTATCGGTCATGATTTGAATATTTCCACCCATCAGATCTGCCAGGGCGGGAGTTGTTCCTTTGTAAGGAACATGAGTTGCTTCAAATCCACCGACTTGTTTGAGCAACTCGAAGGTTAATTGGGAAGCAGAGCCGACGCCCGAGGATCCAAAGGAAATTTTATTAGGATTTGCTTTAGCAAAAGAAATCAACTCCCTTACATTCTTGGCTGGAAGATTTACGTTAGCAGTCATGAGCAAAGGTGTAATTCCCGCTAGGGAAATTGGAGTAAAACTCTTAACTGGATCGTAGGGTAGTCGTCCCGCATAGAGTGTTGCGTTTGCAGCATGTGCACCTATGACAGTAAGGAATGTGTAGCCATCTGGGGCAGCTCTAGCCGCTAAATCAGCGCCTAATATCGAGTTAGCCCCGGGTTTGTTGTCGATGATAAAGTTCCATCCGGTATCGCTTTGTACTTTTTGTAAGACCATACGCGTAGCACTATCCGTAATGCCGCCTGGGGTATAAGGGATGATCCAGCGAATGGGCTTACTAGGCCATGAAGATACTGCGCTTGAAATGCCTTGAGCGGATGACAAGAGAGGGGTTGAAAGTGCGAAAATTATGCTAGTTACGTATAAGTTCCACGCACACCCCATTTTCTTGAAAATCGTCATGGTTTTTGATTTCAATACTGAATTTTTATTGTTTGTCATGATTACACAAATTTTTTTAATAAGTTAATTAATAAAATAAACATTTATTAGAAGGCTAAATTAACTCACCGCTTGAGTCAATAGACAAAGTCCCCTACAAGGCGTTGGTGTTGGTTGTTTCTTACTATTTTTTTGCTACTATCGGTAATTAATAGTTTCAGTTGTCTTTTTTTAAATTTCCCGCATAATTCGATGATTACTTTAATCTAAGTAACTTAAATGCAAGTCTAAGAGGTTATCTTTTGTTTAAGATTTTCTTTAAGAAAAAGCAAGTACCCACTGACCTTGAGCGCGCTAGGTCCTTGTTAGAAGCAATTGACCGTGGTGGAATTCCTTTAAATGCTGCAAGAGTGAATGCGATTGGACGTAGTCTTGGATTAGAGGTATCAACTGCTGCGCCGATGGCGGAAACCATTGAACGCATTCGCGCAGCTTTAGCCCGTGCACAGGATCCTGACCCTAGTAGATTCTAAAATTTGCTTTGCCGTTAAAAAATGGCTACACCAGTTTCTAATTAAACTTCTTTGGGGTTTATCCTACTGACTATTGGGGTGTTGACTGTGATTAAACCCCATTGACAACTTAAATGGATCAGAGATAGTTAGGGGTTGGCGGGTTAGGCATGTTAGCTTTACTCTCAGTACTATTTTTTTACCGGAGATTTTTTGATGATTAAGAATTTAAAACCTATTCCACTGGCACTTTCAACACTTTTAGGCCTGTGTTTGAGTGGACATTTAGCAGCAAATGCTGAGGATAAGCTCAAAATTGGATTCATCACAGACATGTCAGGTCTTTACGCAGACGTAGAAGGAAAGAATGCAGCAATAGCAATGCAAATGGCCATTGATGATTTTGGCGGAAAAGTATTAGGTATGCCAATTGAGCTATTAACAGCAGATCATCAAAACAAGCCCGATGTAACCTCTGCAAAAGTGCGTGAGTGGATTGATACTGACGGGATTCAACTTGTTTTTAGTGGAACAAATTCTGCAACCGCCTTAGCAGCTGCAACGGTGGCTACGGAGAAAAAACGCGTTCACATAAATAGCGGGGCTGGCTCATCCGTACTAACAAATGCCCAGTGCTCACCCTATACCGTTCATTATGCTTACGATACAGTGGCACAGGCAAAGGGTACTGCCTCTGCGGTTGTTGATGGAGGCGGTAAGAGTTGGTACTTCTTGACTGCGGATTATGCTTTCGGCCAGGCTTTGGAAGCAGATACCACTGCAGTGGTTAAGGCTAAGGGCGGAACAGTGCTAGGCAGCGTAAGACATCCTCTAAATGCATCAGATTTTTCTTCATTCTTGCTTCAGGCGCAAAGCTCAAAAGCTCAAGTCTTAGGACTGGCAAACGCAAGTACCGACACTATGAACGCTGTTAAGGCTGCTCAGGAGTTTGGTCTCAACAAGACCATGAAGGTCGCTGGATTGCTTGCTTTTATTACTGATATTCATGCACTGGGTCTGAAAAGTACTCAAGGAATGCTTATGACAGTGAGTTGGTATTGGGACCTCAATGACGATACGCGTAAATTTGCAGCCCGCTTTTTTGAGAAAACCAAAAGAATGCCAACCGCTATTCAAGCAGCCGATTACTCAGCAACTATGAACTATTTGAAAGCTGTTCAGGCTGCTAAAACTGTCGATGCAGATAAGGTTATGGCAACTTGGAAGGGTATGAAGATGAAAGATATGTATGCATCTGGCCAAATCAGAGCAGACGGTTCTTACATTCATGACATGTATCTCGTTCAAGTTAAGGCACCGGCGGATTCAGTTAAGCCGTGGGATTATTTTAAAATCGTCAAAAAGATGCCCGGTGAGGAGGTCTTTACAACAAAGGCTGAGACTAAGTGCGCATTGTGGAAGTAAATTTTTAAACCTGTAAATTACTCAGACTCTGGTTTAAGGGTTTTTATATGATTCGGCGAGGTCTAAGACCTCGCCGAATTTCCTTGTAAGGGGAGCAGATGATTACAAAATGAGGTTTTTTGTACTCATAAAAATATAAATCCACTTAGACAGTTCTTCTCTTGGGTATATACTTTAGAAGGTTCTTTTTATACTTTCTTTGCTTTGACAAGTCCATACATCATGCCCATTAAATCTCCTAAATTTCTTTTGACGACATTATTTTTTCTTGGACTGACACTAAACATTATTGGGTGCGCAACTCGCACTAACTTTGTAAAGGATGGTGGAGATTATCAGACTGATAGTTTGCAGTGCAAAGAGGAGGATTTAGCAACTGTAGGCAAAAGTGGGGACACAGACAAACCTAATGAGCTCAATACCCCAAAAGATTTAAAGTATGTAAGCCCCTTTGAGGCATGCATGGTATCAAAAGGCTGGCGCCCTGAGAAAACAGAGTTTCGTCTAAATTCTCTGAAAATGACTTGGTAGTCCAAGGATTAGGGGTGTTTAAGACCGATACGAAGCAGACTATTGTTCGTAATTAGGTCTTGGGTTTTGCTTTAGCCTTAGACTTTTTAGTGAGTGCTTCATAATTAGCAACTTCCTTATTTAATTCCTCAAGTTGCGTTGAAAGCTCTTTATTTGATTGAGAGAACTTCTCGATCGTTGCATTAGCCTCTTCGTTCTTAGTTTGTAGTTCTTTAACTTTTCCCTCTAGCTCTTTAATTTTGGCCCCGGCGCTATCGAGTTCCTCGGTTTGCTGAGTAAGTGTTGCTTGAGCTTGCAGGGCTTGACGGTATGAGTAGTACGTTCCCACTCCGCCTGCAATGGCTATGACTGTTGCAAGACCAGAGATAATTTTAAAAATTGCTGTAGTACTAATTTTCATAAAAAGAGTTGTTTACTTGAGATTGCTAGTTAATGGGAATGATGCCCGTGGGATAGCCAGGGTTCGTGAATGCCGTTATTCTAGCAATATTGAAATGGTGTTGAATATTTAGAATTGCCCGAGCCGTCAAAGATCTAACATTAAGAAGAGTTAAATGGTTTAATTTTTAATTGGTTTAATTAAGCCGACTTAAAGCGCGATTGTTCTAAATGTTAATTTAGTTGTCTAGCCATTCGCAAAGCGGGCCCCATTGCTCATAGTCACTTGGAAATGCAGAGGCCTCAACGTCAAATAGAGTAGTTCCCTGACTGGAGAAGCGACTGTAGTTTTGAGTATCTCTAATGTAGGTCAAAAGGAAGATGTTCATTTTCTCTGCAAAGTCCATCAGTTGGTGCCAAGCCTTGGTTCTTGGATTGACACGCATTGCTATGACTTGCACCTTTTCTTGATCTTTGGGCTCTTTGTTCTTAAGAAACTGAATGAATTCATAGGTGGCCTGTATGTCAAAGAAATTAGGCTGTAAAGGCACAACGATTTTGTCAGCGCGTTCTATTAACTTGTCTAATCTCCAGCCTGACACACTGGCGGCGGTATCTATTACGACATGCGTGGTATTGGCCGGTGGTTTTGCAGTAATTACCAAATCAGCCGGGTAATCCCATGTTTGAATGGTGGGCAAGGTTGGCGGACGATTGGACAACCATTTCCTCGAGGACTGTTGAATATCTGTATCACCTAGTAATACTTTATGATGTCGCGTTGCAAAATATCCTGCAATGTTGGTGGACAAAGTGGATTTGCCTACACCTCCTTTGGGATTCATTACTACAACTGATTTCATGAAAGTACTTATTTCTTATTCGCATGTAAATCCCGTCTCAACAACTGAGCGGGGGGGACCAATTTTAGAAGATTTTGAGGCCATCACATCAGTTTCGACACCAACTTAATTCTCTTTAATTTTGACTTCTTTCCAGAAAGCGAAATACCCCTTAATTTGCTCCGCCTCGGGTTTTGGATCCGGGTAGTACCAGGCAGCGTCTGAAAGCAATTCTCCGTTGATGCAAAGTGATTTATAGCTGGCTAACCCTTTCCAAGGACAAGTCGATTTGTGGTTGCTGAATGTAAAGAATTCGTCTTTTAATGATTCAGGCGGAAAGTAATGGTTCCCCTCAACCAGTATGGTTTTTTCACTTTGTGCAACGACTATATCCCTCCATATGGCTTGCATTTTAGATTCCTCTTAATTTGGTCAAAAATTTGAAATATTTCCAATTAAATTGGGCAAAGGATATAACTGTACTCTAGTATTGAATTTTTTGACCTGAATCAACTCAATATAAATCGATTTATTCATTTATGAATAAACACCAGACTAAAATTAAGACAATATGCCAGGCAAGTCAATCTTGACTAACTATGTCCCAATATTCAATTCTTATTAACAAAAGCAAATAACAAATGCAAAATTTGATACCTATCGATCCTCTTTGGATGACTAGTTTTACCTACGATCAGATTAGTATTGGGGATACAGCCAAAGTTGTACGTACATTGACCTTGGAGGACATTCAAGCCTTTGCCGCAGTCTCGGGAGATACCAATCCAGCCCACTTAGATCCGACTTTTGCTGGTGCATCCATTTTTCATGGTGTGATAGCGCACGGAATGTGGGGGGGGGCGTTAATATCTAGTGTGCTGGGAACAACTTTTCCAGGGCCAGGCACCATTTACCTTGATCAGCAATTGCATTTCTCTCGACCCATTAGGATAGGGGATACAGTGAGTGTTAGTGTTTCTTGTCGTATTAAGGATGATGAGAAAAAAATATTGGAGCTGGATTGCCTTATTGTTAATCAAGATGGTGCCAAAGTAATGTCTGGAATTGCCAAAGTATTGGCGCCAACTCAGGCGCTCAAAATGCCAAGGGTTAAGCCCTCAAACATTACACTTTTTAATCCAGAAGCTAGACAACAAGATTTGCTCAATCTAGGCGCAAAACTAGACCCTGTCAATTGCGCAGTTGTACATCCCTGTGATGAGGACTCCCTTCGCGGGGCTATTCAATCACATCAAGGTGGGTTAATTAAGGCAATTATTGTGGGGCCTGAAAAAAAGATTAGAGCGCTCGCCGATCAATTCGAAATAAAGTTGGAAGGCGTTGAGATTAAGGACACGCCTCACAGCCATGCCTCAGCTGCATTGGCAGCAGAGATGGCAGCAAGCGCCCAGGTCGAATGCTTGATGAAAGGGAGTCTGCACACTGATGAGTTGATTCACGCTGTATTAGGCCAAAGTAGACTGCGCACATCTAGACGAATGTCTCATATATTTCGTTTTGATGTGCCTATGTATTCCAAACCATTATTCATTACGGATGCTGCCCTCAACATCAATCCTAATTTGATGGAGAAAAGAGATATTATTCAAAATGCGATTTCTCTTTGTGAAATATTAGGTGGAACACTGCCCCGGGTTGCAATATTAGCTGCTGTGGAGACAGTTAACATGAATATGCCATCTACCCTTGATGCAGCAGCGCTTTGTAAAATGGCTGATAGAGGGCAAATTACTGGCGGCGTATTGGATGGTCCTTTGGCTTTTGATAATGCGGTGTCGCCACACGCACTTCAAATCAAGCACATTCAGTCCTCAGTTGCGGGACAAGCCGATATATTAGTTGCTCCCGATTTGGAGTCAGGCAATATGATGGCCAAGCAACTAGAGTACCTAGGCGGAGCAACTGCCTGCGGTATTGTCCTTGGAGCTCGTGTGCCAATAGCACTAACAAGCCGAGCGGACAGTGCGAATACGCGTGCCGCATCAGCATTACTGGCTAAGCTTTGTGCTCACCATTACCGCAATTACCCGCTATGATCCGCTTTAACTCTTTTTCTTAAATTCATGGCTGTTTTATCTGTTAACGCAGGCTCTTCAAGCCTTAAGTTTGCTTTGTACCCACTTGATACCAAGGTCTTGGGGTTACCCTTGTTGGTTGGTCAATTCGAAAGACTTGAGGCTTTTGATGCGTCCATTTCTGTATCAACGACTAAGCCTACACAGTCAAGAGTTGCCAGTTTAAAGTACAACTTTTTGGGCAAAAGTCAAATGACGCTTGAGATACCACTATCTCTTAATGAAGATCCATTTGACGCAGCCATCAAAAGGCTTAAAATTTTGATTGACGAGTGTCTTAGCCAATCAGGCGGTTCTAATAGGTCTTTGAGCGCGATTACCCACCGAGTCGTACACGGTGGATCCTTGTACAAAGCAAGTATCATCGTAACCCGCGATGTTCTCACCCAACTTGCCTCGTTAAACTCACTTGCACCGCTTCACCAACCTCATAACATTGCGGGTATAGAGTCCTTTATCCGCTCATTCCCCAGCACCATACAAGTTGCTTGTTTTGATACCAGCTTTCATACAAGCTTGAGTGATTTGGAAACTAATTTTGCGATTGAGAAAAAATTAACCGACTCTGGAATAAAGCGTTACGGCTTTCACGGACTTTCTTATCAATACATTAGCCAACAGCTCGCAGAGCTGACGCAACGCTCCCAGGGTAAAGCAATCTTAGCTCATCTTGGCAATGGAGCGAGTCTTTGTGCAACGCGCGAACATAAAAGCGTTGCAACAACAATGGGTTTTTCAGCCCTAGACGGACTAATGATGGGAACCCGAAGCGGGTCCATTGACCCAGGTGTGCTCTTGTATTTGTTGGGCGAGGGTTGGAACGCAAAAGAAATAGAGACTTCGCTTTATAAAAAGAGTGGGCTTTTTGGGGTCTCAGGTTTAAGCGCGGATGTCAGAACTCTGAGGGAGTCAAAAGAAGAAAGAGCGGTATTCGCACTCGAGCTCTTTACACACCGTATTATTAAAGAAATGGGTGCACTTACTGCAGTTTTAGGCGGCGTAGACTTGATTTGTTTTTCGGGTGGGATAGGGGAGCATGATAGCGTTTTAAGAGCAGCAGTCTGCAAACACTTGGCATGGTTGGGGATAGATCTTGATAATGAACTTAATCAAAGCGCAAACGTAGATAGATCAATGATGATAAGTCACAAGGAGAGTCGTGTACAGGTCTGGGTAGTACCAACAGACGAGGGGCGAGTTGCAGCTCAGGAGGCGGTAAGACTAACTCAGTCTCCACGTTAATGGAGAGATGACTGGGTACTTAGCTATTACTACCGTAAGAACTTGCGTTGTAGTGTTGAATAGTAATGTAGCTGTTTTTGTGTAAATCACCAAAGAGTTGATTAAACTTTAAAAAAGTTTCTTTGATAAATGATGATTTATTTTCTTCACTCACTGTATCGGAAATAAACACACTCAACAGCATACAACTACTTGATTGATCGCTAAGTAGTGTTCCCTTTGTCACCCAATCGCTGCGATCAATGTATTCAACCAATATCAGCGATGATTCGGGGTCTCCAAGCAGATATTTGGCATCCAAGGAACGTAATATCTTGGAGATTGAAGATGTTGTAGCTGATGATTCTTTTCCACTAATTTTTACATTGAAGGTGGTCATGATTTCGCTTTCGTGAAACTAAGAATGCTTCTATTGTATGGAATAGTTCTTATATTTTTATGGTAATTTGTTTATTCTTTCTACTAGAAATCGAAGATTATCTGTGTAGACACGGTTAATAGGTAAAAACTGATGCTTATTTGGGCAATATCTCTCCCCAATGCATGACTCCATAATAATGCATTCCTCTAGGGTCTGGGAGGTGTTGACAGGTTTTGAAACTTCATTGCAAAAAAGATATTGGTTTTGAGTTCTCATGAAAATCGATTAAGAAATGTATACATTCAAACTGTTAATATTTATAAATAATATAATTTTCTTAAGAATCACCAAATCCTATTGGAGCAGGAGTTAGTTGAGTGATTTGACTAAACAAATGATCATATTCAGACTGCCTAGGAGAAGAGGGATTCAGAGGATCTAAGTTGAGGGCGAACTCTTTGTCTAAAGTATCCCACTCTGCTTGGGTTAGAACTTTTAATGCTTCAGGAATGACTAGGCTCTCCTCTAACTGCATATGCTGCATGTAAAAGTTGATATATTGATTTGAAAAGTGTTCAAACTCAACTTTCTTTTTATCACCGAGCATTTCCCAGCCAATTAGCAAATGTTCGAGCTCTCTAATTTTGTATTCACCGTATTTATGATCTATTTCTAACTTATCAATTAGATCCTTAACATGAGAGGAGCGCTCTCGAATAAATGGAAATAATAAGGTTGACTCCTTTGGGTGATGCTTTTTCTCAGGAAATTCATCAATATAAAATAGCATAGCTCTTAAAACTTTAAAAAATAATTCCTTATTATGCTCAGGACCTCGCTTTATCATTAAACCCATGGACTGCAGCATAGCTGATAACGAGGCGTGCTCTTCTTTAATAATTTGTATAGATTTGTGCATTTGCATATCTCCGGGAGGGAGGGATCCCTTTGTAATCGACTAAGATAAGCTGACTCTACTGCTCTCTTGTTGATTAGAATTGATCTAAGTCAATAGCTTAGAAGTTTCTTAAAATAACGATAGATTATTTAAATAATGTGCATTGCCCGCAGAATACGCTCTGGTGTTGCGGGGGCAACAAGCTCAATTCTCTTACTCGGCATAACTCTGTCTTCTAGTCCCGCGCTTACTGCTTCTTTGATGGCTTCAAAGACGCTGATTGAAAGCATGAAGGGCGGCTCACCTACTGCCTTACTTCCAAATACGTTATCTTCCTGATTGGGCTCTTGCCAAAGATTTACCACAAAATGCTGGGGTGTATCGCCTGCAGTAGGAATCTTATAGGTGCTAGGTGCATGCGTTGTAAGTAAGCCTTGAGCGTTCCAGACTAATTCTTCATTGGTTAACCACCCCATCCCTTGTATGAAACCGCCCTCGATCTGTCCTAAGTCTATAGCGGGGTTAATGCTTTTACCCACATCTTGCAAAATATCAACTGCCATAACGCGGCTTTCGCCGGTGAGCGTGTCCACTGCCACCTCTGTGCAGGCGGCACCGTAGGTAAAGTAGTAAAAGGGACGACCGGTTAGTGTAGTTTTGTCGTAGTGAATCTTTGGTGTTCTATAAAAACCGTCACTCCACAATTGAATGCGGTTAGCGTAGGCCAATTTCACGACATCTTTGAAAGTTCTGCGCGCGTGAGGTGATGAAATGAACGAGTCTTCAAATACTACAGCACCTGCTCCGCATCCGTCCAGGCCACTTACAAAAGCGGCAATATTGTTTTTAACTTGTCTTGCAGCGTATTGAGCTGCCCGCCCATTTAAATCAAACCCAGAGGAAGCCGCCGTTGCAGAGGCGTTGGGAATTTTGCTGGTGTCTGTTGCAGTAACTCTTATCTCTTCCAAATCAATACCGAGCTCACCGGCAACAATTTGAGCAACCTTTGTATGCAGACCTTGTCCCATCTCGGTTCCTCCGTGATTGACTTGGACGCTGCCATCGGTGTAGACGTTAACCAATGCTCCTGCCTGATTGAAAAGGGTCGCTGTAAAGGAAATGCCAAATTTAACTGGAATAATAGCGATTCCACGTTTGATCAGTGTGTTTTTACTATTCCACTGGGCTATCTCTTTTCTGCGTTCGCTGTAATTAGAGCTCTTAACTAGGGTGTTGACAAGGGGTTCCAGGATATTGTCCTCAACTTCCATCTTATAGTGCGTGATGCAACGCTCGCCTGAGCTGCTAGGTTGGTACATGTTTATCCGTCTAACTTCTAGTGGATCCAGGTCAAGCTCCCTTGCGATCTCTCCCATGATATGCTCAATCACAATCATCCCCTGCGGACCCCCAAACCCCCTAAATGCTGTGTGGCTTTGTGTATTGGTTTTGCATCTGTATGAGGATATTTTTACATCTTCAAGAAAATAGGCATTGTCAGCGTGAAAAACTGCCCGATCTGCTACAGGCCCTGATAAGTCAGCACTAAAGCCGCAGTTTGAGGCGAGCATTAATTCCAAACCGCTTAGACGTCCGTCTGATCGAAATCCAACTTTATATTCGTAGTAAAAAGGGTGACGTTTGCCTGTGATAAGAAAGTCCTCGTCCCGATCAAGTCTCATTTTGATTGGACACTGGAATTTAAATGCAGCTAAACTGGCCCAGACTGCAAGATGTCCCCCTTGGGTTTCTTTGCCACCAAAGCCTCCCCCCATTCTTTTGCACTCTACTCGTACTGCGTTCAAATCAATGTTCAGCGCATGCGCGACCCAGTGTTGAACTTCGCCTGGATGCTGCGTGCTTGAATGAATCAACCACTGAGACTGCTCAAGGGGCAGGGCGTATGCAATTTGACTCTCTAAGTAAAAGTGTTCTTGTCCACCAATTTCGAGTTTGCCACTAAAACTATGTTCAGAATTTTTGATAGCGTTAGATGCATCTCCGCGTTTAACGTGAACCGGTGGTAGTACAAAACTATTTGCTTTCAACGCATCTTGGATACTTAAAATATGTGGGAGAGGCTCGATATTGCATTCAACAAGTCTGGCTGCACTTCTTGCCTGAGTGACAGAATCGGCAACGACAAGTCCGATAACTTGGCCAACATGGTGGACATGATCCAATGCAAAAACAGGCTCATCATGGGCAAAGTTGGCGAGGTATTTATCGCCCTTGATATCTGAGGCGAAAACGAATCCCTTAACGCCGGTTTGATTAAGAGCAATTTGGGTGTTAATACTTTTTATACGACCATGAGCTACTTTGCTCATAATGGGGGCTGCGTACAAAGTCCCCTTTATCTCGGAAATATCATCGATATAAATTGCACTACCACTGACCTGCGCTTTAGCACTTTCGTGGAAATGAGGTTTACCCATAGCCCCTTTTTTTGAGGGACTAAGCTGCGTAGGACTTTGAGAGTGGTTATGCATGAGTATTAATCGTCAGGCTTGCAAATATCAAGAGTTGAGTCAAATATGATGTGATGGGATGTAATTACACAGAGTAAGCGCTAATCAAGAATTTGAGGAGAAATTGAAACTACTGATACGGTTACAAGATAAATCTACCCAAAAAGGCGTTTCTTCATTCTTAGATTGAGTATCAGTTCCTGGTGCATTTAAATCCAAGGTCTCCATCGCAAAACGTGCGAGCAAGCTCTTTAGTAAGTGTTTTCTGTAAGCAGCGCTTGCTCTCATATCCGTTAATGGCTTGAATTCTCCTGCTAAGACATTTTGGGCCTTTTTGAAGGTGCTTATATTAAAAGGCTGACCTAAGAGAGAGCTTTCAGTTAACCGTGCTTTTGAAGGAGTAGCAGCAACGCCACCTGCTCCAATACTAGCGAAAGCGATTGACCCATTAGATATAGATAAATTTATGCATAAACACACGGCAGAGATATCATCATCAAAACGTTTTGATATCTTGTATGCTCTAAAAACTTCATTACTTTGAGGCTTAGGTACTTTGATCCAGCATATAACCTCCGTTGGTTTAAGTATGTTAGTTCTATACCCAGTATAAAAATCTTCTAAAAGAATCTCTCTATGGCGGATTTGACCTTTTTCGGCTCTCATTAAAACAATGCTTGATCCCAGCGCGATAAGAGCGGGCATACTGTCTCCAATCGGAGAGCCGTTACCAATATTTCCGCCGAGAGTTGCTGAGTTTCTTATGGGCAATCCTGCAAACCGATCTGTGAAGTTTTTGAGTTGCGGTCTATCTTTTAGTAAAGCATCAAAAGCTTGCTCGATTTTTACGCCTGCTCCAATTGCTATGTGATGTGGATACTCTTCGATACGTCGTAAATCTTGAACTTGGGTTAGATCAATTATTTGATCAAATTTTTTGAATTGTTTGGTTATCCAAAGCCCCGCGTCAGTTGCTCCTGCTATAAGTTGAGCAGTAGGTTTACTTTTCTTCAGATCTAAAAGTTCTCTAAGCGTTTTGGGCAGATGATAAGACTCATTTTTTGAATTTCTTAGTGAACGTTGATGAATAAATTTTTGTTCTTGTGTTCTGAGTAAGCTCAGAGACTCGAGTTGTTGTTTAAGTAATTTTTGGTCGATCTTAAGAGATGGTGGGCACTCGAAGTTGGATAAAGACATGGCTGCATCAAGGATAGGTCTGTATCCTGTGCATCTGCAAAGGTTGCCGGCCAGCTCTGTTTGGGCAGTATGTCGATCAATGATATTGCCCTTTGCAGTGTAGTTTTGGTACATTGCAAAGAGACTCATCACAAAACCCGGCGTACAAAAACCACACTGAGATGCATGCGCATGAAGCATTGCAGTCTGCACTGGATGCAGAGAGCCGTCCTCTGTTATTAGATCCTCAACACTCCAGATCGCAAGGGAGTTTATTGAGTTTGCTAATCGAATACAACTATTTATTGCCCTGAATTTGAGTTCGTTGTTTTCGATTTCTGCAACAACAACAGTGCAAGCACCGCAGTCACCCTCCGCACAACCTTCCTTAGTGCCTGTACATCTTAAATCTTCGCGAATGAGTTGAAGTAAAGTCCTGGATGGGGGAACTTGATCGATAGTTAGGAGTTTATTGTTCCGCCAAAATCTTAGTGGACTGACTGGGTTTGGGGGGCTGTGCGGCATTTTTGTAAAAATTAAGTTGATTTTTTAGTATTTGCCCCTCCAGTATATTGTTTTGGAATTCATTTCGGTCAGGTCTTGTAAAATTCAGCTAAAGTTTTTACTTGCGTATACACTGTTCATTAACGGTCTGAACCCAGTTAGGCAGGATCAAAGAAATTTATGCTAGGTAGCCCCTTAATCTTTATTATCATTATTTAATTTTATGCAAACCTATCTCCTCGGCAGAATTGGGCAGCGCCTGTATCGATCTCTTTTGGCGGCAGTTTGGTTACTTATCGGTTTGGGTTGCGCTGTCGAAGTGCCAGTCCCAAAGCACCCCATAATGGGCTCTGACTTCGGATTTCCCAATTACAAACTAACCCTTCAAACTGAGACAGAGAGGGCGGCTTTTCATGTAAAACTCTTTACACTTAAATTTGACGAGTGCGCCTCAGGTAACATTGATTACGTAGAATTTGATGGCGCCGTAAACAAGGACGCCGTAGAGGCATTTCAGACTATTTTGCTTGAAGCCCAGGGTTGTAAGACCCGTAAGGGAAGGACTCTTTACCCCTTTGTCTATTTAAACTCTTCCAGTGGTGACTTGAGGGAAGGATACGCGCTCGGGGATTTATTCAGAAAATACAATATTGAAACCTTAGTCACCCAGGGCCAGATTTGTAAAGGGGCTTGCGCAATGGCCTTTTTGGGCGGCAAACTTAGAAAAATTCAAAATACCGGTTTGGTTATCTTCGCTTCCAATAAAACCAAAGGCATTGGCATCGACTGTGAACGTGCATCGGAGCAAGTTTTGGTGCGCGCATACCTTCAAAAGATGCTTGACACGTCTGTTGCTGACCGTCTTTACTTTAATCTTTTGAACTACTGTGCACAACCTGAAGGGTGGGCCCTGGGTGCTGATGTTTCCTCCGTTTGGGGTGTAACTAACGAGTGATATCCGACTATATTCCTAGGTTTCTGTAATCTAGTACCTAGGTATTAAGGGATGGATTTGGGGTTGATTAGATCTAAAATTTCAGTTGACGCCAACTAGGGGGTAGAATTTAAGTTGGTTTAATTTTCTCTTCATCCATTTTTCACTTTCACTATGAACTTAAACAACTTAACATCACAAAAATCAAATCGTCGCGTATTTATGCTCCAGTCTGTGGTTGCTACTGCAGCAGTTGCTGCTGCCGCCGGTGCACAAGCTCAGGCTATGGTTGCAGAGAACGACCCACAAGCATCAGCTCTCGGATACAAAGCAGATGCTTCTAAAGTTGACAAAGCAAAGTTCCCTAAATTCGCAGCTGGTCAAGCTTGTTCTAATTGTGCGTTGTTCCAAGGAGCTGCAAACGCAACAGCTGGTGGCTGTCCTTTGTACGCAGGTAAACAAGTTTCTGCTAAAGGTTGGTGCTCCGCTTACGCGAAAAAAGGTTAATTTCGCTGTACTTCACCTAAAACAACTTCCGTTGTTTGTAAAGGCGAGTTTGAGTTTTTTTACATGCCCTGCATGAATTAGACTCAAATTAACAAAACGGTTTGCAAGATTAAATTCCTGCAAACCGTTTTTTTTTCTTAATTCAAAGCATTAATCTGACCGTGTTAACTGAATTTCTTCTATTTGATACAAATTTCAGGCCAAGTTCAGATCAATTCAGTTTCACTCAAATTTTTAGAAGCGGTATGTTACGCCTACCGCCGCTGCGGTTGGATTTAAAGCCAACTGACCTTTGTAGGCGCTACTTACGTATACATCCGTTTTGATTTGAATGTACTTAAGATCAAAATTGACTCCCCAGTTTTTATCTAGCATGTAATCCAAACCGAGTTGAGCCGCTCCGCCAACGCTGTTACTCTTTACGCTTGCTGCACCGCCGGCAACATTAACCGAAGTAAAGGAGGTGTAATTTAAACCAAGACCGACGTAGGGTTTGAAAGGACCAAAGTCTGTAAAGTGATATTGGGCCAACAATGAGGGAGGTAATGCCTTTAAGTTGCCAGAGTTTGATCCGCCCACATTCATAGTAACTTGCTGTGGATATGTGAGCACGAGTTCTGTAGCTATATTCTTCGTAAAGAAATAAGAAACATCAGCTTCAGGAATTGCTAAGTTCTTAGCTGTTACGTTGGTTGTGTCTAACCCGTTGTTTTGAGTGTTTGCCCAGTTTAGCTCAACCGCACGAGCACGCACCATCCAAGGGTTACTAGACACTTGTGCATACGCACTGCTCAGGCCTGTTAAGCACAGGGCAATTGAGACCGCATTTTTAAAGATGGTTTTTGAGGCAATCATTTCTTTCTCCTTTTTGTTTTCGATAAGTAATTGTTGATCTAAAGGATAAGAGCAGCATTGATTCAAATCAAACTTTAAAGCGTTACGAATTTAATTGTGTAGAGTTGTCTTTAAATTACAACCAGAATAAACAATCATATTCTTACAGCCGCATATGGTTTTCTATTGAAATATGAGAACTTGGCTTAAAAGCTTAACTTATAGGTCAGTGCATATCATCAATATAATAGTCCCAATGCCACTTACACTTGGAGCAGTCTGACTTGTTGTACTTCTTACGAGTTTTATCCGGTTGGTGCGCTCTTGCCGTATCCACTGCTTTGCTAAACTCCTCAAATGCCTATGCAATTGATTCCACTAGAAATAGTGAGATAAAGGAGTGTGTCCCAGGGGAGATAGTTACTTGGGGTGACGGTGTCGATAAGGCAGTCCCATACTCCAACATCAGTTTTCTTTATATCCCAAACGGTGCCCCTCCTTGGTTTAACGAGAAAGTAGTATTAGATTTGATCCAGCGAGCTGCTAGTGTTTGGTCAGAGTGCGGAATCGTTGCTCAGGTCAGTGTTGGAGATCAGCCCCATTACATGATAAATAACGAAATCGTTATTCAATGGAGCGATTCTAGGAGTCAAGGTAATATTGGTGCTTCTGAGATCTCACAACGAAGACTCTATCTCTCACCAGGTGTATTTAAGACGCTAAAGGACGTCCGTCCAACTTATGACGGTAGCTACACCCTGCAAATGACCCTTGCGCACGAGATGGGTCACTTTTATGGGCTTGGCGCTCACTCTCGGCGATGTGTGGATGTTTTGTCTTATTACAAAAGCAATGCGGGAGATCTTTGCAATATCAGAGACCGCTCTGAATTTGGTAAAGTCATTGAATACAGATCTTCTTTGCCAACTGCTTGTGATATTCAACGATGTCGTCGTATCAATAACTTTACTAAAAATTAATATTGTTCAAAAATTAACAATGTCTAAATAATACGCCCACATTTGGTAGTCTAAGTACTGTTGTCTCATCGTATCTGAAGCGAGTTGTTAGGTGATATTTGTAAAATTTTGAAAAATATTATTGCGTACTTAATTAAATACTCCTTCATGAGCACGACTAAATTCAATCCTCAATGCCCCGTTGTGCTGGAATTCCTGCTTCAAAAGCGTGCTTGATCATTTTCATCTCAGTAACAGTATCTGCAATTTCGATTATCTCAGCAGGACAATTTCTCCCTGTTAGGACTACATGAACTTCTTTGGGCCGGGTGTTCAGAGTGTTCAAGACCTCAGCTAAATCTAGCCATCCGAATATCAAAGGGTAAGTTATTTCATCAAGTACAACCAGGAAAAACTCATTGCTAAGAATCGCCGCTTTGGCTTTTTGCCAACCATCCCTAGCGAGCTGAGCAGAGCGTTCTAAATCTTGGCTCTGCCAGCTAAATCCGTCTCCAAGTCCCTCAATTGGTATGCCTAATTTTTCAAATGTTCTATGTTCACCAAAGCGCGAACTTGGAACTTTCATGAACTGATAAATTTTGACAGCCTTGCCTCGTCCGTGAGCTCTTATCGCAAGACCAAAGGCGGCGGTGCTTTTGCCTTTACCGTCACCTGTATTAACAATAAGCAGACCTCTGCGCTCGCCGGTGGACGGTTCGTATGGTTTTTCCGTAGGAGGTGCTTTAATTTCCATTTTAATTTTCCGCAGTTATTTTGGGTACTGAAATCCAACGATCATTCAATTTCAATATTTGGACTTTGTTTTCAAAAACTTGTTCTATAGCTCGGTGTGTTACCGGGCTAGAGCTGCTACCTTGGTGTTCAATTTGACCACACTTCAAGACCACTATCTCATCGGCAAGTAGGGAAATAGTCAGTTCGTGTAAAACCGTAATTACTGTTTTCTGCTCAGCTAGAAGCGACTTGACCACTTCTAACCAATCCACTTGATGAGGAGGATCCAGACTAGTTAGGGGCTCATCCATTAATAAAATATCGGCATTGACAGCCAACGCCCGAGCAAGTAGCGCGCGCTGACGCTCCCCGCCAGATAACTCTTTTAAAGAACGCGTCCTCCATTCCCATGCATGGGTGCGTTTCAGCGATTGTTCTACCGCTAGTTGGTCCTCAGCGCTAGGAGAACTTAGCCAACCTTGGTGAGGAATTCTTCCGAGCATCACAATATCGTAGACACTTAAGTCATCTGCACCCAGTTGATTTTGACCTAGCCAAGCGAGATGCCGAGCTTTTTCTTTAGAGTTTGGTTGTGACTGAAGTAGGGCTGGGTACATCACTTTTCCTGTCATAGGAATTAATCCGGCTAGCGCTCCCAGCAATGTTGATTTCCCAGCACCGTTAGGGCCAATAATATTTGTCCACTTAGCGCTTTTAAACTCAATATTGATACCATGCAAGACTGGTCTATTGCCAAGTGATACGTTGACATTTTCAAGAATTGCCGCAGTATGCGTCATTTCCCTTCGTGCCTCGTGTTTTGACCATGCATAAGACGCAGTAGGTAAATACCTCCGATTACTGCAGTAAATAGGCCGACCGGCAATTCGCCAGGTGCTGTCAGTATTCTTGCCACTAGATCTGCACTCAGCAATAATAGTCCCCCCATGAGGCTTGAGAGAAGAACCAGCCAGTTGTGGGTAACTTTGACTAGGGATCTAACCAAATGAGGAGCGGCTAAACCAACAAATGCAATTAAGCCCGTTTCAGCGACAGCAACACCAGTAGCTAGAGCGAGCGCAGCGATTAACGCAATTCGTAGTGTTGATAAATTAATTCCCAAACTACTTGCTGTAGATTCACCTAAACTTAAAGCGTCAAGCGCTTTACTGAGCGTCCAAGTTAAAGTCAAGCAAATCATAAGTGCGACGAGCATGATCCTTACCGAACCCCAATTGATGAAACTAGTTGTTCCCAGTAAAAAGGATTGCATGCTTTGAATAATTGATGGATCAAAGAGGGTGGTTAGTGAAGTTAATGCACCTAGCACAACCCCCACAATGATTCCTGCTAGCAAAAGTCTAAAAGTGTGCTGAACTCCCCGGGATAATATTAGGGTCAAACCAACAGAGGCGAGAGCCCCTAAAAAAGCTGCGCCGCTTAGGCCAAGTTTAAATGCCCAACTCGATGCTTCAGTGCTATATCCATAGAACATTAAAACCAGTGCGACTCCTAGTGAAGCCCCCGACGCGCTACCTAACAAATAAGGATCGGCAAGAGGATTCCTAAATAGGCCTTGTGCTAGGGCGCCGGCCAAACCAAGTAATGCGCCCGCAAGCCAAGCCCCTAGAGTTCGGGGGAGACGAATATCTAAAATAATTTTTAGAGCAACAGGATCATTCACTGCCTGCATCAAGCTCTCAAGTCCAGTGCTCCCAATTGCTATTCCTAAAACTATTGAAAAAAATGAAAGCAATATAACCGCAACCACAAGTGCGTGTTTGCGTTTGTCCGCACTTTGGGAAGAACCACTAGCATTCGCGTTAAAGGGATGTAAGGGGGTCAAGAATTAAGTCCTTTACTCAAAATACACTGAGCAATTATTTTTGCACCTTCGCCCATTCTGGGTCCAGGACGGACCACAATATCGGATTGCTCTTTAGTCAGAGCGCATACACGGTTCTTGCGAATAGCAGTCATCTCTCCCCAACCGGGGCGTTTGATTAAATCAGAATAATTGTTATCGCTGATTATTATTAAATCTGGATTTTCTTTAACTATAAATTCAGGATTTAGTTTGGGAAAGTCCCCAATATCAGACGGGACGATATTGCTAACTCCAAGGCGTGTTAAGGTCTCGCCAATAAAGGATTTTGGATCAGCCGCGTAAGGTCCAGGGGATACCTCAAAGTAGACTCTCAAATTCTTGGATTTATTTGGAAGGGTTTGAGACGCTTCAGTAATTTTTGAATCAATAGATTTCCAAAGTGCTTGCCCTAAGTTAGATCTAAAAATAAGATCTAACTTGCTCAAAGATTCACGTACATCGCTGGAGTGAACCGTGTTGATTACGATAACTTTTATTCCTAAATGTTCTAACCTCTGAGAAAGTCGAGAATTACTCGACATTAGAACTAAATCTGGTTTTAAAGAAATAATCAACTCCAAATTAGGAGATAAAGCACTTCCCACCCGGGCAATAGATTTAACACGAGATGGGTAGTTTGAATATTCGTCAACTCCCACAATCAAATCACAACGACCAACTGCGCACAATGACTCGGTTATTGAGGGCAATAGGCTCACTAAGCGAGTTGGCGCAGAGGAGAGAGCGATTTTTACACCTCGGTCGTCCATGATCTCTGCTGCCATAGCATTATTAAAAGTAGGCAAAAAGAGTAAGAGTGATAGAAGGTAAAAAAAATGTTTCACAATTTTATTTTCATAGTAATCTCAAGTAATAACTTAAGATTAGAGAGCTTTAATCTCTTACGACGGGTTGGAGGCAAAGAAAAATTTTATGATCTATATTTATCTTTGTTGATAATACATTGTCAACCAGGCAGATCGCCCTGGAGTGTTATAACCATATGCTAGTTGATACTTTTCATTCAATGCATTTTCTATACGTAGTCTGAAAGAAACCTCTTCAGTTAATTTATAGCCAGTATAAAAGGACCAAATGTGATATGGGCTCAGGGTAGTTATATTACCAAGCTGATCGTAATCGTAACGACTACTAGAGGACAGGATTTTTCCTCCAAAATCATACACATCTATAGATTTCGCCAAATCGATTGAGCCAAACTGTTTGGCTCGACGAAGTATAGGATCTTGTCCGTTAGATTGGTCATTTGGATTTTGACTTGTAAACGACGCAATCAACCTATAACCATTCCAAGAACCTCTTTCAGAAAATTCCCAGCCGTGATTGGTAACTGTAGGAATGTTAATGTTGGCATATGGAGAGTTAGGATCTGGCGTTATTGCATTTTTAGTATTAGTGTTGAAGTAAACAAGTCTGGTATTGGTGTATGAGTTCTTGAATTCAATACCCGATTCGACAGTATGGTGTAATTCAGGTGTCAGGTTAGGATTGAAGCCCCCATAGGGGTTGAAAAATTCTTGAATTGCAGGAGCCCTAAATCCGGAGGAAACGGCTGATGTAAGCCTGAGGTTTTCAGTCAAATGGTAACCTACTCCAAATAAACCTGTGGTTGCTCCAAAATTTGAGCTTGTTGTGTTTGGAGTAATTGACTGGATCACGGCGTCAGGCTGATTGGCTTTTATATTGTCGCGTCGAGCGTTGATTTGAAAATCAAATCGGTTCCATTTTAAAGTATCACCCACAAAGAATCCGTAGGACTTTTTGTACATCAAATCACCAAGTCCGTCATTAAAACTTAGATTTGAAAGGCTTGCTCCGAATGATGCCTTTTGGTATTTGCTCAATTCATAAGTGTTAGTCCAGTTAAGAGAGTTTGTGTCTGCGTTTGTGTCGTAAGTTAACGGCACGAAAGGAGTGAATTGATAATCTAATTTAGACTTAGTCAAATCAATCGTAGAGAGCCAAGCATCAGAGACAACCGCTTTAGCAAAAACAGTTGTATCGTTACTTATAGTTCTCATTAGAACTGCTGTGTCATACTTTTGAACGTTTATTCCGTTGTAAAGATTTGTGTTGTCCTGAAACTTCTCTCTAAAACCTACCTCTACATTTTGATTAAGAATTTGACTGATACCAAAATTTATACCTTCTCCTTTATTCATTCCAGTATTTGTCACGGAGGTCTGGTAGATTGAATGATCAATCGGCATAAATCCTGCGCTATTTGTGCCGTTTACAGTAATATTAAATTTGGTGTCATTTACCCGTCCCGACTCCCCAACACTGGTATCAAAAGTTTTGTTGGATCCGTAGGTCACTGTTCCAAACGCTTTGGGTGATCCATTTAATCCTGCATTGGTAAAAATATTTATTACACCTCCAATTGCTGCTTCGCCGTAAAGTGAGCTACTGTTGCCCCTAAGTATTTCAACTCGGTCAATAGCCTGTGGTGTCGGTAGGCTTGTATTGCTAAGACTGCCGATGCCGTCAGGTTGTACCCTTACGCCGTCTACAAAAATAGCTACGCTACGGCTGGATTGCCCTCTAAGAAAATACGAAGATACTGAGCCTAATCCACCATTAGAACCAACCTCAATTCCTGGCTCACCTTGTAATAGATCGATGATTGATCTTGCCTGGGATCTTTGAATCTCCTCCTTTGTAATTACTGTGACAGAGGGGAGAACCTCAGACAGGGGTTGTTCGATTCGAGAGGCTGTGACAACAACTGGATCTAAAAACTCATCAGCTTGACTAAAAGAACTGTAGAAAAGTCCAAGATAGGGTGTTAGGAAAAAAAAGAATATTGAACGCAGTTTGAGAGGATGGGCCTTGGATAAAAACATGAGTCATGACCTGCAACAAGTTAGATTTCGTTAACTAACCTCGTTAACTACTTTCCGCATAAAAATAACGCGCAGGACATGTCACACTAGAGATTTAATCTCTGGATACTGGCATGCGAAATCCCGCGTCGCTATTTCCGCCTGTTAGAGCCGGTATCCGGACTGATGAACAAAAGAGTTCTTCCTTCCCAAATAATTAAATTATTCAGTGGACTCTAGAAGTCTTTGCATTCGAAATGCGTTCACTTACCGTTGCGAGGACAGTGTGGTTGTTCATTTGCATGATCTCCACGTTCCCGTTTAACTGATTCTCCCTGCAGGAAAATCTGGCACTCCAACAATACTATTCTATACCATAGGGTTGTGTAGGCGTGCAGTCTAAGCGGATCAGTATTCTCTACTTCTGGGCTAGTGCATTGGACTGGACTTAATTAATCCAGGGTAATGAGATATGTGTTTGTGTTGAACTTATTTCAATTCGTAGTGATTTTGTACCTTAAGGCAAGTCCTGCACCATACATTTCTGGTTTTGTGAATTTTTCAATAAGAGTGCCGTTATTTTTTTCGATTACTCGTATTGAAGCAAAGTTATCAATATCAGTGACGATGTGAACAAATGGCAAGCCCTGGACTTTGGCTACCTTGAGTATCTCTTTAAGTCCGGTGCTCGCGAACCCCTTGTTTTGCATCCAAGGCGGAACACTGTATCCAATGTGCCCCATTAGGTGCGGTGGGAGTTCTGTGCTACCTTTTTGCCAGCGTAGTGAGACTGTTCCGCAGTACTCTAGACGTGTCTCGTCCCAAATCCATCTACGAATACTTGGGATAGCATAAGCTACGGACTTATCTGGAAGTAGGTAGGGTAGGGCTCGAGCAGCATGGTCATCAAATAAGTCCAGGAACTCTGATGTATGGTCTTGAATTTCCCTAATTTTGCTCTTAACATTTTCAGCCGTTGAGCCCGTGGGAAGATCATGCCAGCCGCGTGCTAAAGCGCTAAGGTAGCTCTTTATGTGCTGGGGGCCGGGCTTTAGGAGTTGCATTTAGGTAGTGTAATTGCCAGTTCAAACTCTCTACTTAGGATGCAGCGTTACGGCTCAAGAGCTATGCCTTCATAAGCGGCTAGTTTTTCTAGAGCCAGCTCGAAGAGCGCCCTAGCGGTTCCGGAAACGCTACTTAAATAGCCATGGAGTTCTTTATCATCATGAGTTTGGCTGAGACAGTCTTGGCTGTATTTTTCAAAACTGGCAAGATGTGAGATTATTTCGCTGACGTGTTGGGGACACTCACAAAATATATTTGTAGGCATTGTCGCAACTCTTAATAGCGTTTCATCCGAGTATTTGCGTGGCGGTATGAGCGCAAGACTATTAGAGGCCGGAAAGCTCTGATTTTGCGTTGAAGAGAATGTAGCGATGGTTTGCTCTGTATCAAAGACCAAGACAGAAGAGATGAGTTCTGCTAATTCACCCTCAGTCAGGGGCTCTCTTTTAAGGATGATGTTCTTATTTCTAAGGGAGTCGAGGACAGCGCTTGGAGCGAATTGATAGAGAACAATCATTTTTTGAAACAAATTGGTCTGATTGAGACTGTCAATTTCGTCTGCGTTTAGTTGTTGAAGCGCGTTTTGACTTATGACAATGAGTTGACTTTGAGGAGACTGCTGGGACGAGTTGGACCGCTTTAAATTTTCTCCAAAGTCTTTGGCCTCATGCATGTCCATAAAAACATGATTAAGCTGTAACCTGGCTCTGTCAAACGCTTGGATAAATTTAGCTCCCTCCAAGCGTCTTGCTAAAGATAATCCAACAACTGCTGTGTGAACCAGTCTTGTTCCTGCTTGCAATACCTTTGGATCATAAAAAGCCTCTAAAGCGCTGGCTGGACTGAATGGAGTGACCCCTTTCGGTGAATCATCCGTGTTTGAATTACGGGTTGAGAGTTGAGCCAACTTGTAGTTTCTCAATAGGTTTTGAAGCTCTTCATTGGAGAGTTTTGCGATAGTGCTGATGGACTGACCTTTTTCGCTTAGTTGTTTAAACAGCTGAGCCCTCTCGATATCAGACTGTTTGTACATGCGGTGATTGCCGCCAGTCTTTGTTGGTATAAAAGCTTGATATCTATTTTCCCAATCTCTAATGGTTGTGACGGGTATTCCGGTTAGTTCCGAGACGGCCCCAATTTTGTAGTAAATGGTGTTTGGTAAGTTGTCTATTTTCATTTTTGAATAGATATTGAATAGATTTAGACTAGTTTAACTCGAAAATATAGATATTTAAATGGTACTCAACCTATTTTGCGTAGATAATTTTGAATTTAGGCTATAAAATCTACACAACCAATAAGGGTTTTCAACATTACGCGAGGAAATTATGATTTCGAAACGCGCTATTACGGGACTGGATGTAACAGTTTTAATTGCTTGTGGATCTAAGGCAAAAATGGTCACGACTTTAGAGTTAGCTGAGTCGACCGGGTTATCCGTATCAAACCTCGAGCAAATTCTCAAACAACTCAAAAGCCACGAGATCATTAAGTCCGTTAAGGGGCCCGGTGGAGGCTATCAACTTAGTGCAGATTTAGAGCAATTAACGGTTTTGGATTTGGTGAGAATATTTGATAAGTCCAATGCACCTTCTAAGACTTCACAGCAATCGCTCTCACCTAATACAACCAGCGCTGATGAAAGTACCTTTGAGGCGCTAGACAATTCTGAGGATTCACTTTCATTGGCCATAGACGCAGCTTCAGTGGAGAGCTCATTTGTGGCATTGATCGAGGAGTTCTTGGACTCACAAAGACTTATTGACCTTGTTACTCTGTTGCCCCAGTGGAACACAATTGAGTCAACTCCCTCAACAACGGGGCGTTTTAAGTTGAAGGATCCACCTCCAAAAATGGTTCCGAGAAGCCCAAATTCCGTTTTTCAGTTGTCAGCATTCATGGGAATTGTGAACTCTTCGTCCTCTACTTCCCCTATGTTTACCTAAAGCCTGAATTTATCTAAAGTTTGAATTTTTAAAAGGATGAGTTCAATACCAAGCTTGATTACATCTTCCTAGCGCCTTGGGAGATTAAGCTCTCAGCAACGCTTTGACCCAGTTGGGTAGCTTTTGTCAATATATTAGGGTCGCCTACAACAACGTTGCACTCACAAAAAGCGTGTAACAGACTGGGATCCTCGCTTAAATGATCCCCCCATGCCGCATTGATAGATAAAACGTTGCCATCAAGCGTTGCATGGGCTGCTAGTGGCATGGAGCAACTTCCACCCATAGCTCTGCTTACTCCACGCTCAGCATAAACACGGATCGCTGTTTCCAAGTCATTCAGTGGAGCAAGTATTTGCATAATATCAGGGCGATCTTCTCCGATCTCTATTCCTATGGCACCTTGCCCCGCAGCGGGTAACATCTCAGTGGTTTTGAACACATCTCTAATGCGTGCACCCAAGCCTAGCCGCTTAAGTCCTGCTGCTGCTAATATGATGCCTTGATAGTGACCTTCGTCAAGCTTTTTAAGGCGCGTATCCAAGTTGCCTCTTAGCGGCTCAATGACTAAATCGGGCCGAAGTTTGCGAATGAGAACCGTTCTTCTAAGGCTTGAAGTTCCGATGACGGCCCCCCTGGGTAGGCTGGCTAAGTTGGGATATTCATTTGATACCCAAGCATCTCGTGGGTCCTCGCGAGATAAGATGCAGGCTAGCGCAAAGCCTGCAGGTAAATCCATAGGAACATCTTTAAGCGAATGAACCGCCAGTTGCGCTTGTCCGTTCTCAAGTGCAACCTCAAGCTCTTTAATAAAGAGCCCCTTGCCGCCCACTTTGCTTAATGGTTTGTCAAGAATTTGATCCCCGAGCGTTGTCATACCTAGAAGCTCAACGCTGTGGCCCTGCTTTTGCAAAAGATCCTTAACGTGATTGGCCTGCCAAAGAGCGAGCCTGCTCTCTCTCGTCGCGATAGTTAACTTTGAAGACATAACTTATTGAAGATCTAAATTAAATTTGGTGAATTTGTTTTGCCGCATCAATTGCAAAGTAAGTCAGTATGCCGTCAGCTCCTGCGCGTTTAAAAGCCAGTAGGCTCTCCATCATTACCGCGTCGTGATCGAGCCAGCCGTTTTGTGACGCAGCTTTAAGCATAGCGTACTCGCCTGATACTTGGTAAGCGAAAGTTGGGACTTTGAAAGTGTCTTTGACCCGGCGCACAACATCTAAGTAAGGCATGCCAGGCTTGACCATTACCATATCCGCCCCCTCAGAGATGTCAAGCGCCACCTCCCTGAGTGCCTCGTCCGTGTTGCCCGGATCCATTTGGTAGGTTTTCTTGTCGCTTTTACCTAAATTCTTAGCTGAGCCCACAGCGTCTCTAAATGGTCCGTAAAACGAACTGGCATATTTTGCGCTATAAGCCATTATTCGAGTGTGAATGTGTTTATCTGCTTCAAGGGCGCGACGAATAGAGGCAATGCGACCGTCCATCATATCGCTTGGCGCCACAATGTCTACGCCTGAACTGGCGTGATTAAGGGCTTGACGAGTAAGTACCTCAAGTGTGGCGTCGTTAATGATATAGCCATTGTCATCCAAGAGACCATCTTGGCCATGACTGGTGTAAGGATCAAGAGCTACATCGGTCATTATTCCCAGTTGTGGAAAATGCTTTTTGAGCGTTCCAACCACCTCGGGAACCAACCCCTTTGGATTGCAAGCTTCTATGCCGTCAGGCGTTTTTAGGTGACTACTGATGACGGGAAACAAAGCCATTACTGGAATGCCTAAGCTTACGCATTGCTCTGCAACAGGCATTAAAAGGTCTAGGCTCAGTCGCTCAACGCCTGGCATTGACTGAACAGCCTCACGACGGTTTTGTCCCTCTAAAACAAAGACGGGATAGATCAGATCGTTGACGCTTAGACTGTGCTCTCGAACTAGGCGTCGGGTAAAGTCATCACGGCGCAGGCGGCGAGGGCGGTTTTCAGGAAAGAGTGCGTGCATAATTTTTTTAAAGTAATTGCTAGCTTGTAATTGGTGCGTGTGAAAAAAACGGATTGAGCCTGGTACCTTACACCTCAAAGCCAATCTCGTCGAATGATAAAACGTTCACTTAAGTCAGCCTCTGGGGAGCCCTTCTCGGGCGTGTGTTGGTAGGACCAGCTGACCAACGGGGGCATCGATAAGAGGATGGACTCCGTGCGTCCACCCGATTGAAGCCCAAAGTGCGTGCCCCGGTCCCAAACTAGGTTGAATTCCACATAGCGCCCACGCCGGTATAACTGGTGATCCCTCTCGCGCTCTGAGTAAGGGGTATGCATTCTTCGTTTAACGATTGGCAAATAAGCATTTAAAAAAGAGTTACCAACACTTTTTAGCATTTCAAAGCTTTTCTCGCTACCAAGCTCGGAGAAGTCATCAAAGAAAATACCACCAATTCCGCGTTGTTCGCCTCTGTGTTTTAGACAGAAATAATCATCACACCAAGTTTTAAACCTGGGGTATAAATCTGCTCCAAACGGGCTAAGCGCATCGTAACAAGTTTGGTGAAAATGAACCGCATCTTCCTCAAACCCGTAATAAGGTGTCAAATCCATACCGCCCCCAAACCAACTGACCGCTTCAGAGTTGGCGGGCTTAACGCTGATCATGCGGACATTCATATGTACGGTTGGTACATAGGGATTGCGGGGATGGAAAACCAAGGAAACACCCATTGCTTCAAAAGGTGAGCCAGCAAGCTCAGGGCGGTGTTGTGTTGCTGAGGGAGGTAGTTTTGGGCCGCTCACGTGTGAGAATCCGCAT
This sequence comes from uncultured Burkholderiales bacterium, assembly GCA_903876885.1. GTDB lineage: Bacteria > Pseudomonadota > Gammaproteobacteria > Burkholderiales > Burkholderiaceae_C > Limnohabitans. The sequence goes on along the minus strand of CAIRBP010000049.1, from coordinate 58,080 downwards.
CCAGCACGCTCGAAGACGACTCCGTTTTCTAGGATTTGAGTAATTCCCTTGCCCTGAAGAGGCTCGTTAGAGGGCTTCTCCCAGGAATCTGAGACAAACTCGGTTCCACCGTCATGTTCGGAGACGGCAGTCATGATGGTTTTTTGGAGATTAACTAAATAATCCCTGACTTGGGTTGAATCCATAATATAGATAAAGAAAAATCATTCAAGCAGGCTTTGGGCGAGCTTGCGTTTTTACAAAATTTCGCAGGCAATAAAAGTGACTAGGTTCAAAGACAACTAAAGGTAAGCTTCGTTGTGCGTTTGTTTGGAAGCTTTGACAGTTTGTATGTTACTTTGGAAAATCAGTTAAAGACATGCCAATTGTTTAAATTTCAATTTAGATCTCACCTTGCTTCTTGGTTGTCATATGAAGCACAGCTGCTGAGATGAGTCCAAAAGCGATAGAGGCAATCCACACTGCTGCTTGAGAGGCGCCACCTTTAAATTGAAAAACAAAATGGAAAAGAAATGTATTGATTAAAAAAATAATAACCATTCCAGTTAATTTAGTGCTGTGCATTTTTCTCTCCTTTTTTAAAATTTAAAGATGGTTTTGGTTTAAAAACTTTATTTTCACTCAATTTTCTAAGATCTTTTGCCAGGTATAGGTAGCTTAATATAACCGACTTATCGATTTTAATTAGTGCTCTATCTCCCTAAGCCGCCAACTGATCTTTTTGCGAATTCTCCAGCTCTGGCCAGCGAGACAAGATCTTGAACTCGATACCCTGCGCATCAAGTTTATACTCTTTAAGCAACTGACTATGATCTCCGTGCTCGGTGAACTCATCACTAAATCCTATACAAAGGATTTCTACAGTTATCCCCATATCCTGGCATGCCTCAAGAACCGCGGAGCCAGCGCCCCCTGCTGTACTGCCGTCTTCAAGAGTTACTAGGCCCTTGTGTGTTTGTGCTAACTTGGCCAACACATCCAGATCCAAAGGCTTTGCCCAGCGCATGTCTACAACACTGAAGCCCCATTTTTTCCCAATTTCAAGTGCTGGCTGAAGCAAAGGACCAAAGGCGAGTAGCGCCAAATCTCCTGCGCTGTGCACGACCTTCGCTTTCCCCCATGGCAGCGGCTCGAGTGAGTTATTTATTGCTGCTCCGACCCCAGTGCCTCTTGGGTAACGAACGGTTACAGGCCCGTTATGCAAGTAAGCTGTGCTGAGTAGCTTTCTACACTCGGCCTCGTCTGAGGGACAGATGATGCTCATGTTAGGAATGCACCTGGTGAAGGCGATATCGTAAAGACCTGCATGTGTAGGTCCATCCGGTCCGACAATACCTGCTCGGTCAAGAGCAAAAACGACGGGGAGGTTTTGAAGAGCTACGTCGTGGATGAGTTGATCGTATCCTCGTTGTAAAAAAGTAGAGTAGATCGCAACAACTGGTTTTAGCCCTTCACACGCCAAGCCCGCAGCAAACGTAACAGCGTGCTGCTCAGCAATGCCGACATCGTAGTAGCGATCGGGATACGATTCACTAAATTTAACCATTCCAGAGCCCTCTCGCATAGCAGGAGTTATTGCGACCAGTTTAGGGTCATGCGCTGCCATATCGCATAGCCAGTTCCCAAATACTTGTGTGTAGGTTACCTTGGACTGTGTTGCCGGTAGTATTCCAATCTTGGGATCAAACTTTCCTGGGCCGTGGTAAGCAATCGGATCGATCTCAGCTTTTTGATATCCCTTTCCCTTTTGAGTGACGACATGCAGGAATTGTGGACCCTTGTAATCTTTAATCCTCTCTAGGGTGTCCACTAAAACTCTTACATCATGTCCGTCAATAGGTCCCGTATATTGGAAGCCCATTTTCTCGAAAATGGTGTTGTGATTCACCAGTTCCTGTGTTTGTTGCTCCAAGTGTTTTGCGAGCGCAAAAAGGGGAGGTGCGTTCTTTAGTATGTTCTTGCCGAATTCTTTAGCACTTGCATAAAAGCGTCCCTGCATTAACTGCTTTAAATAATTGTTTAATGCTCCCACCGGAGGGCTGATGGACATATCGTTGTCATTGAGTATGACCAAAAGATCGCAATCACTAGCGCCTGCGTTATTTAATGCTTCGTAAGCCATTCCTGCAGTCAGTGCTCCATCTCCAATAATTGCCACGCACTTGCGCTTGGAGCCAAGTTGTTTGGCCCCCAAAGCCATACCAAGCGCTGCTGAGATACTGGTTGAGGAGTGCGCTGTTCCAAATGTATCGTAAGGGCTTTCCTCTCTTTTGGGAAAACCACTCAACCCAGATTTTTGTCTGAGTGTTTTCATTTGATCAAAACGACCAGTCAACATTTTGTGCACATAAGTCTGATGCCCCACGTCCCAGACTAACCGATCCTCGGGCGTATTGAATACATAATGCAGTGCAACCGTTAACTCAACCGTACCCAAGTTAGAACTAAAGTGCCCTCCGGTTTGAGACACAATTTCAATCAAGTCAGACCGCAAATCGTCTGCAACCATTGGTAACTGAGACCGAGCCAACTTTCTGAGTAACGCAGGGGACTTTACCCAATGCAATAAACTCCCTTCCATGACAAGCCTTCCGTGTTTAGGTGGACTTTATAATTTATCGGAAATTTAAAAAATGTCAATTAGTCTAGACACTTAATTTGTAACAAATTAATGACATAATTGTTCGTGAGGCAAGCCAGACCTGGGAAATTTAAGGAAAAAAGAATTTTTTATGACCGCTAAACTTGAAAACGATACCTTTTTACGCGCCTGTATGAGGCAGGCGACGGAGTACACCCCGGTTTGGTTGATGAGGCAAGCCGGTCGGTATTTACCCGAGTACTGCGCAACCCGAGCAAAAGCGGGAAGTTTTATGGGGCTTGCAACTAATGTGGATTTTGCAACTGAGGTTACTTTGCAACCCTTGGAGCGTTATAAGCTTGATGCGGCGATACTGTTTTCTGATATTTTGACCGTACCTGATGCAATGGGGTTAGGCTTAACTTTTACGCAGGGTGAGGGACCAAAATTTGCAAAAGTCATTCGCGATGAGGCTTCTGTGAACGAGCTACACGCCCCCGACCTTAGTAAGCTCAGGTATGTATTTGACGCTGTCAAATCCATTCGCAATGCTTTGCAAGGGCGGGTTCCCTTGATTGGCTTCTCTGGGAGTCCCTGGACTTTAGCCTGCTATATGGTGGAGGGCGCGGGCTCGGATGATTACAGGCACGTTAAAACCTTGATGTACAGTCGCCCAGATCTCATGCACAAAATCTTGTCTGTCAATGCAGACGCAGTAGCCCAATACCTGAACGCACAGGTCCATGCTGGGGCGCAGGCCTTAATGATCTTTGACAGTTGGGGAGGTGTATTGGCCGATGGTGCATTCCAAGAATTTAGTTTGGCCTATACAGCTCGTGTGTTGTCTCAAATTGAGCGTCGATATGATGGTGCCGATATACCGGTGATTGTTTTTACGAAAGGGGGAGGCCTTTGGTTAAAACAAATGGCCGAACTCGACTGTGACGTTCTGGGCTTAGACTGGACGATGAATTTAGGAGTGGCAAAGGAGTTGGTGGGCGGTCGTGCCGGAGAGCCAGGTAAAGCCTTGCAAGGAAATATTGATCCAAACGTGCTTTTTAGTCCCCCCGCGCAAATCGTTAGAGAAGTGCACCGAGTGCTTGATAGTTTTGGTGCCCCTCATGTGGATAAAACATTAAAAGGTCCGACCCATATTTTTAATCTAGGTCACGGCATCAGCCAGTACACACCGCCTGAGCATGTTTCGACCCTGATTGATACTGTTCACGCATATTCCAAAGTACTCAGAGCCTAAACTTATTGGGGTCTAGCTCTTACTTGTCTACTAAATGACGCTTACACCCTTGAAGGAAGAAGTGCTCAATTGCGTATTGAGCCTTGTCTTTTACTTCATTGTCTTTTGAGTGAAGTTCTGCGATCGCGCCGTGAATCATTTTTTGGGTTAGGCCTTTGGTGAGCATCTCCAAGACTTGGTTGATATCGTCACCTTTTGCGATCATTTTCTTTGCTCTAGAAATCTCTAACTCACGCCATTCGTCTGTTTTTTGATGCAGACGCTGAATGAGCGGCACATCCTCTCTGCTGTTGAGCCAAGTTAAAAAGCCGTGCACGCCTTCGTCAATAATGACTTCCGCCTTAGAGACAGCAGCCTGCCGATTTTCCTTACCACTTTGTACGATATTGGCTAAGTGATCAACTGTATAAAGGTAGACATTATTCAGCTCCGCTACCTGAGGTTCGATATCCCTTGGCACTGCTAAATCAAGCATGAACATTGGGCTATTCTTGCGTTTTTTAAGGGCACTCTCGACTGCACCAAGACCAATGAGTGGAAGCGTACTAGCGGTGCAACTGATTACCGCATCAAACGTATGAAGTTGCTCAGGTATTTCGCCGAGCGTTATAGCTTGAGCGCTGAATTTTTTTGCGAGTGCTTGTCCGTTGCTAAGGTTGCGATTGGCGATGCACATTATTTTGGGATTCTTTGCGGCGAAGTGAGTCATGCAAAGCTCAATCATCTCACCCGCGCCCACAAAGAGCACGCGAGTTTCGCTGAAGTCCTCAAAGAGTTGCCCTGCTAGGCGAACAGCTGCGGCGGCCATGCTGATGGAGTGGCTACCAATTTCAGTTGAGCTACGGACTTTTTTGGCAATCGAGAAACTTCTCTCAAAGAGTTGGTTGAGTGTGGAGCCTAAGTGGCCGGACTCCCTGGCGGTTTGCACTGCATTCTTTAGTTGCCCCAAAATCTGAGGCTCACCCAAAACCATCGAATCTAGGCCACTTGCCACCCTAAAGGCGTGACGAGCTGCGCTGTCATGTTCTAAGGTGTAACCGTGGTCTTCTAATACCGCTGGGGTCTCACCCCCTAAATTTGTAAACCAACTTTGTGCGTCCTTAATAGATTGTGGGTGAACGGCGCAGTAAATCTCAGTTCTATTGCAGGTGGAGAGGACTGTAGCCTCAGAGTTTGCTCCGAATTTATTTCTGAAATCTTGTAGGTGAACCTGAATTTGATCGCTTGCCCACGCAAACTGTTCCCGAATTTTGAGTGGGGCTGTTTGATGGTTCAGCCCGAGAGTCAATATGCTCATTCCAAACTCCATAAGTGCTGAGCTAAATGAACCGCTTGATAAACCCCGCTGTTTTTTGCTTTGAAAAGGCTTGCAAAAGGCTCACCTCTACCCCTTAGGGAGAAGAAAGTCCTTGAGCTGGCTTGGTAAAAGGGGTTATCCGGGTTTATTCCGAGCATTTTCATTTCGATTTACTTGACAAATTATATTGTAATGTTACATTGACATAAAATATTGTCAAGAATTATTTACACCCGGGTGCGAAATTCAAGTTAACCGGGTTCTTATGAGGAGTGGATGATGAATATAGAAGAGCGGATCCATGCAGCCTTGGAGCGTCATTTCCGTGAGGTAGTCAGCCCAAACACCCCCCCATCTTTGCGTGCAGCCATCGAACATGCGATTTTGCCGGGTGGCGCGCTCATAAGGCCCCAGTTATATATGGCAGTCGCAGTGGTGAGCGGAGATGATGCCCCGCTGCTCACTGACGCTGGAGCGGTCGCATTGGAATTGATGCACTGCGCCTCGCTGGTGCATGATGATATGCCGTGTTTTGATAACGCACAAATGAGAAGGGGCAAGAAAAGCGTGCACGCCGCGTTCTCAGAGCCTATTGCTTTACTCACTGGAGATGCTTTGATCGTAATGGCTTACCAGGTATTGCTTAGTGAGAGTGCTAAGAGGCCATTAAGTGCTGAACACTCCAACCGGATCTTAAAGATGATGAGCGTACTTAGCCAAGGTGTAGGTGTGCCCAACGGTATTGTTGCCGGTCAAGCCTGGGAGTGCGAGTCCAAGGTTGATCTGTGGAAGTACCAACGCTCGAAAACGGGCTCACTCTTTACTGCGGCTGTATTTATGGGGGCAATTGTCGCGGGGGCAAACCCAGAGCCTTGGCGAGCTGTTGGTGAGAGCCTTGGTGATGCCTATCAAATTGCCGATGACATTAGGGACGTTATCGGCCAGGTTGATTTGATTGGTAAACCTGTTGGTCAAGACGCAGAACATGGTCGTCCAAGCGCTGCCCAGGCACTTGGTTTGGAGGGTGCAAATTTAGAGTTCAAACGTCTCATAGAGAGTGCAGCCAATGGTGTACCGCACTGCGAGGGAAGGGAGATCCTTCGCGCGATGATTTACAAAGAGTCTGAGCGCCTTGTGCCGCAAAGCGAATATCAAAAATTTGTACAACTTGCTAAGGCAAGGAGCACTGCCGCAGATGCCGTTTTATGACAACGAATGTGCATCAACATGAGGTCTCAAAATTGTCTATAGGCGCTTCGCTAAATCATGATACCCAAAGATCAATGAAAGCGAAATACGCACCCCTGTCCGTGTCGGAGCGAATTAAAAGGCAGCTAGATAGGTTGATGGCGTCTCCGCTGATCTACAAAATCTCAGTAAGCAATGTTTTTACGCGTTGGTTTGCTTTGCGCAGAACCCAACAGGTTTTTGATCTGATGGCAGGCTTTGTTAATTTCCAAGTCTTACTTATCTGCGTCAGATGCGGCTTGTTAGAGCGCGTTTATTCAAGTCCTTGTGAATATGATGATTTGTTCAAATACATTAAGCTACCAAAAGAAAATTTAGACCTATTAATTAAGTCTGCAATATCTCTTGGTCTTTTGGAGCGCAGAGGTAAACACCGTTTCGGTATTGGCAAACTAGGATTGCCCGTTGTTTGCCACCCGGGAATTTGCTCGATGGTTGAGCACAATGCGGTGCTCTACAACGATATGCAAGATACTTGGAAGTTACTTGCATCGACAGAGAAATCACGGATGAATGAGTTCTGGCCCTATGCCAAACCAGTTGAGCAAGGCGGTGCAAAATCTCAAGCTGAGTCCACCCTTGGCGAGGAGCGTACAAAACAGTTTGCTAAGTACTCAGAGCTGATGTCGGCATCGCAAAACTTCGTCATAGATGAAATCTTAGGTGCGTACGATTTCTCGGGTCACTCCAAGATGCTAGATATTGGTTGTGGCAAAGGTAGGTTCGTCAGCGCCGTAGCCGAGCATTATCCAGAACTCGAATTTGCGTTAATGGATTTGCCTGAGGTCATTCATTTAACAAAGCAAAATTTAATTGAAAAATCTTTTTACAAAAGAATCCAATTGTTCCCTGGTAGTTTTAAGTTGGACCCACTACCCCAAGGAGTTGACTTAATTACTTTAGTGCGCGTTGCTCACGATCACAGCGATCTAGTGGTTAAGACATTACTTAAGAAAATTTACCAAAGCTTGCCCTCAAAAGGGACGCTTCTTTTGGCCGAGCCAATGGCTAATCCTGAAGGAGCTAGGCATGACGCTTATTTCCATTTTTATTTGTTGGCCATGGGGGAGGGCAGGCTTCGTACTCCCGATCAGCTAACCGACATGATTTTGGAGGCTGGCTTTTCAGGGGTTGAAGTGCTCTCCAATCCCATGGCCATTCATGCAAAAGTACTAATTGCAAGGAAATACTAGTGTTTCTACTAATGTTTATTCCCGAAGTGTCAACTAAGATTGACTATATATTTTGTAAGTAAAGGGTTACACATGGAAGCTCGGGCAATACTCTTTGAAGGTCCAAAGCAAATCAAATTGGCTAAATTAGAGGTCAATGAGATGGCGGCTGGCGACCTAGAGATTGATGTTGCTTACACGGGCATCAGCACTGGCACGGAGCGTCTTCTTTGGGAGGGTTCTATGCCTAACTTTCCTGGAATGGGATATCCGCTCGTACCCGGATATGAGGCTGTGGGTCAAGTTAAAAAGAACAATTCAAACCTAGAGTTCAAAGAAGGGGACTTTGTATTTGTTCCCGGCGCGTACTCATTTAAAAATGTACGAAATCTCTTTGGTGGATCTGGCTCTAAATTAATTGTCCCAGCTGATAGAGCAGTTGCGATAGAGGAGAAAAATGCCCTTAATGCAACCCTTCTCGCTTTAGCAGCTACGGCCTACCACAGCGTTTCAAAAGGCGGGGCGATTAATACAGCTGAGCCACCAGACCTAATCGTTGGGCACGGCATCATGGGTCGTCTCTTGGCTAGGATGACCGTGGCTGCAGGCATGCCCCCCCCCGTCGTGTGGGAGATTAATCCTGCCAGGATGAGCGGGGCACAGGGCTATAAGGTAATTGATCCAGCAGAGGATACGAGGCGAGATTACAGGGCCATTTACGATGTGAGCGGTGACGCCTCGTTACTTAATAAATTAATCACACACCTAAGCCCCGGTGGTGAAGTTGTGTTGGCTGGCTTTTATACCGAAAACGTATCCTTCAATTTTGCCGCAGCCTTTATGAAAGAGCCGCAAATTCGGGTTGCTGCCCAGTGGAAGAAATGTGATTTGGCTGCAGTCTCTTTGCTTCTAAGCGAGGGCAGACTCTCGCTAGAGGGGTTAATCACCAATACAAGCTCTCCCGCCCAGGCGCAGGACGCTTATGAAGATGCATTTTGCGATCCGCACTGTTTGAAAATGATTCTTGACTGGAGAAATTGATGTCCATTAATTCTGATGAAAAAACGATTCAATTCACTAAACGACTCAGAGATGAAGCAAGCCTGGAGCCGGAAAAAGTTCATACCGGAGAGGTCACTAAAGAGACACAAATCATAGCCATATACGGAAAAGGCGGTATCGGAAAGAGCTTTACGCTCGCTAATTTAAGTTACATGATGGCCCAGCAGGGAAAAAAAGTATTGCTGATTGGCTGTGATCCTAAGAGCGATACGACCAGTTTATTGTTTGGAGGAAAAGCATGTCCAACCATTATTGAGACTTCATCCAAAAAGAAATTAGCCGGTGAAGCAGTAAGCATTGGTGACGTCTGCTTCAAACGTGATGGTGTTTACGCAATGGAGCTTGGTGGGCCTGAGGTGGGTAGAGGATGCGGGGGACGAGGAATCATTCATGGATTTGAGACTTTAGAGAAACTCGGGTTTCATGAATGGGGTTTTGATTATGTGTTGCTAGATTTCTTGGGTGACGTGGTGTGCGGTGGATTTGGTTTGCCTATTGCTCGTGATATGTGTCAAAAAGTGATTGTTGTGGGCTCCAATGATCTTCAATCACTTTATGTTGCAAACAACGTGTGCTCCGCAGTTGAATACTTTCGCAAGTTAGGCGGCAACGTTGGTGTAGCAGGGATGGTTATCAACAAGGACGACGGGACCGGCGAGGCCGCAAAATTTGCTGAGCTCGCTGGCGTGCCAGTTTTAGCTGCGATCCCAGCTCACGAAGACATTCGCAGAAAAAGCGCAAGTTACGAGATTATCGGTAGACCAGGTGGACAGTGGGGACCACTTTTTGAGAGTTTGGCGCAGAACGTGGGCGATGCCCCTCCCAAACGCCCTAAACCTCTAACTCAAGACGAGCTCTTAGGTCTATTTAGTGCAGACACTGTCGGTCGCAACGTAGTTCTTGAGCCTGCAACTGAGTTTGACATGAGGGGGGCAACTGTGTTGAACAAGCCTACTCTTGAAGTCATCTACGACGAAGTCTAAGTAGAAAATATCATGCAAGCCAAAACCATTCCCATTAAAGCGGTTGAGAACACTCAACTTGAGGGGGCAGCCTGTCACGCAGGTGAGAGAACTTTACTTGAAGCGGCTCAGGCAGCAGGTAAGAGTGAGGTTTTAGAGCGCTACGCACTAGATTATCCAAAGGGACCACACGACCAACCACAAAGCATGTGTCCAGCGTTTGGCTCTCTAAGAGTCGGACTAAGGATGAGTCGTACTGCAACGATTCTCTCTGGCTCGGCTTGCTGTGTGTACGGATTAACTTTTACCTCACATTTTTACGGTGCTAGAAGAAGTGTGGGATATGTTCCTTTCAACTCAGAGACACTGGTCACCGGAAAGTTGTTTGAAGATATCAGAGAGTCAGTGCACGAGCAGGCTGATCCCGAGAAGTACGACGCTATTGTGATCATTAACTTGTGTGTGCCCACAGCCAGCGGTGTGCCGCTACAGCTTCTTCCCAAAGAGATCAACGGGGTTCGAATCATTGGAATTGATGTTCCAGGATTTGGCGTACCTACTCACGCAGAGGCCAAAGATGTGTTGGCGGGTGCAATGTTGAAATATGCACGCCACGAAATCATGAGCGGTCCTGTGCAAGCGCCCAAAAAGGGCAGACAACAAAATCCAACCATCACACTTTTGGGCGAGATGTTTCCTGCCGACCCCATGGGCATTGCTATGATGATTGAGCCCATGAAATTAGCTGTGGGTTGTAGTGTTCCCACACGGGAGTGGCGAGAGCTATACGCGGCTTTAGATTGTTCCGTGGTCGCTGCCATTCATCCCTTTTATACCGCCAGTATTAGAGAGTTTGAAGCAGCTGGTAGACCCATTGTTGGTTCAGCCCCCGTTGGTGTTGAAGGTACAAACGATTGGTTACAAAACATTGGACAAAGCGCCGGTGTTTCTCAGGCTCTGATAGATGAGGCGAAGAATAAATGCTTGCCAATCATAAAAAACGTACTGTCGCAGCAAAAGATAAACGGTCGAATTACCTTAAGTGGTTATGAAGGCTCTGAGCTAATAGTGGCAAGGCTGCTTGTGGAATGCGGCGCTGACTTGCGATATGTTGGCTCTGCCTGTCCAGCAACGCCTTGGAATTCGCATGATGCAGAGTGGTTGAAAGCCAAAGGCGTTCAAGTTCAGTTTAGAGCTTCCCTAGAGCAGGACTTGGACGCTGTCCAGTCTTTTAAACCAGATTTAGCGATTGGCACTACTCCCGTTGTTCAGTACGCTAAAGAGGCATGTATTCCTTCGCTGTATTTCACAAACCTAATCTCTGCGAGGCCTTTGATGGGTGTTGCGGGTGCGGGCTCTTTGGTGCAAGTTGTTAACGCAGCTATTGGTAATCAAAGCCGATTTAACAAGATGAAAGATTTCTTTGGTGCAGTCGGTCACGGAGACTCATCCGGAGTGTGGATGGACAAGCCAATGGATAGACCCGAGTTTAGAGCTGAAAACAAGCGTCAGCTAGAGAAGAAAATTAAACTGCGTAAAGCACAGGAGATGGGTTAATGTTTGTCATTGATCATGACCGAGCTGGTGGCTATTGGGGCGCGGTGTACGTGTTCACCGCTATCAAAGGACTTCAAGTTGTAATTGATGGCCCTGTGGGGTGTGAGAACTTGCCCGTTACATCTGTGCTTCATTACACCGACGCATTACCCCCTCATGAGCTTCCCATCGTTGTTACTGGTTTGGCCGAAGAGCAACTAGGACGTGAGGGTACAGAAGGTGCAATGAAGCGTGCGCATGCCTCCCTAGATCCCGAATTACCAGCAGTAGTCGTGACAGGCTCGATTGCTGAGATGATTGGGGGCGGAGTAACTCCTGAGGGTACAAATTTAATGCGCTTTTTACCGCGCACGATTGATGAGGATCAATGGCAATGCGCTAACCGCGCCATGTTTTGGCTTTGGAGCGAATACGGTTTAAAGAAAGTGCCCAAACGAGTGCGAAAAGATGGTGAAAGGCCGCGTGTAAATATCATAGGTCCGAGCTACGGAGTTTTTAACTCTCCAAGCGATGTAGCCGAGTTAAAGCGTTTGGTTCAGGGCATTGGTGCAGAAATCAATATGATTTTCCCATTGGGCTCCCACCTCTCAGATGTATCCAGGCTGGTCGAATCGGATGTGAACATCTGTATGTACAGAGAATTTGGTCGAATGCTTTGTGAAGCACTTGATAGGCCTTACCTTCAAGCCCCAATTGGCCTGCACAGTACGACACTCTTCCTGAGAAAGTTGGGTGAATTATTAGGTCTTGATCCCGAACCTTTTATCGAGCGTGAGCGCCATACTACGCTTAAACCGTTGTGGGACTTGTGGAGATCGGTGACACAAGATTTCTTTGCAACTGCAAGCTTTGCCGTTGTTGCCAATGAGACCTACGCCCGCGGACTCAAACATTTCTTGGAAGATGAGATGGGTTTGCCATGTCGTTTTTCTGTACCCCGTATTCCAGGTCAAAAAACAGACAACGAAGCCGTCAGAGAGATGGTTCGAACACAAACTCCACTCATTCTTTTCGGCAGTTACAACGAACGTATGTATTTAAGCGAACTCGCCTCGCGTGGTCCAATGAAGCCTTGCTTTATACCTGCTTCATTCCCCGGTGCAATTATTCGGCGTCATACCGGAACACCGTTCATGGGATATAGCGGAGCGACTTACTTAGTTCAAGAGGTTTGTAACTCTTTATTTGACGCGCTATTTAATATTTTGCCTCTTGGCACAGAAATGGACAAAGCAGAGTCTACTTTGTCCAGGGGGGTCATCGCACCTTCTCAACTGCCTTGGAGTGCTCAAGCACAAGAGTTACTTAGAGAGTGCGTGAGCGCGCAACCGGTACTGGTTCAAATCTCGGTTGCTAAAACGCTTAGAGATACGACAGACCGCGCCGCTCAACAAGCAAGTGAAGCCGAGGTGAGTGCTGCTCGGCTATTAGATACCGCTAGAGCCCTTGGGATGGCCCCAACGAACACTACAAACTCACAAACTAGTGCGGACAAAGGTGTTACGGCATGATCATCCATTTAAATCAAATTATTAGATTGTCAAAGCGTGTTTCAGGTGATGAACGCACTCAAGCAATCTATACCCCATGCAGCAACGTCTTGTTGCGGCTGCCCAGGGTGCGCGGGCTGAGCGCGTCAATGGTCTACCAGACCAATTTAATTAACAAGGAGCATTCATATGTCTAATCGGAACTCAATCTCCGGACTGACTGATGAGGAAGCTCAGGAGTTCCACCATTACTGGGTCCAAGGATTAGTGGGGTTTACAGCGATAGCTGTTATTGCCCACATGTTGGTCTGGGCATGGCGGCCCTGGTTCTAAATCAGAGAGAGTAAGTTTGTTTAAATGAGGAGTTACTGCCATGTCAGAAATGATGAATGAAAACAATGGTTCATTTTCTTTAACAGAGAAGATGAGCGATTTGATGATCTTTGTACCGTGTTTTATCGTTTTATTTGCTGTTGCTTTGCTTGGCCAAATGGTCGGCATACATTGGCGTAAATGGTTAAGCGGCGCAGAGGGTTCTCAAAATATTTTTGTTGGAATTAAAGCGGCGGTATACACCTTTATGTCTCATATCAATTAGGAGAAAGCCATGTGGAGAATTTGGCGTCTGTTTGATCCCTTAAGGGCTATGGTTGCTCAGGGAATTTTTCTGTTTGCGCTTGCAGCAATGATTCACCTCATTTTGTTAAGTACAAATCGTTATAACTGGTTTGATGGACCGAGAAAACCGGCACCAGCTGCGGCGCAAAACGCGCCAATGCCTACGCCAGTTGCCGAGAAGTCTTGATCTAAGGATCAATTGGAGAAGAGTGCAGGTGTCATCGGTGGAGTTGAGAGATAAAACTTTTGATACCTGCATTTAAGAATGTTTGAGTTTATTTATGCCTTAAAAGGCGCAGGAGGGCTTTAGGATGGCCATGCTGAGTTTTGAGAAAAAATACCGAATTCGGGGCGGCACCTTAATTGGTGGCGACTTGTTTGACTTTTGGGTTGGCCCATTTTTCGTGGGTTTTTTCGGAGTCACTACATTCTTTTTCTCAGTGCTTGGGACTGCTCTAATTTTGTACGGAGCTGCGATGGGGCCAACGTGGAACCTGTGGCAAATCAGTATTGCACCGCCAGACCTATCGTATGGGTTGAAAATGGCGCCGATGCTAAAGGGGGGACTTTGGCAATGGATAACAGTTTGTGCTCTCGGCGCATTTGTTTCTTGGGCGCTTAGAGAGGTTGAAATTTGTCGTAAGTTAGGGATGGGATATCACGTACCTTTTGCTTTTAGTTTTGCGATTTTTGCTTACTTCACGCTTGAGGTTATACGCCCCGTTTTAATGGGAGCTTGGGGACATGCTTTCCCTTACGGTATTTACAGTCACCTTGACTGGGTCTCCAATGTGGGATACCAATATCTGCACTTTCATTACAACCCAGCCCATATGATTGCGGTTACTTTTTTCTTTACAACTACATTTGCTTTGTCTTTACACGGCGCATTAGTACTCTCAGCAACTAATCCTAAAAACGGTGAAGTAGTCAAAACTCCGGAGCATGAGGATACCTTTTTCAGAGATATCGTGGGTTACTCAATTGGAACACTTGGAATTCATAGGTTAGGTCTGTTTTTAGCACTGGCTGCAGTATTTTTCTCAGCTTTATGTATCGTTATCAGTGGACCCTTTTGGTCAAGAGGTTGGCCAGAGTGGTGGGGTTGGTGGTTGAATATGCCAATTTGGCGGTAACCATAAATAGATACAGATAGATCTAAAGTCAGTAAGCAAATAATAGGATAAAAAGATTTAAAGGAATTCGAGTATGGCTCAATATCAAAATCTGTTCACTGCCGTACAAGTGGCGGGCCCCATTAGCGAAGGCATACCCTTACCAAAAGGTAATGATCCTCGGTTAATTAAACCTTTTTTCCTGCACCTTGCTGGGCGTATAGGTAACGCTCAAATTGGGCCTGTGTATTTGGGTAGTGTGGGACTTGCTTCGTTAGTATTCGGAATTTTGTCCATCAATATTATGGGTATGAATATGCTGGCGTCGGTTAATTTCAGCCCGATCCAGTTTGTAAAACAATTATTTTGGCTGGCGCTTGAGCCACCAGCTCCAGTCTACGGGCTTCATATCCCTCCACTAAACCAGGGTGGTTGGTGGTTGATGTCAGGGTTATTCTTAACGATATCAATTTTGTTGTGGTGGGTAAGGACATATCGACGAGCAAGACAACTCGGACTTGGAACACACGTTCCTTGGGCATTTACAGGTGCGATATGGCTTTTTCTAGTGCTCGGTTTTTTTAGACCCGTCCTTATGGGATGCTGGTGTGAGGCTGTGCCTTTTGGCATCTTCCCACACCTGGACTGGACTGCTGCTTTCTCGCTTAGATATGGAAATCTTTTTTATAACCCCTTTCACGCGCTATCTATTGTTTTTCTGTATGGATCTGTATTGCTTTTTGCAATGCATGGAGCAACCATATTAGCGGTAGGGCGCTACGGGGGCGAGCGAGAGATTGAGCAAATCGTTGACAGGGGAACGGCCTCTGAACGGGCGGCTTTATTTTGGAGATGGACCATGGGCTTTAACGCAACTATGGAGTCAATTCACCGTTGGGCTTGGTGGTTTGCGGTGTTATGCCCTTTGGTAGGCGGAATAGGAATATTGTTGACAGGAACTGTGGTCGATAACTGGTATTTGTGGGCTGTAAAACACGGCGTAGCACCACCTTACCCAGCTGTGTTTCCCAATGTCATTGATCCTGCAACACTTCAAGGGGCTAAACCATGAGATCGGTCATGATTAAAATTCTCTCAGTTGCAAGCTTAGGTTTGTTACTCCTCCTCTCAGGTTGTGAGCGTCCTCCCATGGACAGTATTCAACACGGATACAGAGGAACCGGGATGGTAGAAATTTACAACCCAAGGATCGTAGAGGCTAAGGCTGAAAATAACGCCGTACCCTTTGCCTTACCTGCAGCACCAACAGATGGACCGCGCGCAAGTCAAGTGTATAAAAACGTACAAGTACTTGGAGGTCTTTCATCTGCTCAGTTCACACGTTTGATGGTTTCAATGGCCTCTTGGATTGCACCTAATGAAGGTTGTGTTTACTGTCATAACCCAGCAAATTTTGCAGAAGATAGTAAATATACGAAAGTTGTTGCAAGACGTATGATTCAGATGACTCAGAATCTAAACGTAAATTGGACAAGTCACGTTGCCAACACGGGTGTTACTTGTTATACCTGTCATCGTGGGAACAATATTCCCCAGCAAGTATGGTTCAAACGTGATCCTACTCCAGCCGGAGCTAACTTTATTGGCGATAAGGCCGGCCAAAATGAGCCCGCTCAAAGTGTAGGTCTTGCTTCCTTGCCTAACGATCCGTTTACTCCATTTTTACTGGGGGCTCAAGACATTCGTGTAGGAGGTGTAACGGCCTTACCTAATGGTAATAAACACTCCATTAAGCAAGCGGAATGGACCTATGGTCTTATGACTCATATGGCCACATCCCTTGGCGTTAATTGTACGTACTGTCACAATACAAGATCTTTTTCGAGTTGGGAGGGAAATCCGCCCCAACGAGTAACAGCTTGGTACGGAATTCGTATGGTGCGCGATCTCAACTTGCAATACATGGAACCACTTCAGAGCGCTTTCCCCGCTCACCGATTGGGTGAAACGGGTGATGTCGCAAAGGTTTATTGCGCTACTTGTCACCAAGGTGTTTATAAGCCGTTGAACGGTGCTCAGATGTCTAAGGACTATCCGGAGCTGAGAGCCATAACAGCTCTCAATCTTGATGCCAAGGTTGCTAAGAAATAATTGAAATTTGTTAATGTTGGACACGTTGCTGTGTCCAACATTTTTATTGTTACGTGAGTATTTCTAAATGATATTCATCATGACTAACTCGCGTCTAGTCTTCTTTTAGGATCGACCCGTGTTGTTTATGATTTTTAACAAACATGCCAACACAAAAAAATGATAAAACCACTTCGAATTCCATTTTAAATGGCGTTGTAGTTATTTTATTATTCGATTTTCAAATTCAACATCGTTCTTGGGCCTGGCTGAAATTGATCCAAGGCACAAATAATTTTTATAAGACTCTCCCCGGACTTTTATTTGCAAAAGTTATGGGCTCAGGCGAGGATGGTGGTTTTGGACTAAGACCAAGCTCTACTCACCAAGGTCTTATCTTTGTTTTTGATTCCCTAAATAATGCTCAGGATTGTTTACTTTGCGCTGAAATTAGGCTTTATAGAGAAAAGGCTCGTGAATGTTGGGAGGGGTTGATGCTTGTCGACTCCTGTCGTGGATCTTGGAGTTCACAATCTTGGTCGAGTGATGGAGTTTTAGACCCAATCACACACAGCGCTTACCAAGGCCCTGTTGCATCTCTTACAAGAGGTAGTATTCGAGCTGCGAAGGCTGTTTCTTTTTGGCGGTATGCTCCGCCTGCTCAAATTGATTTAGAAAAGGCTCCGGGTTGCGAGTTAGCGATAGGGCTTGGAGAAGCGCCGTTACTAAGACAGTGCACCTTTAGTTTATGGAGAGATACTAAATCTTTAATTGATTACGCTCATCAGGGTGCGCATCAAAAAGCAATCGCCGCAGCTAAGAAACACTCCTTTTTTACCGAATCAATGTTTGTGCGTATGCAAGTATTGCAGATGCAAGGAGATTGGAAAGGGCGCGCATTCAGCTCAAGTAGCAACATGATCAAGCAACTTGTCCAGAACGTTTAATCACTCATTAAATGTTTAGTATGAAAAATATTAATAGTCCATCAAAATCTGTTGATATCCGCAACATATCGATAAAAGAAAACCCAAAGGTCGTTGTAGTTGGCGCTGGTATGGGTGGATTGGTAAGCGCGCTCATACTCTCACATGCAGGAGCGGATGTGACAGTTCTTGAGTCGCACGCAGATTGTGGGGGCAAGATGAGGCAACTCTGGCCAGATGCATCGGGTCTTGGTTCTGGCGCTAAGGTATTTGAAGAAGTTGGGATTGATAGTGGACCGACCGTACTCACCATGAAATGGGTTTTTGAGGAACTCTTTGCTTCAATTGGAGCAGATCTGGATACTGAACTTGAGCTCTCTAAGCTCAACGTTTTAGCGCGTCATGCCTGGAGTGCAGACGAGGGCGCAGAGCAACTTACCCTTTATGCGGATGCGGCACAAAATCAAGAGTCTGTAGGGCAATTTGCTGGCTCAGCTGAGCTTCGTAGATTCAATCAATTTTGTCAAAGTGCCAAAAGCCTTTATAAAGCTTTAGAGGCACCCATAATCCGCGAAGCCTCTCCTAGTGCCAAGAAGCTTGCTTTCTCACTAGGACCCAGAGGTTTGGCTATGCTTGCCAGCATAGGACCAATGCGTACCTTGTGGGATAGTTTGGGGGGATACTTTAAGGATCAAAGGCTACGACAACTGTTTGCCAGATATGCAACTTATTGCGGTTCTTCTCCATGGAGTGCTCCCGCCACTTTGATGTTGATTGCTCAAGTCGAGATGGATGGTGTTTGGTCTGTTAAAGGAGGCATGAGATCACTAGCAAAAGCAATTGAGAAACAGTGTTTGCTAAAGGGGGTTCGCTTTCAATATCAAACAAGTTGCTCTCTAATTGAATTAAAGTCTGGTGCTGTAGTTGGAGTTCAAACCGACAAAGGGGAGAGACTTAGTTCAAATGCCGTGATATTTAACGGTGACGTTGAGGCCCTCAACTCAGGATTATTGGGCTCAGAGCTGCAAACTCAAATGCCTTTGCAATCCAACAAAGAACGCTCTTTATCTGCTGTAACTTGGAGTATGAAGTGTAGGGTGAATCAAGAGCGTTTTAAATTGGATAGACATAATGTATTTTTTGATAATAATTATGCAAACGAATTTAAAGATATTTTCGTAGATAAGAAATTACCGACTACACCAACTGTGTATATATGTGCACAAGAACGTGGATTTAGCAGTAACAACACAAATTCGGATTCCTTTAGTTCAAATGAATCTATCTTTTGTTTGGTAAATGCACCAGCAAATGGGGATAAACGCACATTCACAAAAGAGGAGTTACGTGCATGCGAGACAGCAACCTTTTCTTTAATCAAACGCTGTGGCCTGCAACTAGAAATGGACCCAGCGCGCACCATTCAAACACTTCCTCGGGATTTTCATCAACTATTTCCAGCCACAGGGGGAGCCCTATATGGGCAAGCGACTCACGGATGGATGCAAGTATTCACCAGGTCCCAAGCAAAAACCCCGATTCAAGGCCTATTTCTGGCGGGGGGGAGTGTGCACCCAGGGCCGGGTCTACCGATGGCGGCAATGTCGGGGCGATTGGCGGGCGCAGCAGCGATGGTTCACCTCGGTTTGACCAGGTAGTAAATTCTGGCGGTTATCTTTGGTGGTACGTTGATGCGTTGAGTGATGATGGCCAATTTGGTTTAAGTTTGATCGCTTTTGTTGGAAGTGTATTCTCCCCCTATTATGCGAAAGCTATTCGCAAAGGAGCAAACCCTTTAGCGATGAATCATTGTGCATTAAATGTAGCTTTGTACACGCCCAAGGGGAAGTACTGGAGCATGACCGAGCGACCCCAAGAGAGCGTTAAACGGGGGGCTAAAGAGTTTGTAATAGGCCCATCTGCTGTGCATTGGGATGGACAGGCTTTGCACATTGACATTGATGAATGGGCAGTACCTATATTTAAAAAAATTAAAGGTCGTGTAAGTGTCTATCCTGAATATCTTTTTAACTTCTCAACACCCCTAGACCCTAAGGCTCGACATCACTGGGGACCAATAGCACCGATTTCTAGAGTTAAGGTTAATTTAAGTAATCCTGCTCAATCTTGGAGTGGTCAAGCTTACGTGGACTCAAACGAAGGAGTGGAGCCTATAGCAAATGCTTTTACAGAGTGGGACTGGAGTCGAGGGCACATGTCAGATGGTTCGTGTACGGTTGTGTACGATTGTCAATTTCCCGAAGATGATGCTAATGTTTTAGCACTTAGGTTTTTAAAAAACGGGATCATTGAGAGTTTTCAAGCCCCACCACGTCAATTGATTCCCAAGACCGTCTGGGGTATTTCAAGGCGATTGCGTAGTGAGTGTTCACTTGGAAATATTGATCAACTAGAGGACACTCCTTTTTATCAAAGAGCAGTCATAGAAAATCAAATTTTGGGTGAAAATGTGAAATCTTTTCATGAAACTTTAAACGCAACACGCTTTAACTCCAGGTGGGTGCAATCGTTGCTACCTTGGCGAATGCCAAGACTTAATCATGCGATTCGTTCAAGCGTTGACTAAGTAAGGTAGAGTGAGAATATAAAGTTTTTTGATAGTTGATTTTTTATTTTCCGAGAAAAAAATCAACAGTAATTTTTCTAAATATAAATGTTGTGTCTAATGAATCATATGCATAGAGTTGTGATTGTGGGAGGTGGTGCTGGAGGTTTAGAGTTAGCCACAAAGCTTGGTGATACTCTGGGTAAATTACAAAAAGCACATATCACTTTAGTCGATAAAAACAGAACCCATATTTGGAAACCCAAGTTGCACGAGATTGCCTCCGGTAGCATGGACTTTGGTGATCATGAGGTCAACTACATAGCCCAAGGTCATTGGCATCATTTCACTTTTCGTATTGGAGAGATGAACTCAATTGATAGGTCGAAAAAAGAGGTTTATCTCTCCCCGTACTTAGACGACTCTGGAACTGAGGTGACTCCACCCCAAAGTATCAGTTACGATACTTTGGTTATATGTGTTGGCAGTTTAAGCAATGATTTTGGTACTCCTGGTGTTAACGAATACGCGCTAAGGTTGGAGAATCAGGTTGATGCAAAAAATTTCCATTCAAAAATGGTCAATGCTTGCATAAAGGCGCATTACCAACCTGAGTCTATAAAAGAGAGTCAATTGCATGTGGCAATCATTGGTGCTGGTGCGACAGGGGTCGAATTAGCCGCAGAACTTAACAGAACTACCCGTGAGGTCGTGTCCTACGGATTAGACAGGATTGATCCTAAAAAAGACATTAAAGTTACCGTAATAGAAGCTGCACCAAGAATCTTGCCCGCCCTTAGTGAGCAACTCTCTTTAGCAACGCATTCCTTGCTTACTAGCCTAGGCGTATCAGTTCTTACTAATTCATTGGTAAGTGAAGTTTCTCCTGTTGGCGTAAAACTAAAGGATGGGCGGACCTTGAACTCTGAACTAGTGGTTTGGGCTGCAGGTGTTAAGGCGGCAGATTATTTGAAAAATTTAGATGGATTAGATACAAATCATATTAATCAACTTGTTGTTCTCCCAACGCTACAAACAACTAAGGATGAAAATATATTTGCTATGGGAGATTGCGCTGCTTGCCCATGGATCAATGCGAAGAAGAGCCAAAGTCAGTTTGTTCCCCCTCGCGCTCAAGCTGCTCACCAACAAGCTAGTCATATGGTCAAGCAAATAAAACTTCGTATGGCTAACAAAACTTTGAAGCCTTACCACTATAAAGATTTTGGATCCTTAGTCTCACTTGGTGAATTTAGCACCGTTGGAAGCATGATGGGGGGACTTATTGGTGAGAATATGATGATTCAGGGATATTTTGCAAAGATGATGTATATATCTTTATACAAAATGCACGAATTCGCATTACACGGTTTCTTTAAAGTCTTATTAGATACATTGGCTAGATTGATAACAAAAAGGACTGAGCCTCATGTTAAATTGCATTAATACATACTAACTACGCAAATCGGCTGTATTAACGGCGCCAGACATGTTTTGAAAAACTCTAGATGATTGTTGTTCAAAAGTTCTACCAAGTTGATTTTCTTGATCTTCAAGTCTGCGTTCAATTAATTCAAGCACCCATTCAACTCTTTGTGGAAATCCTCTATTTGGAAAGCCCTCGTGCTTCAAATTGTAAATTGCGCAGTGCTCCTCACAGGCGTTAACCAAGTATGCTATTGCGTCTAGAGCCGCTGGTGGACTCTTTGGTATTGTTATCCATGGAGCCTGAATCTTTGCTTGAATCAACAGCCAAAGTTTTCGACTAAAAGGTACCACGCTGCGACGATTCACTGAATCGCAGTTATCTGCTCTAAGGTATTGGCCAATTTCTGCGTAAATCAATCTTGCAGCGAAAATTGCTGCTCGGTACTCGGGGGCTAAATCAGCAACACCAACACTTGATTTTTTATATAGTCGGTCTGCTTCGTTTAGTAATTTAGCAACAACGTTTTGGATACCCACGCTAAGAGTTGGATTTTTCAACCATTGGGCTGGATCAATTCCCTCTTTTTGTAGCCAATCAAGGGGTAAGTACAGTCGCCCGTTTCGAGCATCTTCACCAACATCTCGAGCGATATTAGTAAGCTGCATAGCAACCCCAAGCTCACAAGCTCGAGCTAGAGTGCTGGGATTTCTAGCCCCCATAATCCAACTCATCATTGCTCCAACGCTTCCCGCTACTCGAGCGCCATAATCATGTACGGCTTCAATATTTGGATAAAACCTAATCTGTGTATCCCACTTAAATCCCTCCATTAGTGCGTCCAAAAGGGGGCGGGGAAGCTTAAACTGATGAACCACGTGGGACAAAGCATGATCTTCAATAAAGTCCATCGGTTCTTGTGAATAAATAAGATCAAGTCGACGCTCTAATTGCTCCAAGCTAAATGCAGGATTTTTGGAGTTATCAACTAAGTCATCGGCGACTCGGCAAAAAGCGTAAAGAGCTACCGATGCTTGCCTGACTCTTTTCGGTAGAAGTCTGCTTGCAGCAAAAAATGTCTTTGATCCACCTCGCATGAGTGAGACACACTCATCAAAGTCTCGTAAGTTAACTGTATTTTTATCGTATTGTTGAAGCATGGGAAATCACCTTCTCTAATGCTTTTGCTGACATCAAGACCCCGGGCACTCCTGCTCCGGGGTGGGTGCTTGCACCCACCATAAATAAACCCGCAATATCCTCACTTCTGTTGTGAGGGCGAAAAACTGCACTTTGCGTTAGCAATGGTTCAAGACCAAATCCTGCCCCCTTGTAGGAGTAAAGCCGGTTTTGAAAATCCAAAGGTGTTGTAACTTTAGAGGTTACTATGTGTTTACTTAAGTCTTTCAACACAGTCGATTCCAAGTGCTCCTCAATCGCTTTTCTGAATTCCTCACTCTTCTCAGGCCAGTTTGTTTGACTATCTAAATTGGGGACAGGCGCCAGAGCATAAAATGTGTCACAACCCTCAGGAGCGACCGAGGGGTCCGTCGCGGTCGGTCTATGCAAATACAGACTAAAGTCCTCTGCTAAGTGATGTTTTTTGAATATGTCATTCAATAACTCTTTATAGCGCTTTGTCAAAAGCATCATATGGTGAGGTACTTCAGGGTACTTTCGGTCTGTTCCAAAGTACCAAACAAATAGCCCCATCGAATATTGTCCCTTTTCTATTCGCTTGTCTTTCCAATGCTTTCTGTGCTCTGGTGCGATTAGGTATTTGTATGTCCAAGCTGAATCTGTGTTACAGACAACAATATCGGCCTGTAAACGCTCAGCAGCATTACTTTTCCTTAGATTAGTAGATTGACTTGTGCTGGCATCATTACACTCAAGCTCTACTCCGCAAGCTTTCCCGTTTTCAATGCAAATTTGTTTAACCGAAGAGTTATACCTGATCTGAACGCCTAGACCCTCTAAAAGTTCTACGAGTCCTTTCACAATCGCACCAGTACCCCCAATCGCTGAATGCACACCCCAGGTCTTCTCTAGCGAATGTATAAGAGAATAAGCACAAGTCACACTAAATGGATTGCCACCGATTAGTAAAGGGTGAAAACTAAAGGCTACTCGTAGGAGTGGGTGTTTAATGTGCTCAGCAACTAAGCTATACAGACTATTCCAGGCTCTCATTCTTGTAAAAGAGGGCAGGGCTTTTAAAAGATCTGTATATCCATCAAAAGCAACATCACCCATTTTTTCAAAGCCAAGGTGTTTACATTTGTCTGCGGCTTGCATAAGTCGGTGATAGCCAGGAATATCTTTAGAATCGAATTTTGCGATCTCCTTGCACATGGCCTCAGTGTCGCCACTATAGTCAAAAGTTTGCCCGTTATAAAACCGAATTTTATAAAAGGGGGACATCTCCTTTAGTGTCACATAGTCAGACATTTTCTTCCCACATAACTCCCAAAGTTCCTCTAACAAGAATGGGGCAGTAATAATTGTTGGGCCAGCATCAAAAGTAAATCCGTCTTGGTGGTGAACATAGGCACGACCACCTGGCGCATCAAGTTTTTCCAATATCTCAACTTTATAACCCCTAGCGCTTAGGCGTATTGCACTAGCTAATCCACCAAATCCCGCGCCAATAACTAGGGCCTTAGGTCTTTTATCGTTTGGAGCCTGATGACTAAACGAGTTGTATGAATGTATGATCTGTTCATTAGATCTTAATTCTGAGTTATTTTCGATGATGTTTTTAGTAAGCATAAGTTTGTGATCGTTATCGGCTTTATTTTGTTTCCATTGCACTGCCAACCACTAAGCTTGGTTTTGAAATACTTGTAATAATCGGGTCATCGAATCTGTGAATAGTCGGGGTTTCACTACCGAGTTGTGTATCGCTATTTTTAAGCGCCCATCCCCAGACTCTCTCAAGTGATAAGGGGATCATCATTAAGATATGTTCAATGATTGCGAGTCCTAATAAACTGGCCAATAAGACCCAGTGGATCGTAATCGCTACTTGTCCCTCATGGGCTTGCCAAACTAAAGCTAACCAAGCAACTACAGATATGCTCATAGAGAAGTAAAAGAATAAGCCTACAGCTTGTTTACGAAAATAACTTCCCATGTAGACTAATTGGGTTGGTAAATATTTTTCACCGACTTGGGGGACACCAAAAAATAAGTTGAGTTTAGAACTTAGACGCATTAACCATAAAAGACCAAATGTACAAACCGAAGTGTGATTAGGATTTCCAACCTGCATTGCAGCCAGTAGCAGTAAATTCAAAAATAATGCTAATTCATGGTGCCAAATAACTTGAACCGATTGTTTGAATCTATTCAAAAAACTTAACCCTGTGTCCAAAGAAATTTTTCTTGATCCTGTTATCCAACCCGTTAAAAATGCGAGTTCATGCCAGCCCCACAGTACTATCGTACTGATGAATCCAAGGTATGCATTAGAGGTTGAATTTTCCTGCATTGACTGGAAAGAGAAAAATAAAGCTGGAACGCTTATAAGACTCCAAAAAAATCTTGCAGAAGAAAACCACTCCTTAGGCAGTCGAACCAAGAGCAAAATGATGCCCGTGCCAAACCACCACGATATCAATGCAATCAATGATGGTTCAACTATGAGGCTAGAGAATTCGCGCATTTTTGAGCAATTCGATTCTTTGAATGATTAAATAAATGAACTTAACCTGTTACCAAGTTGGGACCATTCTGACTTGCTTAGGCAATTCAGACTTTATAACTGGTAAAAAATAAAGTCTTCCAAACGCAATTAAGGCTTGTAGAGCTAGCCAACCCTTATATAGGGCATTGATTGGGCCAGATTTTTCTTTGGCTACTTCCACAGCCAAAGACAACCGTGTTAGTTCGTCAACACCTTCCTTGAATTTTGGATGATCGGTGTCAAGCAAAATCGGGAAGACCTGTTTGGTTATCTCTGTCGTAATCTTAAATACAGCAAAGTCATATTCAGTTGCATTTAAACCCATCGCGTCATGCAGCGCTGGTCGAGTATGATCTCTAACATACATAGTTGCATATACTGCAAGAAGGAAGAAACGAATCCACCAAACATTAATGCCCGTTAACAATTTTGTGTCTGCTCTCATAATTAGAGCAAATGATTCGCCGTGACGGTACTCATCGTTACACCATCTCTCAAACCAGCGAAATATAGGATGGAAGCGTTTATCTGGATTTTTCTCTAACTGCCGGAAAATCGAAATATATCTTGCATAACCTATCTTCTCAGAAAGATAGGTTGCATAGAAAATAAATTTTGGTCTAAAAAATGTATATTTCTTTGTTCTTTTTAATTCTCCTAAATCGATTCCAAAATTAAAATCTTTAAGAGATTGATTTAAAAAGCCAGCATGCCTAGATTCATCCCTCGCCATGTAAGTCATTAATTTTTTGATATCGGGATTGCTAATGTTTTTCCTGACTTCGTTATACAAAATACAGCCAGAAAATTCTGAAGTAAGTGAGCCAATTAGAAAGTCATAAAACTCTTGTTTCAAATTCTCATCTAACTTTGACATGAGAGTTTTTACTTCATCTGCGAACGCTGCATCTCTTTGAAAGTGATCATGGTTGTTATCACCTTCGTACTCTCGCATCATTAGGTCCCATTCCTCTCTGACAGAGCTGACATCAATTTTATCCATTGCATCAAAGTCAGTTGTGTAAAAACGTGGGGCAAGTACGGTGTTAGTCAGCGCTTTTTTCTTAGCATCTTCCCCTGACTCAACGCTGTTGACGAGTAGTTGGGTGTAGTCCGTATCCATGAAGGCTGTTTGTGCGTTCATTTCATATCCTTTTGAGTTTGTGCGTGGTTATAGTTTTAAATTAAAGCAACTAATTCTTTACTGACTCTGTTAACACTTTCATAAATACTGCAACGTTATCTGGTCCAAATGCTTCAATATCAATACCCTTGTTTGTCAAAGTATCTGTTATTGATAGTCTTCCATCTTGAAATAGTGCAAGCTCAAAGGGTGCCTCAGCAGTTAGATTTCGCATACGCCTTTCTCTAGCCAAGGCCCTTAACGTACCTCTTAAAAACCCTTGCTCACCACTGAATCTAATTACTTTATGAGTCTTCTCTTGAATTGATGTTTGTTCATCATCCAATACGGTTATTAAAATGTCGCCATTTGACGCATCGCTTATTTTTAGAGTGGTTTTCTGAATAGCGGGTGAATTCACATCTACGTTTGGCGAGCCGAACTGGGTCTGATAAGTGGCGTACCCAAGGGTTAAGACCATGACTATTAGCATCGCCTGGAAATGGCGTCGCGTAATGGGTGAAAAAGCTCTTTGTTTTTCACCAACTGTATTGGAATGGTCAACTGATAATTGATTCATATGTTATCTATGATGCTGTAACTAAGTTGTCTATCGATTGCCCGGTGCAATCGGTTGATTTGTGGTTATTGCTAGGCGCCATCATTGCTATATCTTTATTAATTTCGAGCCAAGCTGCTTTTAAAATCTCAGCGCACTGCTCACCTGCAGCGATGCACCTAAGAGTTGGTTCTGGGTGATTGATCACCCAAGGCCTGGTGTGTGGCCACAAATGTAGCCATGCAATTCTGTCCTCACTTCGTAAAGTCAAACTAATGTCGGATGTACCGTTTCTGCGGTGCAGCTCATGTGCGCTAATAATTTGTTTTAAAGGTAGATTGAAAGTTAGGCTATACACTACACCAACTCTCATGACTACTCTTTTATTGGTGATCGTGTACATGGTAGTTTTTGCACTCCACCATGCCCACGCAGACACTGCGCAAATGGTCAGCGCAACCATTGATCCAGTTAGAAGTAAGGGCTTAACACTCCAATCACTAGATTGACCACTTAGATAACTTGCTTGTAAAAGAAGCATGAGTCCAAAATAGATACTAAGACTTCTAAGATGGAAAACTTGAACTCCCAAACTTTTCCAATCAGGTGCACATTGCCATAAGATGTATTCGCCTGCAGGTAATTTTTCGGGGAGTCCAGGTTGCGCCTCGAACTCGTGTTCGTGGGTTGCTCTCATACAAGCGGCTCCTGACGCTCAGGTGTTGCGTATAAAGTTCCTGCTCCGTAAAACGCACAAATCTTTTCCTCTTCGAGTCTTGTGATTTGTTCTGGATTTCTAAGCGCAGGTACTTTGTCAAACTGTGTAGATAAAATAGCGTCTACTTGAATGTTGTGTTTTGAAATACTGGCGAAAGTAATGGGTAGTAAAACTGATTTGCCACTTGCTAGATCAACTTCAATATAACGGAACATCATCTCCATACGGTCAACCCATAAATCTTTAACCGTTCCGGCCTCTTGGTGGTCTGCACCGTAAACGCTAAGACCTCTGGGATCGTGATCTTGGTGTGCGACGCTGTGCTGAGGGGCTGCTCTGAGGGGGACTATCTTTAAGTCGCCGTGAGGATCTTTTTCGCATATATCTTCTCTTGCCGCCCATGCGCCGGGTCCCATGCCTGAGAGCAGGGGATCGCCAACGGGCTCAAGGGGTGCACCAAGCCAAGCATGAGAAGGCGCAAACGAATAATCTCCGTCGGGCCTGTTTAGGTCCGGGATAGTTATTACTCTACCGTCTTCCAGTTTATAGGTCTTTGGGTCTGGAACAGGCCATCCAATTTGTACAGGTCCGCGTTCCTGTCCGTTATCGAGTGGGTAACCCTCCCTGTGGTTTTCGCGAACCAAATAGTAGATCACACCTGCGAAAAAAGCCCAAAACATATAGAGGACTACTTGCGCAACGTCTACGCCTTGAGTTATAGCTCCAGTTTCCATTGTTACATCTCCTTAAAAGCGTTAAACATATTTGAATATCAATTAGGTAATTCAGCTAGGCCAAATTGAGCAGATTGTTGGAAAGCTCTTGGGCGCTTCCTAGACAAGGGTGCCATTGCAATTAGGCAAGCAAATAGCAAACACATTTCAAGGGCGAAAACTAATCCATAACCACTGGATTTATCCATCAAAGCGTCCCCAAGATAGCCCTTACTGGCAAAATTTGCAAAGCTGTCTTTCAAAATGCCGCCTACCGCCATTGATAGACCAGAGGCCGTAGCTTGAACTGCACCCCAAGCGCCAAGGACCATTCCCGCCATACCTTTTTCTGGCATTTCCATAGCAATGATCAACATGCCAACAGAAAACATGCCTCCTCCAAAGCCAATGAATGCCGTTCCCGATCTAAATAGCCAAGCAGATTCAAGTGGGGCTGCAAGCATCACGCATGCAAACCCAGGTAGTCCCATCAAAAGACCAAATGCCGAAACTCTGCAAGCATCAAGACCCTTACCCATCAATTTTGCTGAAAGTGCAAACGCTAATAGAGCTCCTGCACCTGACAAGGCTGTTAGTGAGCTTGTGAAACTGACATTCAAATGCAGGACTTCACCACCGTAGGGCTCCAAAATAATATCTTGCATACTGAAAGCGCAGGAACCAATTCCAACAGTCCATAAAAATCTGTTCATATTGGGCATTGAGATTAGTTCACGCCAATTTTTTGAAAAACCGTCGGGCTCTCTTTGTCCTCTCTTTGTTTGGCGGGCCTCTTGTTTCCAAAGTGAAGTTAAATTCAATGCAGCAACCAAGACCGCACTACCTTGAACAACTTGAACTAATCTTGTAGGTGTAAAGTCTTTCAAAAGCCAGCCAAGTAAACCACTACCAATAATTAATCCTACTAACATCGCACTGTGAAGTAATGCAACTACCCTAGGTCTTTTGTTAGGCTGTGCAATATCTGTAGCTAAAGCCAAGCCAGCGGTCTGCGTAGTTTGCATGCCAGCGCCTACTAATAAAAAGGACAAGCAAGCACCTACACGTCCAATCCATACTGTTTGCGTTGTGGAGTCATTCAACAGCAATAACGCAAACGGCATGATTGCTAGACCTCCAAACAAAAAGATATTACCAATCCACAGGTAGGGGAGTCTTCGCAATCCAAGTGCTGAGGGATGGGTATCGCTTCTGTAACCAATTAATGCTCTTAATGGTGCAAAAATTAAAGGAATCGCAACTGAAATTGCTACCCACCAAGCTGGTACACCAAGCTCTACAATCATGACACGGTTTAGTGTGCCCACAAGCAGTGCCATGGTCATACCAATTGCTGTTTGAAAAAGGCAGAGTCGAAGTAGTCTTGGCAAAGGTAATTCCACCGACGCAGCATCTGCGAACGGCACATAGCGCTGGGCAAAATTGCTTAGCTTTTCTTTTGCTTTAAAAGCAATATCTTTCATTGACGAACCCACTCCCAGGCTTGTGAGGTATAAAAACCTCTTGATATCCTTGTTGTTTTACCCTCGCTCCATCCTTTATTTGTAATGCTCTTTTGAAGAGCACTTCTGAGCTTATGTTGGGAAACAGGCGCTAGCGTTGGCGATCGATCCGAACGGGGAAAGAACTGTCCCATTGCATGAGCAACCGCTAAAAACGGATTCCTGGGTGGGAATGTAAACAAAATGGCCTTTTTAGTTCGTTCGCTTAGGATATTTATTCCGTTGATTAAATCCGGAGCATCGTAATGAATAAGTGAATCCATACCAACCACATAGTCGAATTCACCTAATTGGGGGTCTAACATGTCTCCGCTTGAGAACTCAACCCAACCCCGCTTTGGAGTTTCGAATGTATTTTTTGAAAGTGGAGATAAGGAGGCATAACGATTTCTTGCAACTTGAATCAAATTAGCTGATAAATCGATAGCGGTAACGTGTGCACCGCGCTCGACAGCGCAAAGCGATAATGCGCCCGTACCGCACCCAGCATCTAGTAGTCTCATGCCACTCATATCCTCTGGTAGCCAAGACATCAAAGTTGCACGCATCTCATCTCGTCCTGCTCGAACCGTAGCCCTTATTTTGCCGACGGGGTCTGTAGACGTTAGACGCTCCCAAGTCTTCGCTGCAGTTCGATCAAAATAATGTTCAATTTGGCTGCGACGCTCTAAATAGCCTTGGTCTGAGTTATTCATTGCAAAAAAATCCTTCTAAGATTTGAAATTTATTTGACTATCAATCAAAGCCAAGCAAATCAAAAATATCTCTATCTTTCATTGGCACTGCAGGTAGTGGATCACTACCAATCCACAATTGACTGGCAAGTCTCATGTATTCATCTTGAACAGCTTTAACATTTGGCGTAGGATCAAGCTCAAATAATGTTGATTTGGTGAGCCTGCTTTTTCTAATCTCATCTAAAGGGGGGAAGTGAGCCATTGTTTTCAGACCAACAGCTTGATTAAATTTATCAATTTGGTCGGTAGTCTCACTGCGGTTTGCGATGACACCGCCCAAGCGGACGTTGTAATTCTTGGACTTCGCCCCAATTGCTTGAATGATTCTGTTCATAGCAAAGATAGAGTCAAAATCATTAGCAGTTACGATTAATGCTCGATCTGCATGCTGAAGAGGTGCAGCAAAACCGCCGCAAACAACGTCACCCAAAACGTCAAATATGACTACATCTGTATCCTCTAACAAATGGTGTTCTTTTAGAAGCTTCACGGTCTGACCAACAACATAACCACCGCAACCCGTTCCGGCAGGTGGACCTCCCGCTTCAACACACATCACCCCGTTATAGCCAGGATAAACAAAGTCCTCAATTCTCAACTCCTCTGCATGGAAATCAACTTGTTCCAACGCGTCAATCACAGTTGGAACAAGTTTTTTTGTGAGCGTAAAGGTGGAATCGTGTTTAGGATCACATCCAATTTGAAGAACTCGTTTACCAAGTTTGCTAAAGGCTACTGATAGGTTTGAGGACGTTGTACTCTTACCAATGCCACCTTTACCGTAGATCGCAAAGACTTTAGCGTTGCCAATTTTCACATCAGGATCGAGTTGAACCTGTACGCTTCCCTCACCATCAAGGCGTGAGCCTTTCTTTATTTGAGATACTGGAAAAGTGACGGTTTCATTCATTTGAGGACCTTAGTTATTTTGGGGTAATGCTTTACTGATTACTTTTATCTGCTGAAATGGGCTTTAGCCTCATACAAAGTTTCAACTGTGATTTGCATCACACCGGTTTCTTTCGCGAACTTTTCTGTGTTCCGTTTTGCTTTACCTCTGACAAAGAATGGAATTTTTTTGAGCTCCATTTCGGCCTCATTACTCCATACTTGTATTAACTGATTGACTCTTTCCTCGCCGCTTTGGGTGAGTTCAGAAGACGAAGTTCTTGCACTATCTTGCTCAAAGGTCAATTCAAGAGAAGAGTTGTCCTGGGCCTGTTCAGGTGATTGTGTGGAAAGCTTCTCAGCACCGGATTTCTTTGCCCCTCCCAGGTGAGAGGGTGCTGACTCATCATTAAATTCAAAATCCTCACGGAACATACCAAGAAGGTGTTCCTCAAGCCCCATCATTAGCGGATGAACCCATGTGTCAAACAAAACATTTGCGCCCTCAAAGCCCATTTGAGGAGCATACCGAGCGGGGAAGTCTTGGACATGCATTGGTGCAGATATCACAGTGCAAGGTATACCGTGGCGCTTGGCAATATGGCGCTCCATTTGGGTGCCTAAAATTAGCTCAGGGTGAAGTTGTTCGATTTGATCTTCTACCTCAAGATAATCATCCGTGATAAGTGGTGTTATGTCGTACAGCTTGGCAGCTTCGCGGATTTCCCTTGCAAATTCTCTGCTGTAAGTGCCCAGACCCACTACTTGAAAGCCCATCTCCTCTGCGGCAACTCGCGCTGCAGCGATAGCGTGAGAGGCATCGGCAAAGATAAATACACGTTTATTAGTCAGATAAGTTGAGTCAACTGAGGCTGCGTACCACGAAGCTCTAGATCTTTTAGAGAGGTGTTTAATCAACTCTTCATCAATCGGCAGGTTTGCGAGTGTTAGTACTTCACGAATGAAGGCGATAGTGCCTTTATGTCCAATGGGGATTTTTTTAGTAAATGGTTGTTTAAATTCACGCTCCAACCACAACGCAGTTGTTTGTGCAGTCTCGGGGTAGAGCACTACGTTAAAGTCAGCTAAAGGCAAACGCTCTATATCTTTAACACTTGCATGCATTGGGGCTACTACGTTAATCTCTATTCCGAGTTCACCCAGCAGTTTGCTGATCTCTGTCACATCGTCCCTGTGCCTAAATCCAAGTGCGGTTGCACCCAATAAGTTGCAAGACGGACGAACTGACTCTGGTGGTTTCGAGGTGACCTCACTTAAAGAACTTGCAGCGCTTCTTTTGGTGATATTTCTTACTAAATGATAAAGTGTTTCTGCACAACCCCAATTCTCCTTGCGTTGATAAGCGGGA
Organism: uncultured Burkholderiales bacterium; assembly: GCA_903876885.1. GTDB lineage: Bacteria > Pseudomonadota > Gammaproteobacteria > Burkholderiales > Burkholderiaceae_C > Limnohabitans. The sequence goes on along the minus strand of CAIRBP010000049.1, from coordinate 25,396 downwards.
AGGTCAAGAGGGATTACAGGAGTTTTTAGTTTTAATCCAAGTGCTAGACCTCCTGGATCGTCTTGAATGAGCTCTGCTGTGCATGAAGATCCCACCAAAAGAGCGTTGGGTTTGAACCGATCATTGGCTTGATGAACTGCATCTATGAAGAGTTGTGCAGTATCGCCCCCTAAGTCACGTGCTTGAAAAGTTGTGTAAGTAACCGGAGGGCGTTTTGGCAGTCGCTCAATCATTGTGAACAATAAGTCAGCATAGGTATCCCCTTGAGGCGCATGCAAAACATAATGTACATCCTTCATGGATGTTGCAACTCGCATTGCTCCTATGTGCGGTGGGCCTTCATATGTCCAAAGGGTTAGTTGCATAATGATTAAGTCAGTTTTTTACGTTTGTAAATAATTTTTATAGCACTGATACTCAGGCTGCAATTTTTTCTTTTCTAAACAAAGGTCTACTAAAGAGCTCGGCAAGATCTCCAGCTTGATCGAAACCTTGGATTGGAGTGAATACCAATTCGATTGACCATTTTGTTGTGTACCCCTTGGCTTCTAAGGGATTCGCTAACCCAAGACCGCAGACAACAAGATCCGGATTAGCTTGTTCGCATCGATCAAGTTGTTGCTCAACATGTTGACCTTCCATGATCAAGGTATCTGTAGGCAAGAGCTTTAACTCTTGTTCTAAATGCTGTCGGTGAACATAAGGCACACCCACCTCGGTAAGTTTCATACCGAGCTCTCTGCTTAGAAAGCGCGCTAGTGGGATCTCAAGTTGAGAGTCGGGGAAAAAGAATATTTTTTTATTCTCTAGTACTGTCTTATGCCTTGCTATCGCTGTTAAAGCACGCTGGCGTGGAGCAGCTAAAGCTTTCTCGAGTACTTCTTTGGAAATTTCAAAGGCACCCGCTGCAGCCTCAAACCAAGCACTCGTCCCCTCAACGCCAAGGGGGAAGGGGGCTGCAAGTCTAGTCGCACCTCGGTCCTCAATTCGCTTTGCCGTATCAGCCAAAAAGGGCTGAGCAAGTAAATAGACTGTATTGCTGTCGATCACAGGCATTTTTTGCGAGTTACGCCCTGGGAAGAACTCAACACCTGTTAGCCCCATATCTTTGAAGATTCTTTGCATCTGATCTTCGATCACATCTGCAAGGGTACCAACGATCAATAGTTTTTTCTTATTTTCATTTGCCACTTCATTTAAATGAGCGGGAGGGAGGGACTCTATGATGCTGGACAAACAAGCATCCTCGCCCTGAGTAAACGTGGTTTCAATACCAGAGCCCGAGTAATTGAGTACTTTAACGTGAGGGTTAAACTCTTTATTAAGACGCTGAGCCGCTCTGGCTAAATCAAGTTTAATGACCTCAGAGGGGCAAGAGCCAACTAAGAAAAGTGTTTTGATATCTTTGCGACGTCTGAGCAGTTGATTTACGACTTTATCTAGTTCCTCGTTTGCATCTGCAATCCCTGATAAATCCCTGTCATCAATGATCGCAGTCCCAAACCTTGGTTCTGCAAAGATCATGACGCCGGCTGCGGATTGGATCAAATGTGCACACGTTCTAGACCCAACTACTAGAAAGAATGCGTCTTGGATTTTTCTATGCAACCAAATGATGCCTGTCAAGCCACAAAATACCTCGCGTTGACCTCTTTCATGTTGGATGTTTGGCCCAAGGGCTTTGTTGGAGGACTGAATGGGTATTACGCTATTCATGCCATTACTCCTTGGGTCTTGCTCATTAACTCCTTACTTGGCAGATCGTTTTTACTTGCGTCGGCTTTCATGCGTGCTTCCTGAAGTCTGGCTGCCCGCAGCTTCATTACAAACTGAATAGCATTGATACAGTAGGCTGTGTAGGCACTTAATATAAGCAGCATTTGCTGCTCTAGAGTTAGAAATGTATAAAAGAGGGAGAAGATATAAACTGTGTGAAGGGCTATAACGCCCATACTCACAACATCTTCCCAAAAAAATGCTTTAGCAAAAAGGTATTTGCCAAACACTACTTTCTCCCATATGCTGCCTGTGATCATGATGGTGTAGAGGGTGAGTGTTTTTAAGATAATTGACCACTTCGCCCATTCAGCACCCTCGCCGTTATACAGGCAACGAAGTACTAGCCATAAACTGCCCAAGAACACTGCAAATTGCAAGATCGCCAAAACACCTTGAATTGGAGTCCAAATGGTTTGGTCCCTGAGCAATCTTTGCTCTGGGGTGTAAAGCATTCCTGGTAAAGGAGTCTGATCTTGATGCATTTGCTTTAAATGAACGTGTGGCTTTGTATTTATCTAATGTATGAATCGTATGTCTGATTAGTATATATGTCAACTTTAATTGACGTTAAATTTAAATTACATATTAGGGGTTTTCACTAGGTATAAATAGTCATTTTTAATGGACACTCTTCCAAAATGAAATTTATCTAGATTAAAGTAATGCGATAAACCTAGATCGACCATTTAAATCTTGTTATGGACCTTTAAAACCTAAAGAAGGGAAGGGGACGGTCAATTGAGTTTTGAGCATCTGTTGCCGATAGTGTCAACCCTTGCTAGTGAGATCATTCCCGATTTAGTTCGGGAACACGTAGGTCTTGCCGAGGGTAACGCTCGTGCTGACGATTCAAATTCTGTAAAACTGGTTTCGCGGTGTAAGCACCCTGAACTTAGCGCCTTGTCGGCCCAGGAGCTTTGCGATTACGCAGAATCTTGTTGTAACGCTTGCTTGGAGTTGAGTTCTGAGGAGTTAGTACTTTTTGCTGAAAATTTGTTTTCACAGGGATTGAACATCGAGCTCCTTTATCTAGACATCATTCCACCCGCTATCAGGTTATTGCACGATAAGTGGGAGCGAGACGAGATATCCTTTTTGGACGTCACAACTGCAACTTGGAATGTAAAGCGCTTAATCTTCAACTTAAGCCCAGAGTTCATAAGGCCGGATGAATCAAGCTTAGTTCCCGGAACAAATAGGTTCCAGGCCTTAGTGACCAGCGCGGCAGGGGCAAAGCATACTTTGGGACCCTTGATCGTATCGCAGTACCTCCAGAGAAAAGGCTGGAGTGTTTTGCCCGGATTTGATCATCAAGAAAAAGTAATACTGGAGTTGGTCGCAAACCATTGGGTTGACCTGTTTTGCGTGAGTATCTCTGTGTCGAACCAATTACCTGGCTTAAAGTCTTGGATTTCTGCTGTCAGAGCCAAATCTAAAAATCCTGGAATTCAATTCTTGGTAGGAGGTCCCTTGATTGCCCTACAGCCAGAGTTAATTGAGGAACTAGGGGCAGATTTAGTTTGTAAAAATGTGAGAGATGTGCATACCCTAGGGATGAAATTGGTTTCAGTGAGTCGAAAAGCCAAGAAATTAAACCAAATACCTGCCGTTGAATTAACACATAAGAATTACTTTGAGTTGGATCCCAACTTTAAAAATACAAATCAATCCTCAAGCCCATTTGAGTCACACTGCGAAACTCATAAGGGGCAGTACCGGGCGAAGCAGCGAAAAGCGCAACGCTCTCAGTCAGATTCCTCCAGAAATGTTTAAACAGCTGAAAATCTATTCGTGATTAATCATTGTGTTTATAATAGAGAAACTTTTGAGTGCAATAATGCCCAAAAATTTGTCTTAAAGTATTATAGTAGACCTTATGTTTATGGGGTTTACGCATGGTAATTGAAAACAGATATTTTGCCTATATATGTGTGAAAGTGACATTAACAGTGGTTGTTTCAAAACCATTCTATGAATCATTTTCATCCTTGGATTGAAATAATTTGACAACCACCTCAACTCTTTCAGCCAACTTGAGTATTTACGAAGCCCTGATTTTTGGGCTCGCGGATTCGATCGTCATTCTTGATCCAAATAGCTCTAAGGTCATCTCCGTAAAGACAAAAGGAATTGAGCTAGGGCGTTTGAAATTAGAGGGTTGGGTGGGCCAAATCCTCTCAGACTACGTTGAAATAGATTCAAGCAATAAGTTTGTTACCGCTCTCAAAGAGCAAGTTGATTTAGACAGTGTAGACCCCAAGCAATTAGATGCCGATTGGAGACACATCAACTTTTTGTCGCCTGCAAAATTACCTACGCCCATGTTGATCAAGGTGTTCAAATTTCCTAATCAAGAAGAGTTGGTTATGGCTGCTCGAGATTTAGGTTCGATGGCTAAGATGCAGCAAAAATTAATGGATACCCATCGCTCGATGGAGAGAGATTATTTGCGTCTGAGGCACTTAGAGTCACGATATAACACGCTCTTTGAGAATTCAAGTGAGGCCGTTTTAATAGTTGACCTTGCCACCAAGAAAATTTCACAGGCAAACATAGCTGCCGCAAAAGCTCTTTTGCTTGAGGATACAAAGAAGATTATTGGATCTGAATTTGCTCAATATTTCGCACCTGAAAATAAGCCAGATATTGAAGAGTTGATGCGGTCTGCACAAAATGCCGGTAAAACAAAAGCATTGAAAGCAAAGAGCATTTCTTCGGAGCAAGACTTTACGATCATGCCCTCATTAATTGTCCAAGAGGGCGGACCGCAGTTAATGGTTCGACTGGGTGTGAAATCTTTAGCTCAAGGTTCGAGTACAAATAAGTTAACCCAGGAGTGGTACACAGATGCACTTCAGACTGCTCCTTATGGTTTCTTAGTCACGGATGCGTCGGGTATTGTTTTGAGTGCAAATGATGAATTCATAACACTTACAGGATCTTTCTCTTTGGCCCAAGTTTTAGGTAAACCATTTGAGTCTTGGCTTGCTCGGGGAGGGGTGGATTGGGGTGTTTTAAGTAATAACCTGAAACAACTTTCATCGATTAGAAATTTTGCTACAGAACTTCTTGCTCAATCCAACACCACCATTGAAGTAGAGATCAGTGCAACTACACTATCGACAGAGGATAGAAGGTATGCATTCTTTATTAGGGACGTTCACCGTTTATCTCAAACTGGGCCCGTGGCCTCTAGCAATATGGCGGGGTCTGTTTCTCAGCTTGCCCAGTTAGTAGGACGCATGCCGATGAAAGATATTGTGGGCGAAACGTCCGATATGATTGAGAAAATGTGTATACAGTCTGCACTCGAACTTACACAAAATAACCGCGCCTCTGCCGCTGAGATGCTTGGTCTGTCTAGGCAAAGTTTATATGTCAAACTTCACCGATTTGGCCTTGCGGACACGAACGAGAAACCTTGAACCGATAGTTCTACGCGCCTTAGTTTTTGACTACGCTTTTTAACGGCTTTCTCTAACGTTTAAGATGTGTATCGCTCTCATTATCCTGTGGGCGTAAATCATACGGCTTGGCTAGGAGCCAAATATGCTTTGGAATTAAATACTTAACTCTTTGAGGCATCTCCCTTCTGAGATGAAGAATAGATTCAATAGCCTTCATCTCAACACGAGTTCTTGCAAACTCCAAACCTCTTGGTCCCACTCGCGGCATTAACCAGCCCATAATGGGTCTAAGCCAATTGGGCATTTTGCGCAGTGGTAGACCGCCAGCTGAAAGCTCCACATTTTTTTTAAATCCAACTACTGCAGAGTGTCTTTTACCGGCGCTACCGGGTTGTTTTAGGTCTACCTCTGTTCCTAATTGTTCTAATAACTCTTGGCCCGTCTGGTTCCTAGTGATGATCCACTGTTCACCCTCTCCAGCCATGTAGCCAATCGTAATATCTGAGAGTACATTGGTGTAGTCTACACAGGTGCGACATGTCAGTGGAAAGAAGTCTCTTGGTAAATCTGAGAGCGGTAGTTGAAGAAAGGGAATTTCTTTTTTTCTGCCGTCCGCATACCGCAGTTCAACGTGGTAGTTGGCTTTAAATTCGAGATAGGTTACGTTTTCGGGTTCGGGAGATATAAGCTTTAAAAACTTATGAAAATTCTCCGTCGTTGTATTGTCTGAACAGGGCGTACCAATGACGTATAACTTATCAAAACCTAAGCTTTCCTCCATAGCCCTTAATGCGTAAATTTGGCACGGAATGCCGATAACGGCGAGTCTTTTATAACCCAGAGCTTTTGCTGGCTCGAGAAGCGATAAGAGCGGTGCATATCCCATTCTCATCCCCCTAGCCATTTGCATATCCTGCGGCTTATCAATGAGTATGGGCAGGGGGCGCCACTTATCAGTTGGATCAGCAACTACGGTTAGGACCGCATCTACGAGCTTGTTTTGAAGCAGTTTTTCAGCTATCCGAGTCGTGATACCACTCCACTGTGCACCGGTGCTTGGTTTTTTTAAGCTGGCTCGGTGCATGTTAATAAAAGGGCCAAAATGCAACTCATCCTCTTTATCAGTATTTCTGACTCTGCCGTGCACTCTTTGTTCTAGTTCAGCGTAGTTGGGTTGAATGAACTGACATGCAGTCGAGCACTGTTTGGGATTGGAGCTGCGAGAGACGCCGCAATCGGTACACATTGACCGGTGTGGGGCAAGCCCTAGATTTTGAACATCATCCATCGGTGGATAGTCCTTTGATTCAATTAATCTTAAAGTATTAAATAACTTGGTTGAATAAATTGTAGTTTATTAGGGAGATGACAAAAATAAGTGTCAACTACTATTGACAACCTGTAATGTCATGCAAGAATTAAATGATGAATGTCCCAAAGCTAAAAGTAGTGGCTGAGCTACTAAAGCCCATCACTTGGTTTCCGCCCATGTGGGCTTATGCATGCGGTGTGGTCTCAACTGGGCAGTCAATTGAGATGAACTGGGGAAAAGTGATATGGGGGATTATCTTGGCAGGTCCTATGGTTTGTGCCTGCAGTCAGGCATCAAATGATTGGTTTGATAGACATGTCGATGCTATCAACGAGCCCGATAGACCCATTCCTTCAGGACGTATGCCTGGGTACTGGGGGTTAGGGTTAGCGGTTCTTTGGACAGTGCTTTCTTTAATTTGGGCGACACAACTGGGACCATGGGCTTTTAAAGCAACGGCGTTGGGTTTGGTTTTAGCCTGGGCTTATTCAGCTCCTCCACTCAGGTTTAAACAAAATGGTTGGATCGGTAACTCAGCTTGTGCGCTTAGTTATGAGGGCTTGGCCTGGCTTACAGGGGCTGCAGTGATGCTTGGTAATCAGTTACCCAATAAATTCATTGTTGTCTTTGCACTTCTTTATAGCTTTGGTGCGCATGGAATTATGACGTTAAATGACTTTAAAGCAATCGAAGGTGATAGACAAATGAAGGTGCGGTCTTTACCCGTAATGATGGGACCTAAGGGTGCGGCCTGGATGGCGAGCCTCATCATGCTGCTTGCTCAGTGGTCTATTGGAGCTTTGTTACTTCACAGCGAAATGAGCAAGAGTGCGTTGGCTGTTTTTATCCTCTCCTTTGGTCAACTGCCTTTGATGTACATATTTATTAAAAATCCGATACCTAAAGCAATTTATGTCAGCGCGTTTGGTGTGCCTATGTATGTTGCTGGCATGATGGTTAGTGCATTTGCTTTGCGTTCAATGTAGAAAGATAGAAAAAAATACAACACAGAAAGTGAATTTATACATACAGCAAAAATCTGAGAAATGAATCAACTTACTCTTCCCTCATTAGAAATTTCTGAATCTGTGGATTCTAATTGGCTCAACATTTTTTGTGTGGGAGTCGTTCAGGCCTGCATGGGCGCTGTTGTTGTGACTACGACAACGACTTTGAACCGCGTCATGGTCATTGAGCTTGGGTTGCCAGCAGTCGTTTCAGGTTTCCTGGTAAGTTTGCACTACCTAATTCAAATGGTAAGACCTCGCATGGGTTACGGAGCGGATAAATCTAATCGCTTTACGCCTTGGATTATGGGCGGTATGTGCACACTAACTCTCGGTGGTGTTTTAGCTGCTTTTGCCACCACATGGATGTCCAGTCATTTGGTGCTAGGTATGGTAACTGCGCTCATTGCTTATTGCATGATTGGTATGGGCGTTAGTGCTTGTGGCACCACTTTGTTGGTTCTATTGTCCAAGGGAATTGGTGATCAACAAAGATCAGTTGCTGCGACTTCTGTTTGGATCATGATGATCTTTGGTTTTGCTGTTACTTCAATTGTGAGTGGCAAACTGCTCGATCCGTTTTCTTTTGACAGACTACTGCTCGTGAGCATTGGTGTGAGTGTGATAGCAATGACGCTTAGTAGTCTAAGTATTATGGGTTTGGAGACTCGTTTGCTGAAAAACTGCAAGCCTCAAATAGGTCTTAATGACTCTTTATCAAGCAGCGAAACATATAGCGAAACATATGATGCTAGTAAAGTTTCAAATAGCGCTCCCGATTTCAAGCAAACACTAGCAACACTTTGGAGAGACGAGCAAGCACGTTTATTTACGTTCTTTGTGTTTACATCTATGTTCGCCTACAGTGCGCAAGATTTAATACTTGAACCCTTTGCAGGCCGCATCTATCACTTCACCCCGGGTCAGACAACCCAACTCTCTGGGACACTTCACGCCAGTGTTTTAATCGGCATGTTATTGCTTGCTTTTATTGGAAGTCGTTTGGTGGGTGGACGTTTAGGTCAAGTCTCCACTTGGATGAGTTGGGGTTGCGTACTTTCAGCTTTGGGTATGTTAGGTCTAAGTTCAGCGGGTCTGATCAGTGATAACGCATATTTACTCCCACTTAATCCAATCTTACTTGTCCTGGGCGTTGGAAACGGATTGTTCTCAATTGCCGCTATAAGCACGATGATGCGTTTAGCCACTCATACCCCAAGGAGTGATTCGAGCAATGGTTTAATTGTGCAGCCTGGCATTAGGATGGGACTATGGGGCGCGGCGCAGGCAGTTGCATTTGGTCTGGGTGGAATCGTAGGTACTGCTAGTAGTGATATATCGATGAGGTGGATAGGCGATGCGGGCTGGGCGTACTCAAGTGTATTTGCACTGGAAGCATTAATGTTTATTTGCGCTGCTTGGATTGCAAGAAGAGTTCAGAGGTTTGAGGTTTAGCGTTCACACGCATGTTTTAACGTTAGTTTGCGCGAGTTTAGTATTTTTCTTATTTTCGAAATTTAGTAAATAAAGGTGGATATCAAATGGATACAAAAACCTATGATGTAGTAGTGGTTGGGGGCGGTCCTGCTGGTGCCTCAGCAGCGAATGACTTGGTGTTGAAGGGGCGCAGCGTTTTGCTGCTTGATCGACAAGGCCGAATTAAGCCTTGCGGGGGAGCGATTCCTCCTAGGTTGATCAAGGATTTTGATATACCTGATCATTTACTAGTTGCTAAAGCACGTAAAGCTAGGATGATCTCTCCCAAAGACAACCGTGTGGATATTCCAATTGAAGGCGGCTTTGTGGGTATGGTCAACAGGCACGAATTTGATGAGTGGCTCAGGCAACGAGCTCAAAGCAACGGAGTCGATCGCCAGCAAGGGACTTTTGATCGGTTTACCCAAGATGCAGATGGGGTTAGGCGTGTTCATTACGAAGCTCGAGAGGGAAAAAGCAGTGTGGTTCAAAAGAGTGTTCGTGCACGATTTGTGATCGGCGCAGATGGTGCAAGATCTGAGGTGGCAAGACAAGCCGTAGAAGGCGCAGAGAAAACAAAATACGTATTTGCTTATCATGAAATTGTTAAAGCACCTCAGCCTAGCGCTGCACATGACCCCGATCGGTGTGACGTTTATTACCGAGGGACTTTGTCGCCTGATTTTTATGGATGGGTATTCCCGCACGGTGACACTATGAGCATAGGTACTGGTAGTGCCGACAAAGGCTACTCATTAAGGGCCTCTGTGGGTCGTTTGCGCGAGGCAGCGGGGTTTCAAAATCTAGAGACGCTGAGGTGTGAGGGAGCCCCGATACCTTTAAAACCGTTGCCAAAATGGGATAACGGATTAGACGTTGTATTGGCCGGTGACGCTGCAGGAGTTGTAGCGCCTGCCTCTGGAGAGGGAATTTATTACGCGATGATTGGTGGGCGTTACGCTGCTGATGCAGTTGAAAACTGTATTGTTACCGGCAATACTAAAAATTTAAAAAATGCTCGCAAAAGTTTTATGAAGGTTCATGGACAAGTGTTTTGGGTACTGGGGATGATGCAGTATTTTTGGTATTCGAGCGATAAAAGACGTGAGCGCTTTGTCAAAATTTGTGAGGATAAAGATGTTCAAAGACTCACTTTTGATGCTTACATGAACAAAGAGTTAGTTCGCAAAGACCCAATGGCTCACGTCAGAATATTCTTTAAAGACCTTGCTCATTTGTTTGGTCTTATAAAGGCTTAGTCTGAAAGCTAAAAAACCAACCCGCACCTCAACTATTTGGTGTGCGTAGGTCTTTTACTGCACTTGCCATGCGCTGACTATTTGCCAGTGGCAGGGGTACATAATTAGCGCCCATTGCCTGGGCTACCTCCTGTGCTTGTAGGTCTGGCCTTGCAGAGGTGTCTAACCAAATGCTAGGGAGTTGCGTTTCGCGCCACTGATTTGCAAATGATAGTGCCTGAGATTTTGCAATGGGTCGTGAACCCTCGCCTTGCAAGGTAACGTTGGCGCGTCCATCACTCAAAATTACAAGGGTAGGACTCATGCCTTGTTGGCGAGCTCGAATAGACGTCTCTAAAGCCAATTTAATGGCATTAGCCAAAGGTGTGCCCCCGCCACCAGGTAGTGCTTGAAGCTCTCGCTTAGCACGAACTAGCGAGCGGGTTGCCGGCAAATGAACTTGGGCTTGTTTGTCTCTAAATCCTATGACACATATATGATCGCGCCTAGCATAAGAGTCCTTCAGTAACAACTCAACTGCGCCTTTGGCCTCTGCGAGTCGCTCAAGGGCAGCAGACCCAGAGGCGTCAATACAGAAAATAATACAACTCTCACTTCGTTTGGCAAACCTTTGGATATGAAAATCTTCACTTAATATTCGTAGACGTTTCACATCTTGTGCAAATGCCTCAGTTGCTGGATGGGGCAGGCTAGTTAGACGGGAATTGTTGGTTTTATTTGCCTTGCCTTGTGAGGCCGTTATTTCCCGCAACTTTTGTCTTGGCGCTGCGTGCCTGAGAGTTGCAAGTATGTGCAGGCGGTTACCGTTTTGTGGGAGCCCTTTGATAGGGGGTAAGGGGCGACCTTTTTGGGATCCTTTTTGAATATCTCCCACTCGCCCCGCAGAGCCTTTGGACGAGATTGATTTGCCTTGTGCAAGTTGTTTCAAAAGTCCTTGGGGTAAAGTCGCTAATGCGGCCTCTAGTATCGAGGTCTCAAGTTGTTGGATATCTGATGTGTTGAGTTCTTGCTGTTGCTCTTGGTCTTGCTCATCATTTTGTTTTGATTCGTTATCCCGCTTTTGCTCCTCCTTTTGTAATTGCTCCTCTTTCTCTGATTGCCCAGGCTTTTCTTGCCCATCACCTGCAGAGGGATCGCGTGGCGCTGAATCGTCTTTAGATGGCGATGATTCTGTGTCCTCGCCTTGAGCGGCTTGCTCGGGAGAGTTTGGCATACCTTTGGCCCTAGGTGTTAGGACCAACCTTGCAGCACGCCCTAGGTCTTCGGCCTGTACTTTGTCTGAGCCCCTCAAAAGCGCAAGCACACAAGCCAACCTCGCAGCGTACCAAGGTGCTCGCATGCTTGGTATGGCAAAACCTTGTGCGAGTTCACATAAATCGTGAATATCTTGTTCACTTTGATTAAAACTCTTGATGTCTTGGTGAAAAGAAAGTGGATCTTTCTTTAATCTTTTCTCGACTCGCTCAAGCATATCTAGGGTCTCATCTTCAGCACTTTGCTTTGGATGGGTAAGGGTAAGGTCTATCCAAATTCCAAGTTGTTCACACAAAGAAATAGAAGTCGAACTCTCATCAGGAGTTGATTCGTCAATGGCAATAAATCCAAAGCTAGTGGATTCAGACTCGAGGCCGAATTGAGTGTTTACGACCCTTGAGTCGAGTACCTGAGTTAGTATGGATGCGCTTGATTGGGGCAACCTCTCGGACATTGGACAGATCAGAAGCTTACCGTTGCTTTGAGCTAAAACGCCGCTTTGTTTGATTGGGCGCCCGAGTTGAAGAGTTCTGGGCAAGTCCAAACCACCCGTCAATCTCTCTGTGTCAATGTTGCAAGGAATTTTAACGACGTCTTCGCGGAGTGCGTAAAGCCAGTTAAGCCATTCCTGGGTTACCGGTCCGTGGTAGCTTTTAAGCCAAATGCCTTTGAGTCCATGTGGATCCACGCACAATGCGGCAAGTCCCCATAACGCATCATCCCACGTCACATTTTTCATTTGTGTTACCTGCAACCTGGGGGGAACATTAAACGCTTTGCGAATCTGGGCAATACACCAACGTATAAAAATACCGTGGTCGAATCAAGTACTTTAAAGAAAGAGGGGGTCAGCATAGCCAATCCGGTATAAGTTCGTTTAGCCCTAGCTAAAGAGTGCTTCTAGCGCTCGCTCTACTCGAGCGCTGGATCCTGTGTCGTCAAGCGGATCTCTTCGAAGTCGGTGGCACAAAGCCATGGGCGCGATAGTCTTAAGATGTTTTGCATCTACTTTTTTATCCCCCTCGAGCGCGGCGTAAGCCCTTGTTGCTCTCATCAAAGTTAGCTCAGCTCTTAAACCATCTGTTCCAAGAGCCATGCATAGTTTTGAGCACAAACGGAGAAAATCGTCATCCAAGATAACTTTATCTAATCGTTTTTTTGCTTTAATTATTTTCTCTCTAAGTGCCTCATTAGCTTCGCGCCATTCTTCTTGAAATTTTTCTGGATTTTTTTCAAACGCATCTCGTCTCTTAATTACTAATATTCTCTCTTCGAGTTCTTGAGGTGTCTTAACTTCAACGCATAGCCCAAATCTGTCGAGAAGTTGGGGGCGCAACTCGCCTTCCTCAGGATTACCACTGCCAACCAAAACAAAGCGGGCAGGGTGTCTAACGCTTAAACCCTCTCGCTCAACTAAGTTCTCACCAGAGGCAGCAACGTCAATTAATAAGTCAACCAAATGATCTTCCAGTAAATTGACTTCATCAATATACAAAAAACCGCGATTTGCTTTTGCCAAAAGACCGGGCGAGAAAGACTTTATACCCTGGCTGAGCGCTTTCTCCAGATCAAGCGCTCCGACTACTCGGTCCTCAGAAGCGCCGAGGGGAAGATCAACAACGGGGACTGGTCTAAGCTCGCTTGGAGGGGTGGTCGTTGACAGTTTTAATTTTTCGCACTGCTCACACGTCTTAGATAGATCTTTTGGATCGCATCCATAACTGCAGTTTTTAACCACTTTGATAGCGGGTAGTAAATCAGCCAACGCTCTTACTGCAGTTGATTTACCAGTGCCTCGGTCTCCGAGTGCCAAAATACCGTTAACGCTTGGATCAACAGCCACAATTTGTATGGCTATTTTCATATCGTTTTGTCCAACGATAGCTGAAAAAGGAAAAGGAATTGCCATTTAAGAATAGTTAAGTTGAACTTTGTATCTGAGTAGTCTAAAGCAATAGACAGAAATATTTCTAGTTTTAGTTGGAATTTTTAGAATTTAAAAATTCTTATTATTTCGCTGCTAATGTTATACAAAAAAGGGACGAAATATAAAATTTTCTTTTAATAAAACATCCCATCTTTTCATATCAATATACGCCCTCTAGTCTGTCCTCAAGTTCTTCGGTTGCGAGTTTTAATTTCTCAAGCATTGCAGCATCTGGGGTCCAGTAATTACGCTCTGAAGCTTCGAGTAAACGGTTTGCCAGTCGCATAGACGCAGTAGGATTGAGCTCTGCGAGTCTTTGTCTAAGTTCTGCGTTTAGCACAAATGTTTCAGTAATTTGTTTGTAAACCCAAGGCTGTACCTGTCCAGTCGTAGCGGACCATCCCACCGTGTTGGTTAGATGAACCTCTATTTGTCTTACACCTTCAAATCCGTGCTTTAACATTCCTTCATACCATTTTGGGTTTAAAAGGCGTGTTCTGGTTTCCAGCTCAACTTGATCAGATAAAGATCTAACCCTTCCCTCTCCTCTAGTTTGATCCCCAATGAAGACAGGTTTGACTACTCCGCCGTTCGCTTGTTGTACGGCCTTTGTGATCCCACCAAGCGTATCAAAGTAATTGTCGATTGTTGTAACACCCAGCTCAACTGAATCCAGGTTTTGGTAAGTGAGTTGGACATCGGCTAAAGCGGACTTTAAAATTCCTGTGTTTTTAACAGCAAGTCCATCCACTCCAAAAGCGAAACCTTTTCTTGATGTGTAAGTGTCACCAAGTTCATTTTCGTCAGACCAAGCTCCACTTTCAATTAAATTGTTTACATTAGCTCCGTACGCACTATCCGCGTTTCCAAAGACGCGAAGAGATGCTGTTTGAAGATCACACCCGTTGTCTTTCATGTATTGAAGTGCATGTTTTCTAACGAAGTTTTGTTCGATAGGCTCATCCGCACTAGCAGCCATGTAAGCCGCCTCAGCTAGGAGTTTAATTTGCAGCGGCATCAAATCTCTAAAAATTCCAGATAAAGATATCACTACATCAATTCTCGGACGTCCAAGCTCTTCAAGCGATAAGAGACTTGCTCCAACCAAACGACCAAAGCTGTCGAATCTTGGCTTTGCACCGTACATACGCAGAACTTGAGCAATTTGCGCGCCTTCTGTCTTTAGGTTATCACTACCCCATAACACCATGGCAATCGACTCAGGGAGTGGCTCACCATCTTGGCAATAGCGGGTTAATATCTTCTCCGCTTGAATGCTGCCATCTTTCATAGCAAAAGTGCTAGGTATCCTAAATGGATCAAAACCGTGAAGATTGCGCCCTGTAGGTAAGATTTCTGGCTTATGAATAATATCGCCCCCTGGTGCGGGTCTAATGTATTTTGCATCTAGCGCTCTCATAATTCCAGTGAGCTCAGTGTTTTGGTTAAGCAATTGACTTGACTCTAAGAGCTTCTCGACTTTAGCTAAATTATCCTCATTGGTACTGAGGCCTGCAATTTTTAGTATTTGGCTACTATCATGATTTTGTGAAATAGCATGAATGGCTTGTAGTGGTAATGCGTTTTCAAAGCTACCCTCAGCCATTACTTTTAAGAACTCATTTTTTTCCTCTGCAGTAGGCGCTTGCCCAAGTACGTGAAGTCCGTTAGGTATTAAAGAATACTCTAGTTCTAAGATCTTGGTCAACAAGTGTTGAACTGATTGATCTGCGTGAAGGTATTCCTCATCTTCTGCGCTATCAGTGTTTGCAAACCATGGGGGATTTATCTCTGCCAAGTCTAGCTCTGCTGCTTGAGCTTGTATCATCAATGCAAGCTCCTTCTTCTCCTGCTTCTCCTCTGGCTCAAGTCCTCGGTATCTCTCTAAACTTGCTTTCAAGTCCAGTAGCCCTGTATAAAGTCCTGACTCTGTCATGGGGGGGGTTAAGTAACTGATCAACGTAGCACCAGATCGTCTTTTTGCGATCGCGCCCTCAGAGGGGTTATTGGCTGCATACAGGTAGAAATTGGGGACGTCTGAGATAAGCCGGTCAGGCCAACACTGTGCTGTTAGACCATTTTGTTTGCCAGGCATGAACTCCAACGCACCGTGCGTTCCGAAATGAAGTAAGGCGTTTGTCTTGTAGTCTTCTCTAATATAGCGATAAAAAGCCGAGAATGCATGAGTTGGTGCGAACCCTTTCTCAAACAATAAACGCATCGGATCTCCCTCATATCCAAACGAGGGTTGAATGGCAATGAGTAAATTTCCGTACTGTTTACCAAGTACAAAGATATTTGAACCGTTATTAAGCTGTTTGCCCGGAGCAGGGCCCCATTGAGCCTCAATTTCTATGAGATTTTTTTCTCTTCGTATATGATCTTGAGTGGGGATTAGTGTGTGAACATTCGCATCGGCACCATATTTTTTTGCATTTCCATGGAGAATCTCCTCCCTTAGTGCATCCACATTTTCAGGTATATCGATTGTGTAGCCTTCTTGCTTGAGGCGGTGCATCATTTGATATAAAGATTCAAAAACTGCCAAATATGCTGCGGTCCCAACGTTGCCCGCGTTGGGCGGAAAGTTAAACAGAACGACGGTAATTTTTTTCTCTTCTCGCTTTGTTTTTCTCAAATCCACCAATTTGGCGACCCTTTGAGAAAGCATAGCTGTTCTCTCAGTACAGGTGAACATATCTTGTTGAACTTGCGCTTTGGAGAAGGTGCACTCTTTATGACAGCCTTTACAAGTAACGCCTTCAGCCCCCGGGCGCCCGCCAAAGACCATTGGCACTACTGCTCCGTCAAGCTCTGGTATTGCAATCATTATTGTGGACTCGACTGGCAATAAACCGCGCTGTGATTCTCCCCACTGGTCTAGTGTTTGGAACTCAACAGGGTGGGCTGCAATGTAGGGCACATCAAGTTTAGCTAACATCTCCTCAGCTGCATGCGCATCGTTATAAGCTGGTCCACCAACTAATGAAAAACCTGTTAAAGACACAATTGCGTCAACGCTACTCACACCGTCAGTCATAAAAAATTCATTGATGGCCGGCCTAGCGTCCAAGCCTGCAGCGAACGCGGGCACTACCTGAAGTCCTTGAACCTCTAAAGCGGCGATTACAGCATCGTAGTGCTCAGTATTATTGGCCAGTAGATAAGAACGTAGCATCAACACACCCACTCGGCCTCGTTTACTCTCTTTGTTGTTTAAAACTGGCAAGGAGGTTAATTTGGTGCCGATTCGCGGTTTCATTCTGGGGTGATAAACACCAATGTCTGGGTACTCAATGGGGGGTTCAAACGATAATTTTGAGAGAACAACTCTATTTTTTGACGACTCACCAGTTCCGTACCGAGAAGCTAAATACAGGGCTAAATTTAGCATGTTGTCCTCGGACCCTCCTAACCAATACTGGATGCATAAAAAGTAAGCTCTAAGGTCTTGTGCAGTGCCAGGGATAAAACGCAGTATTTTCGGTAAGCGCCTAAGCATTTTCATTTGACGTTCACCTGAACTTGCATTTTTCTTGGAGGTATCTCCTTTTAATTTTTTAATAAATGCCATCGGCCCTGAGGAGGGTTTTGACATGTCTAACCTTCCCATCTTGGTGAGCTTAACTATTTCGGCTGCAGAGACTGCACAGATCATTGCATCGCAGTGCTCTCGTCTTGCCTTTAAGTCATCTATGATGGGTAGGAACTGATTCTCTAAAAAAAGCATACCAACAAAAATAATATCTGCTTTTGCAATGTCGCATCGACATCTCTCAAGCGTGCGTTGGTCATTTGTAAATTGAGTTGCCGAATAAATATTTAAACTTATAAAGGGTGCCGCTTTTTTTAAAGCTTCAATACTTTTATTTACCGCACTGTTTAAGTGAGTATCCATCGTAATTATCAAAACCCTCAGCATAGGTCGTGAAATAGTCTTCGATGCATTAGGTATCATTTGCGTGACCGCCGTAATTGGTTTGTAAAAGCCTTTACACGGCTCTTGATGTAAACTTACATTGACATTAGAAACTGTCGTTGACAATTTACTCATAGGGAAAACACTATGTTTTTGAAATATTTGGATTTTCTGAACTCAAACTGAGTGAGTTTGAGTTCGAAGTCAAGGTAGTTAGGCTTCAATGAGCTCGCCACACTTGGATATAGAATCAATTCATACGCTTCAATGACATCGATCATGGAAAATTTGATGGGGCAAATGGGTGAAAAAAAGCTACGTTTTTTCTACATTTTTATTACTTTTTATATTCTTTATGAATCTTTTTACCCCAGATCTAACGCGTTGGGAGTTGGAGGCGAAATATGCAACTGCTCCTAGTCAATTTGTATTAATTGATGGACTAAGAGTACATTTCCGGGATACGGGAAAGAGGTCCTCACAAGCAGTTGTCCTGTTACATGGATTTGGCTCGAGTCTGCAGACTTGGGATGATTGGGCGCCAGAGCTAGAGAAAGATTTTCGTGTTGTAAGGTTGGATTTGGCTGGATTTGGGCTAACCGGAGCATCTCTCGATCATGACTACACAGATCAAGCGGATGTGCAAAGGTTAGTAAATTTCTTGGATAAGCTAGGGGTTCAGCGCCTGATCTTGGTTGGGCATTCCATGGGAGGGCGCATTGCCTGGAATTTTGCCAGTGCATTTCCAAACCGTGTCCAAAAACTCATACTTCTAGCGCCCGATGGATTCCCATCTCCGGGGCAAGCGCTTGGTGCCAGACCTTACGATGCCGGCCCGGTTGCTCATTTAATCAAATACTTTATGCCCAAGTTCTTAGTAAAGAAGAGTTTGGAGCCGGCGTTCTTTGAGCCCAACAAGATCAAAGAGGAGCTTTTGGATCGTTATTACGATTTGCTTCGAGCCCCAACGGTTAGGCAAGCAATTTTGGAGAGAATGGAACAAACTATAAACTCTGACCCTGTTCCCAAACTTATAAAAATCACTGCTCCAACTCTTTTGCTCTGGGGGGAGGGGGACAAAATGATTCCAAGCTCCAACAGCTCAGACTACAAAAAATCAATACCTAATTCAGAAGTAATTATTTTGCCAAATGCGAGTCATCTGCTTCAGGAGGAGAACTCACAGACGTCTTTGGCTTATGTTTTAAAATTTATTCACGCTCAGGACAATTAGAGTAAGATTGCTTTGCAAACATTAACCAGATATTGGAAACTTAAAATCTATGCATTTTCTTCGCCGTTGGCAGTCATTGATAGTCTGCATTTTATTAAGTGTTGCGTTTGCCAGCACAGGTGCATTTTTAACAAAACTTGATGAATGGTACTTCGCTTTAAATCAACCCAGTTGGAAACCCCCTGATCCAGCCTTTGGTTTAATTTGGAGCCTTATTTTCTCCTTAAGCGCCGCCGCAGCATGGTTGTCTTGGAACTCTGCAAGGAGTAACCAAAGGAAAATGCTTTACTTATCTTTGTACCTAATCAATGGTGGGTTAAACGTTTTATGGAGTGTCCTGTACTTTAATCTGCATAGGCCCGATTGGTCTTTGATCGAATGTGTACCCCTTTGGCTATCAGTACTGTCTCTCATTATTAGTCAGTGGCGTGACTCAAGAACAGCTTCTCTATTAGTTGTTCCTTATTTGATCTGGGTATCCATTGCTACAGTTTTAAACTGGCAGACAGTCGTACTAAACGGGTTTTGAACTAATTAATAATAGTTAGACTGCTTGATTCAGGAAAAATTCATCAGGCTAATCCAGTAACCTAGTGTGAAAAAAGAGCAGAAAGCTGCAAAAAGTAATGCAATGAAAATAAGTGCCTTATCGTCTACAAATTTTCGTACTTTGTTAAGCGTCATTAGTGAGTTCATTTAAATCTCCAGTTGAATAAATAAATTGTCTTAAAGTGAGAGAAGGTAATAGGAGTTAATTGATGTTTGGAAAAAACTTACTTCTTGCAACGGGAACTGTTGGTGTTTTTTTCTTGCTCTACAAAATATGCACTTTTTTCGCAATTCCACTTTATCCCTACGGCATGCTTTTTTTCTTGATTCCCATTTTTGGAATCTTACCCATCTATCAATACTTAGAGTTTAGACAATTGAGTGGATATAAAAAACACTTAATAGCCACAGGCAACTTTAGTACTGAACAATTGGACTCAATGTCCAGCGTTGAAATTGAGAACTGCTGGAGAGAGAGTCTTAAGCAACAACAGTAAAAATAAGCAATTTCTTGTTCAATCTTTACTGATTACCGATTAATTACTTGATCTGACCGGGGTAGTCACGACGCAGGTTACTTCTGTGAAACTGGTTAAGAATCCAGAAAACACAAAAAACAACCCAAATGATTAACAGTAGTGTAGAAGTATGCATTTTTGCTCCTTGTTGGTAAGTTATTGTTTGATTATCTCAAATTATTAGAAATGTTACTTTGATGGCCTATTTGTGGATTTTTTCTCATGAGGGGAGTCATTGTGATGATGGTTATGAAAAGCATCGCAATTTCTACACAGTAAACCGTGTTGTACCCAATAGGAGCTTGATAAATAGAGTCAATTACGTCTCGGACTATGCCACTAGCAGCAATTGCTATACCTGCAGCAGTGGCTTGAACTGCGCCCCAAGCCCCTAGGGCTAGTCCACTTTGACCCGGTGGGGCTAAGTTCATAGTTGCTGTGAGGGTTCCGTGACCAAAGAGTCCGGCACCAAATCCAATCGAAAAAATCCCAGTTGCAAACAACACTGTAGACGCCAGGGGAGCGGAAACAATTACAGCCAAAAAGGCTGGTATGCCACAAATTGCTCCTATCCTTGCCATCCTAAATGGATCAAAGCCCTTGCTGAGGATGTTCGAGGCCAAAGCAAAACCTAATAATCCTCCTAAGGCTAGGGTTGCAGTCAGCGCAGTTGTTGCTCCAACTGAAAGGTGTAGGACCTCACCCCCATAGGGCTCCAAAAGGATGTCTTCCATGCTAAAGGCAATCGTTCCAAGTCCTACGGCAATGAGTCTTCTCACTGCTTGTCCACCGTAACAAAATCTGACCCAAGAATCTTTAAAGCTCTGTGCTTGCTCGATTGAATTGGAGGGTTTTTTGGCTCGACTCTCTTGTTTCCATAAAGCAATAACATTTAAGACGATTGTTATCACTGCCGCCGCTTGGATTACTTGAATAAGTCGACCTGGGGTGAAGTCCTTCAAAATTAAACCAAAAATAATGGCACTAATGATCATTCCAATTAGTAGCATGACATACATAAGTCCCACCACTTTTGGTCTTGACTCTTCTGGCGCTAAATCCGTAGCCAAAGCCAGTCCGGCCGTTTGTGTTGTGTGAAGTCCTGCTCCGACTAATAAGAATGCAACTCCAGCGCCAAAATGTCCTACCCACTCAGGCGCTTTGGAGGCCTGTCCCATGCCAGATAAAACCAATAACGCAAAAGGCATGATCGCAAGTCCACCGAATTGAATCATGGTGCCTCGCCAGATAAAGGGGACGCGCTTCCATCCCAACTCTGATTGATGAACGTCTGAGCGAAAGCCGATAAGAGCTCTAAAAGGTGCAACTACGATGGGCATGGCCACCATTACAGAGACCCATGATGCTGGAACATGAAGCTCAACAATCATCACACGGTTAAGAGTACCAATCAAGAGGGCTAGCGCCATTCCAACTGATACTTGAAATAAGGAAAGTCTTAGAAGTCTAGATAAAGGTAAATCTTCCGTTGCTGCATTTGCAAAAGGCAGAAATTTAGTACCACGTTGGAGCCAAGAGATTATGACTTTCTTGGTGTACGAAGTATCCCCTTGCTCAGAGGGTTTGTGAGGCAGATTCAATGGCAAGCTATTCGACATTGTTTTCAAAAATTAAAATAAAAAAGCACATGAATCAAACATAAATGATTGATCCATGTGCCTTATCCACCAACTATTTTGAAGTTGCTGGAGCAGAGACAGCAACTTTGTCTGCATTACCGTTCAAGAATGCTTTGACCCAAGTTGTGTTATTCAAAATAGCCAAATGCACCGAAAACGATGCAACAGCTACTGCCGCGATAATAAGTGGGACTCCCACTGAGGGTTTTACCACTAACCACATTTTTCCGTAAATCATTTGCGTTACCTCTTTTTATTTAAGCCAGGGCGAATAGATGTAAGCCAAAAGATGAGCAAAAGCAGCAATCATTCCAAAGAACTGCGTTCCTTGGACGATATGCCGATGAAGCTCTTCTGACTCAGCCTCGGTCAAACCTGTGGGCCAAACTTTATGGTCACTCATGGGTTTTTCTCCTATCAAAGTTCAAAATCAGTGCTAAACCCGCACCAAGGTTTTCCATGGCCTCCATGGTCATGAATCTTATAACCTACCTACTATAGTGTAATTTAAATTAGACATTCTAGAAAGTCAACCTATATTTACACATCAGGATGATTTATTTCAAATAGAGCAGTTTGTAAACTCTATTTGGACGTCCCAAAAAGGAGTGGAGTAGACCGCGGATATTGTTCTTTAAGCTGGTAATGTCTAATTTCGTCTGAAGTTATATTTGAATTATTTAGTGCTCTAAATTTAATTAAATTAAGATTAATTTAATTATTAAGAAATATTAAATTTGGCTGATGTGAATCTAAATAAATCAGTTAGCGCTGCCGTATTTAAATCTACTGTACCGTCAAAGGACTAGGCGTTTTTCATAAAACGAGGGTTGATAACTAAACCCTTATTGGTATTTACCATTACAAAAATTTTCATGAAAATAATGTAAAAAAATCGATAAATATTAGATTGTTGCGATTATTTTTATAAAAGTTGAAAATTATTTCGAGTAACTCGGTTTATTTTCTACGTCTTTATTAAATGTCAAAAGTTGGAGTGATTCATTCTCAAGGAAAATATGCATTAACAATTTCTGAGAATCTCAGGGGAATTTCACCAATAAGTAGCAGGGTATTCCCGGCAAATAAGGTTAATACTCTTGCAGAGGAGTAGGTTGTGTAATAAATTTTGCATAAAGCTATGTTGCCATTACTCATATGAATATCTAACTTTAATGAATATCAATCTAAATCAAACTTTTTGGCAGCAATCAAACCCTGTCGGAAAGTGGGTGGCAATCGCAATGTCTATGTTTTCAAAAGATGGCAATCCACAAAACTCTAATTTCTCTAAGGTCTTCAAAAATAGCGCACCAGAATGTAACAGCTCTATTTTGTCCATCATCGAGAGCAACATTATTCCTAGGCTACTCAGCTCCCGAAATGTAGATACATCGGTTAGTGCCAGTTTGCCAGCCTCCAGAGCTCTGCCTAGCGAAAAGGAAGTCGAAGAATTTGCTTTAATGTGCATCTCTGATGATCATCTTGCTCCCCAGGCTTTTATCAACCGGATGTTGAATGAGGGATTAACAAAAGAAAATATATTTTTAGATTTAATTACGCCTGCTGCCCGTTACTTAGGGGCACAGTGGGAGTTGAATCTTCTCGACTTTTATCTTGTAACTCACGGATTGGTTCGGTTGCACTCTGTTACACACAACATTGGCTTTTCATATATGGATGGTCCACTCGTACAAGGCGAAGTGAGACGAATAATGATAGCGTCTGCCCCTGGTTCAGAGCATTTACTAGGTCCATTGATCGTATCTGAATTTTTTCGAAAAGAAGGTTGGCAAGTTGTACTGGAGATTTCCCCTTCATTAAAAGAGCTCGTACAAGCTGTTGGCAATGAGTGGTTTGATGCAATTGGCCTGTCAATTAGCATTCAGGACCAATTGTCTGAGCTCAGTAGTTTGGTCTCGCAGATTAAGAAATCATCTCGAAACCCCAGAGTTGCAATATTACTCGGGGGGCCTATATTTACTCTTAATGAGTATGCTGCCAGTGATTTCGGGGCAAGTGGTATCTGCACCGATGCTAAAGATGCAGTCCCACTGGCTCTATCGTTAATGGTTAATGATTGATTCCTCTTTTAGAGTGGCGAACTAAGGATCATGCCAAGAGCGGTGATCTCTTAATGTACTTTCAGGCCTTTAGGGAGGGGGAACTTAAATTTTTCCTCTACGCCCTTTAGTTGTCTCACACTCAAAGCACCAAGTTTTTTTAGTTTTGATATAACCTCTTGAACTAAAACTTCTGGCGCAGAAGCTCCCGCGGTGACACCTATACACCTGTGACCCTCGAACCAGCTTTCATCTATATCGGCTACTGAGTCCACCATAAAACTTTGTCTCCCTTGCTTAATAGCCAGGTCTCTTAGTCGGTTGGAGTTGGAACTGTTATGACTGCCGACTACGATAACTATATCAACCTCAGCACTCATCATTTTGACGGCATCTTGCCTATTCTGGGTTGCATAACAAATATCTTGTTGTTTGGGCATTCGAACCTTGGGAAAGCGCATCTTAATTGCGCTGACAATTTCGGCCGTGTCATCAACAGATAGGGTGGTTTGAGTTACAACGGCTAGTAACTCGGTTTGGCTTGGCATTAAGCGATTTATATCCTCCAGATCTTCTACAAGGTGGATGCCCTTATCTAGCTGCCCCAAAGTGCCTTCCACTTCTGGGTGTCCTTTGTGCCCGATCATAATGAATTCATAGCCTTGCTCAGCTAATTTAGTCAATTCAATATGGACTTTTGTGACGAGTGGGCAAGTTGCGTCATAAACACTTAATTCTCTATCCTGTGCTTGACGCTCAACGACTTTAGGGACTCCGTGGGCGCTGAAAATGAGAGTTGCACCCATTGGTACTTCATTGATATCTTCGATGAAAACTGCGCCCTTTTGTTTGAGGTCGTTAACTACATAAGTGTTGTGCACGATCTCATGGCGCACATAGATAGGCGCACCAAATTTCTCAATTGCTTTTTCAACAATCTCGATGGCACGCTCAACTCCCGCACAAAAGCCCCGGGGTTGTGCAAGTAAGATTTCTCGGCGCATGACATCACTCATCCCTTAGCCCCAGTGATATTGACTTTTTACGGATTCGTAGCTTCGTTAAAAGGCAGTGTTTAACTTAGAAGAAGTTAGCGGTTAATTTTCTAGGGCAGTTTAGTATAGGGTTGAAATTACTTATATAAGTAAAAGCCCGTTAAGCATTAATGCATAAAAGTCCCTCTGAGCTTAACGCTCGAGGGACTTGATAATTGAGAGAACCTATAGTTTTTTAACTACTTTTAAAGTTGTTGTTATATTTTTATTTGGACTGAGTAGTTGCTTGCGGCGAGGTTTCAACCGCTGGCGCTGAGCCTGCACCCGGCATAGTCGCCGCTGCAGGAGCACTAATAGCGGGTGGGTTTTGCACGGCTGCAGTTGACATTGACGCCTTAGCAAGGTGGCTGCCCGGTAAAAGTGGAACGATTAGTAAAGCAACAATATTGATAATCTTAATCAATGGATTTACTGCTGGTCCAGCAGTATCTTTGTAAGGATCGCCGACTGTATCCCCAGTCACTGCGGCCTTGTGAGCGTCGCTTCCTTTGCCACCAAAGTGGCCATCCTCAATGTATTTTTTTGCATTATCCCAGGCGCCTCCTCCCGTGCACATGGATATCGCTACAAAAAGTCCGGTCACGATAGTTCCCATCAGGAGGCCACCAAGGGCCTTGGGCCCAAGGATTAAACCCACCAAAATCGGTGCAACTACTGGGAGTAATGAGGGAATCATCATCTCTTTAATTGCGGCGGTGGTTAGCATATCAACAGCACGTCCGTACTCTGGCTTTGCGGTGCCCTCCATGATGCCTTTGATTTCTCTAAATTGTCGGCGAACTTCTTCGACCACGGCGCCTGCTGATCTTCCTACCGCCTCCATTGCCATTGCACCGAAGAGGTATGGGATCAGTCCACCAATAAATAGGCCAACAATGACCATAGGATCGGATAGATCAAAACTAACTGAGTTTCCAAAACTCTCAAGTTTATGGGTGTAGTCTGCGAATAAAACTAATGCTGCCAGGCCGGCAGAACCAATCGCATAACCTTTGGT
>CAIRBP010000048.1 GCA_903876885.1 uncultured Burkholderiales bacterium | reverse complement strand
ATTCCGGCGCTTTTTGAAACCCGACACTAGTATTACGGGTCTGTCGGAATATGCAGACTATCGGGGCTGTAGTCTGGATAGCTAGATTTTGCCGGATCAAGCACCATAGATTACTCAATTTATGGTGCTGACGATAACTGGTGCAGCAAATTCCGGGTAGGACTCAACCGGGTAGACCGCAGGCAACTCATGCGTACTTGAAAGATTTGCTGACGAAGCTGCCGACGCAGATGAACAGCAGGCTTGAAGAGATGCCGCGGCATCGCTGGTCACCGGTTTAGTGTCTACGTGTCCACGATTTTTAAGTGGACACGTATCTGCTAAGCGGCCCAGAAAATCGAAAATCAAGACGTGATGCCCGTACGCTTACTTAGAACGTGCAATCGCTCAAGTCCATTTCATTCCAGACAAGCGCGAAATCTGATCTGCATAAACATTTCCACCTGCGCACCGCTCTATAAATTAAAGTTGGCGACAAATCATAATTTTTGCTAAAATAAAAGCGACAAAAAACCGGTCACGCACAAATATAAGCAAAGAAAAGCGACACAAGCTTTTATCATTGTTATTTCAAAAATAGCGACAATTTCAGACTTTAAAACAAACAAAAGCAACATTTCAGTTCTAAACGAAGCTTCAGCACAAAAAATGCCGACACCCGACGACTCCCTTTTGTTATACGTTGAGCTCTCTCCAGCGCAGAATTGATTGAGTTGGGGTGAGCCACTTCGCCGTTGATGAGTCAGGGCCTGTGGACATCATCAGGCTGTGAATGCACCAGTGCATGCCAAGCTATATATTCTGAGCGACGCAGCCGATAACGGGCGATGCTACCTTCGTGCAACTGGTATAACGCCTCAGTCAGCATTTGAATAAATGCATCACGATCGACCTCACTGACGACCACACGTACAACATCACGCGCCACTTGAGCAATCACACCGGGCTGAGGTCGCAACAGCCCTTTGACCACCACTTGAACCGCTTGGATGAGAGCCTCACGGTACTTAATTTTCAGCGGATCGGGCTCGACCATGGTTTGCGTGATTGCTAAGTAACGCTGACAAGAGCGTTCATATGCCCAAACAAACACGTCACGTAACAAATCAACTTCTTTGAGTTCGTAAACCCCCAAAGTACCCTCGACATAGGAACGCTCAGGAACATCAACAAAAGACAAAGGACAGAGGTTGTTCTTGAATAGCGAAATGTTGGCACCAATACGCGAGACACGCTTATTCACATCTTCAAACGGCTGCAAATAAGGCAACTGCACCATCAGAAAAAAGGCCTGCTCGAACGGATCGGGAATGGCGGTCACCTTGTTCAACAATTGCTCAAAGCAATCTTCGATGACTTGTGGCAAAGCGGCGGGGTGAAACACGGTGCCGGAGATTTCAACAGTCCGCCGACGCAGCCGTCCACTTGCTTGTGGGTCACGCATTAGATCCTGTGACAGCACGGCATGGAGGTTTTTGAAAGTGAAGGCATCAAAGCCAACCTCATCAGCATCCTCAATCAACATCTCAATGGCAGCTTTGTGATTCAGGATCATCTGAGTTTCAATGGCATCCTTACCCTGGGCGATCTGCCCCAGCTCAATCAAATTTTGAGTGTCCAGACGACTGTAGGTGTTACCTTCGAGTTTGGATGAGGCCCATGACAAATCAACGAGCAGGCGGCTCAAGATGTCTCGGGCGTAGGTGCCCGCTGGTCGTTCGTTGGCCGCTGTGCGCCCCATGTCGTGTAACTGTATGCGCAATGACTCCGAGAGGTAGAAAGTTTGGCCAGGCTGGTAAGCCTCCAAAAATTCACGCCGATAACCTACAGGGCGGCGATGCATCAGCGGCACCCTAACTTGATCTCGAACGCGCGCGCCCTCAGGGGAAACCGATACGTACAGCTCTGCCTCAGCCACACCCACAGAGACCGAGGCGGCGACGCCTGTGAGCTCAACAACCGAAATTGAGGCAGCCTTGTAGACCAACGCTATGCTTTGACCCTCGACGCTCAAACGCTTTGTTTCAACAAGCTTTTGCAATCGCCGCTGCAGCGTGCGACGGTTGAGCTTGGATTTTTGACTGCGTAACATCTCCGCCTCGATGTCAGAGATGCCGATACCGTTTGGGTGAGCTGCAACGACAGATTCGATCAGCTGGATTTCTTCGCTTGGAGTGGTGCGCGGCATTGGTTGACCTTTCATTCGTTGAGTCGTCGGATAATGACGCACAGGAGCGACATTGAACGACAGTATTCGACGTCATTATGCCTCGAATTGTGTCGCGCGTCAAGAGAATACTGTCGCGCTACAAGGACTAAAGCGGCGGATATTGAATGAGTTCGCTTAGTTGTCATTCACACCTGACTGAACCGCCTTCAGTTGATCAAGATTTAAGCGCAAACCTCGTCCTTCAGGTCGAGGTATAGCGTCTGTTCATGCTAATTTGTATTTGTTGCATTCACCGTAGAAACTGGATGTAATAACAGCCATACCTGCTATCGCCAAAACACTCAAAATACGAATCAAAGACAAGCATGTGGCTTTGTTGGGTGAGATGGCTTATTCGGTGAATTTGGTCTGGAACTACATCAACGAACTCTCTGAGCGCACATCCGAGAACGCCAGAAATTCCTCTCTTCCTTTGACATTCACGCGTACACCACGGGCGCCTCAAAAGAGTTGGGCCTTGACTCGCACACGGTCATGTCGATGAATTTCGATTTTGATGACACGTTTTTTGTATATGTCGTTCGAGACGACATAAATCCCCAATATGTCGCCATATTTTTTCAGCTAACGTTCAAGCCGAGGCCCTTTAGTGTTCATTGTGAGTAAATTTACTCACAATGAGGTGGTCAAAAAAAGTCGATGAAGTGTATTCAATTCGTTTGAATGGTTTTGCTTTGTTATCACGCTCACTGGCGGAATTAACGCCATCAAATTTGATCATCCAATGTTCTTCGCCAGCGCGATGCTTTGCAAAGCCAGACCGAACTTTGTTTTTTTCACGATTCCACAAGATCAGTGCTTTGGGTCTTGCGCCGCCAGCGGATCCACCGACACGCATAATTTCGTGAATGTCCGCACCGGCTTCACCCTCAATCAAGCGTCTTGCAGATTCCACCAAACTCTTGATTTCTAGAGCTCGCTCCTCTTCTGCGCTTTTGCGTTGTAAGTGAGGTGCGTATTCAAGGGCTCCCATCGCCCGGTTTCCAACATACTGCAAACGCTGTACGGGACTCATCGACTTATCAAGCTCTCCGCGTTCTTCGAAATATTTTTTTATGATCAGGTTATCGAAAGTATCCGGCAAAGAATCAGCCAGTACTCCAGGTAAACCCATGAAAGCGACTAGGCGGGGATTATTTTGCTAATTTCGCGCCCACTCTCACCAGACAAACTACTGTCATGTCGGAAGTCTATGCGGCGATTATTTGGATATTTGTTGCATTCTTTGCGGTGATTAAGTTGACCATGCGGTGAATTGGGCGTCTAATAGCCGCATGAAAAGCGGCGATAATCTATATGTATGGCAGAGCAAAACTGGCCCCATTGGCAATACAACGCCAAAAGCCTGATGCCATTGCTCGCCCAAGTACATCAAACACTAGGGCACTTAATGGGACGCATGCGCGACCAAGGAATGAGTTTTATTATGATTTCTAATTAGTCTTGAATTTTTTGATTGACTTGAGTTTCAAGCTTAGACTTTTGATTTTCTAAATTGGCAGTGAATGACTGTTTTAAAGGCCCACTTGCCTGCTCAAGTTTCTTTACTCCAGCTTTAAGCGAGTTCTCAGCGCCTTGCTCAATATTTAAAGCATTAAATACTGGCTTTCCCGCAAAACTCGCTCTGACTAAAAGCCCGTACCCACTGCCTACATTTCGTCTAGCATCGCCCGTGTTAACTTTAAATTCCTGGTCTCCCGAACTGGAATTGGCCAGTATCGATAATCCGCTTAAGGCGAGTCCCTCTCTTGCTAAATAGCCCTGTGCAGCTAAACGGTCTGTAGCTTCCAACCCAGGGTCTTGCGCCATACGAACCATAGCACGGTGGTTAACGATCGCATTTCTTGAATAAGGGTTGGTTGCTCGCCCAATCACATCATCCTCCATGTCTTGATTGGAGAGGTCTCGGTACTGCTTAAATTTAGAGGTATCCGCAAACTGCGACTCCGTTTTTGATTCATCTAGGAACTGTTGATAGCGCCTATTATTTGCAGCGTGAAATGAAAGCTCTTGAGATCCGATTTTGTTGGACTCTGATACAAATCCCTCGCCACTCTTTAAAGCTGCATTACTCGCTCTTGCAGAGGACTCAACGTGGCTGGAGCTGCTTGCATACTCCCTTATCAAGCCAGTCGAGCGGTCAAGGGTGTGGGAAGCATCCACGCCCCTCTCACCGCGGCTCATTTGTTTGGATACCTCATCCGTTGCGGAGCTCAAGGAGTCTGCCTCACGGGTGGTCTGCGCTGCTTGAGCTTGAAGGCTTAACTGATCTGAGCTCTCATGTTGACCTCTAATGCCCCCCTTCATACCAAGGCTCAACCCACTCCAACTCACCCCGATCTCACCACCTACACTCGCCAAAGTAGAGTCCTGATCAGAGTGCGTTTTAGCAAGAGTTTCAGAAGATAATTTTTGGGCCTCCAAGTTGCTTGCGTAAGAGTCTCGGACTTGTCTTCCCACCTCTGCACTCACCCCAAGTCGGCTGTAATCACCAGTTTTAAATGCCTCCTGCCACCCTTTCAATTCGCGCTCCCCCGAGCTAAACTGCTGGCTGTCTTGTATCGCCATATTAGTAGAGGAGGACACCTCTCTTGCACTCGAACCAAAGGTCTGTGCACTTGCAACTCCGTCAAAAGCACCTGTCATTTTGTTAATAGCACCTCCTCCCATTTGAAGCGAAGAGCTCATGATCTCTCCACTTTTGACCATTGCGGAGTTGGCGACGGAGCTTGGTGCAAGAACCCTCTCATCAAAATGGTCTGCCCCACTCATCTTCCCCCCTAAGCTGACAATTGCGGCCGACTCAGACAGAGCAAATATGGTTGTCATGAGAACAGGCAAGGTTGCCATCAAAGCACTTGCTGCGCCTATTTGCATTGAGAAGTTTCGGTATATTTCCGCAGCTGTCATTTGGTTGATAACTCCGCCTTGCCCCATTGAAGCCATAAAGTTTCCGACGTTGTAATAAATCATGCCGTTAATTAACGCACCACCTACATTGGTTACCAAATAAGGCCATACGATCATATGCACCGCAACTGTCATACTCTTACCGGAATTCACACCCTTAAACATCATGAATAAAATCATGATAGGTGACAAACCGATGATCAATGCCAGCATGTAATTTCCAAACTGTCCTGCAAACTGCATTGCAAGCTGCCCCGCTGATGCATTATCAATATTAGATTGCTCTGTAGACTTACGAAGTTCCATCGTTGCCAAACATTGCTCCTTATTTACGCCGTCAGCTTTTAAGCAGTCCAAGTTATCTTTAACAACTGAGTGAAAGAGCAGATTTAACATCTCCGTATTGGCCTGGTCTACGCCTGCTGCTAAGGTATTCAAAACAGAACTAGACTGCCTGATACCGAGATAAGTGTTATTTACTGTATCCAGCGTTATAACTTTTGTGCTCGGCGTATCAGCGTTACTCACAGCACCTGCAACTGCTACCCCGAAGGCACTGGAGGACAACGCAGCGTTGATATTAGTCGCGACCTGTGTTGCAGCGTTTGCACAACTCAGCGCGTCTGCACCTGAGTTAACACCCGTTGGAATATCAGAAACGTAAGAACTCGTGTTTAAACTGACCTGATAAAGTAATGCCCCAATACTGGAGGCTCCTGCGCTTGCGCTAGAAACTTGGATGGACTGCGAAGGGGAAGCTCCTGAGGCAGATGTATTCCCCGCGTTCATGACCAAAGCGTTGATGGCAGCGTAGTCAACGTTTGAGCTACTGTCAAGGCATTGGCTCACAACAGAGTTTATTTGACTCGCAATTCCAGGGAGTTTATCAACCGCGCCTCTCGCAGACAAAAGGGTTTTAAGGGGATTTAAAAAGCCATTCCCTCTCGAGGCCAAGTAGGGGGCCTGTGCGTTAGTTCCCTGAAACGCAGTCTCGACCAACCCACCCAAAGTATCCGCCATACTAGACGCCACAAAGGGCACCACACTAATTAAACCAGGGACGTTATCAATGGTCGTTTGCTGTCCAGTCAAAACGTTTTCTGTTGTAACGGTACCCTTCAGTGCTGGACTGGTCAGGGTAAGAGCAAACATGAAAGCAGCAAATATATTCATCCATCCTTTTACGAGTATTGCTCCCCCTGCACCTGAGGCCTCTAGTGTCGCTTTGGTTGACATCAAAATAATTTGCATCATACCGGCCAAGCTCGCAACGCTCCAAATAAACGCAGTTTGCTGACTGATCATTGCAACTGCGTTGAAGATCACATAAAGCAACTGCGAATCCGCAAATGAGACGATGTTAAAGGTGGGGATCATGTGTAAGTACTCATTAAATCTGTCCATCAACCAAGCGCTTTGACTTCAATGCTGATCACCTAAATTCAGTTTTAAAAAAATCTATTTGTTATTACGTGACATCAGAGTCGCAGAGTCGTTCATGTACTGCACCAATGACTCTTTACTTCGGTCCTCTGTGCAGGTCTTGATGTAACTTAAAGTATCCTCACGTAAGTGATCTCTATTGCTTTGCATCAAAGGGGTAAGCTCAAAGCTATTTGCGTCCGAGATTGCGTTAGAGGAGCGAACCAATGCGCGTCCAAGCTCTGCAACGACGCAGTTCTCGATTGGCAACCTCAGTCTAAGAGCAATATTCATGCGATCATCGTTACGTCTTGCCTTCATGAGTAAATTAAGTACGGGTTGACCAGCACTGGCGACAAAGGCACGCTGGGCGTCGGTGAGTGATAGATTACTTCCGTTGTTGGCATTTAATTTACCCAACAAGGAGGAAGTGGAAACGCTCATAGCGTCACTCGTTCCAAAAAGCACTGTGTTTACCCAGCCCCTGACACCGCTGTAATTGAAGTTTTGCTTTTGCATTTGAGTGCATATCTGCGGATCTATAGCACCCCCGGACGTATCACCCAGTGGATTTAAACAACTCCACAGCACAAGCGGGTTATTGGGACTAGAGGAGCCGACTCCTCCTCCTCTGACAAAATCCTCCAGAGTAATGGTTGCATTACCCTGGCAGACAATTCGTCCACTGTTGTTCCCCACCACGACAGCCTTGTCAGGAGTACCCGCTTGGTTGAAAGACGAGCAAGGTACACCAGCGACGCTATATCCCAAAAGAGATATGAGAATTCGGTTATTTAAATCATTGGGGTTGGTCGAGTCATCCACTGAGCCATCAGGGTTACTCAAACCAACGACTCCTAAGATACTGCTGGCACCTGAGCTTACGACCGCTTTAACGAGTTGATTGCCTGAGTTAGGGTTGAATTTGGCTGCAGTTTTAAAAAAACCATTAGCGTCCGATACATAAGCCTGAAGACCTGAGAAAACATCACTAAACAACCCGCTTTGAGAAGCCCCCTGGTTACCTTCGGCATCTAAGTTAGTTCCAACGGCCCTATCTGTCGTTTGAAGAAGAGTATGAGCCATGGCACAGGAGTTTTTAGCTAAATTATTCATATTCTGAAGTAAAGACTGAAACTCAGTAATTAGTTGATCCAATCCTGGACTGATCGTATGGATCGCAGCTTTAAAAGCCAATGCAGAGGCATTTGACGCAACCGCTCTGAATACAGCTATCAACTGTTGCCCGTTTATCATTGAGAAGGAACCAAGCATCAAATCAACACCACCACAACCTGCGTTTAATCTGGGCGGATCAAAGGCAACAATATTAATTTGCTTTAAAGGGGTGCTAAGCACCATTGATCCTCCAAATGCCCCGGTCATTGACCGTCCGTTCATGACCCCTGGGGATGAAGCGTTTGACATAAACGTGCTTTGCAAATCGCTCATGATGCCAGCCGGGGTTGTTAGAGGTAGTGAGAAAATGAGTACGATCAAAAAACCAGATCTTAAATGAGTTGATAAACGAAAAATGAGAATACGAAATAAACCTGTAAATTTAGTAACCCCGTGATTTATTTTTGAATCACTGCGCATTAGTAGTTTTTTTCAAGCAAGGGTTGTAACCTCTGACGAAATGTCTCAGGGCGTGTAACGTCAAGTGTTAGTGTCCCCAAGTCCTCTGAGGACGCAAGCCCACGGTCCCATAAATTTAAATTACGCCGAGTCTCGTAGGTAATCAAGTTAGTTTTGTATGCGGCGTAAGCCATCACTTTTGTCAACTCATCCGCAGCGTAGTAACCTTGAGAGATGATCAAATAATTGTTTAAATCTACCCCGTCTTGGTATGCGACGGGGTGATCAACATAAACAATGGACGGAGTCAACTTTAATCCAAGCTTCTTATAAAGCCCGTTATCTTTCGCAACTTGACCCTTATATCCAATAGGCGCTGTACCGTCCACCGAGATGACCCAACTTTGTAGACCGTAACTCTCGCGAAGTGAGATAAGGACTGGTAGTTGTTGCGCACAGAATATGCAGTGTCCATCAATAAAAACGTAAACACCTCCAACAAGTGCCATCTGCTTCAAAGCGTCTTGCTGAGCGTGAAGATTGGCATTGCGGATTGAGGTTGCACCTGTGCTTGCGTAGGGTATCCGGTTATTCTCATTTAAAAATGGATCTGCCTTGCTCACCTCATCAACTTTAGTAGAGAAATTTTGAGCCTTATCCAAAATAATACGTTTGGCATAGAGGTAGGCCTCGACGTTTTCAGTGCTTGGATTGTCAATCGCGCGTTCCTCTAATAAAACGTAGTTCCGTCTTAACCACTTAACGGATACAACTTGATCACGATAAGATTCATCACTTTCACTACCGGTCTTAACACTAGACTTTGGATAGTTGCGGATCTCTGGAGCAGGCTCTAATGCCTCGCTCTTAGGCCGCAGGGGTTTTAATACAAGTGGATTACCTTGCAAAAAATCTTCCCCGTAACTGTCCCAATTTGAATTGACTGGAAATTTTGAACTGGATAAAATAAAATTACTTTCTGAATTAGCCCTCTTTGGCAGCAAATCCTCGGCGCGAGCAACTTCCAAAACAAGCCCGTAAAGTAGCAGAAGACTTAAACATAAAAATTTCAAAATAGGGCTATCGCCCGACCCAATATTTTTTGATAAGGAACGTATCCCCAGTACCTGGAGTCATAAGACAAGGGGTTATGCCCCAAAACAAAAAACTGAGCTTCGGGGATCGTCTCCGATCTATCAAACTTGTGTGCTCGTTGCTCCTGTGGCGACGAATTTGGCAAGCCTGTCGCTACAGTTATATTATTTACCTTGATAGTTTCACCCTCAATACTCAAAAAATCTCCTTCAACACCCACAACTTC
The DNA here is from genome assembly GCA_903876885.1 of uncultured Burkholderiales bacterium. Taxonomy (GTDB): domain Bacteria; phylum Pseudomonadota; class Gammaproteobacteria; order Burkholderiales; family Burkholderiaceae_C; genus Limnohabitans. The sequence goes on along the minus strand of CAIRBP010000048.1, from coordinate 23,834 downwards.
TTTGACGATAAATTCATCATTCACATAAGACAAAGGACCGTAAGGTCTCCAAAAAATCAAATCTCCAGGTAATATATTTTTAACACCTGGTTTTGTCTCAACTAAAAGAGCTGCTTTTATATTGGGCAAACACCGATCAATATGGTTATCCATAGCAAGCCGTATCCTCGGCATCAAATACAGAAGTATCAGAACAACAAAACAGATTATTTCTATCTGTAAAAAACGTTTTAATTTGCTCCTATTTAGGACAAACCAATTAAGGATTGGTTGTTTTGACAATTTCTTTAAGTTTCTCAGTTAAATCTACCGCACCCTCGGGCAATACACTGACGCTCATTCTTCCGTCCGAATCTGTTGTTGTGTCAATCACCATAAAACCCTCACGCTGAAGCTGTCTCAAATACGCAAGGGTAGGCTGCATAACCTCTAGGTCAAGTTGCTCTTTACTAGCGCCTGGTCTGTCGTATACAGCGCCAAACAAAACGGATTCTTTCGCAATCGTTGCAACCTTCATTGAAGGTGCTGAAGTAGAGCTTAAAAAGCCTACTAAAGAACCCGGTTCAAAGCCCATCAAGAGCAGGCTCAATCGAAAGAGTAAAAATACAAAAAAACTTAAAGTAATTAGTATCCCAAGACTGATTCTCAAAGACAAAAGGCGAATAATATTATTCTTAAGAAATTGATACATTTTATTTTTTAAATACCTGTTAGGTCTGAATTATGAGAATCAACTTAGCTCGTAATATGATTAAGAGATCTCTGCTCAGCTGCTGCGCAAGCCTCCCTGAGCTCAGTGATGAACTCGCTTGACGTAATCAAACCCTCTGCATTTAATTTATAAACGATTGCATCCAACCAGCGAGCTCGGTCAGATTTTTGATCAGCCAAAACCAACCGAATCGCATCAACTGCATTTAATCCATCGTTCATGAGTTTGAAGACAGCATCCCGCTCGACTCCTTCGCTTGAGAATAGTGCACTGGCAAATCTTGGCACATACAGACGTACACTTTCATACGTCTCATCTCCAACAATTAAAATTTCGCTAAATTTCCCCTTTACGGTCTTAATATCTTTTAATGATTTAATAAAAAATGGATCCTCGGAAAATCTAGAAATAGAGCCAGTGTTTAAATTTTTATCGATAACCTCCGATTTTTGCTTCATGATGAGCTTCCACTGTGATTGACTCAATATGACCTCCCCGCAAGTATTTCCAACCAAGTCATCTAAAGACTGGGTCACGACCCAGATGGAACCGTTGTCTTTACGTATTTTCCTAAAGAAGCCTTCAACCGCTCTTGTAGCGGCTTCGTCTTTTAAAATTTGCCAGGCCTCGTCTAAAAAAATTATTTTTCTTCCCTCCCTGCTCTTAACCCTATCCATAATCGTATTCATGACAAAGAAAAGAATGCACTGTTTTAAATGTGGATCTCCGTCTAATGCAGATAACTCAATTACGGTAAAGGCATTCTTTGGGTTTAAGTTGGATTGCCCCTTAAAGAATGGACCTCTTGTTGGGCTTTTAATAAAAGCATTGAGTCTTACACGTAAGTTTTTTGCGGCAGCAATAGACTCAGGCTCTACGCCCATTCCCCCCGCATAATTCTCGACAATGTTCTCCAATGCATCAACAACATCATCTAATTCCGTGTAATCTTGCTTTTGTGAAAAAGCTGACTTTATAGCCTCATTCATTACGATCCGAGATCCAGCTTGAATTGGCTCTTCAAAATAGCACATCTTGATCAACAAATCACAAATATTCTCACTTTGCTCGTTGAAGTCTTTAGAACTTAAACCTGTAAATGGATTAATTGAAGTATCTCGAGCGCGCTCTATTGCAAACTCTATGAATTCGCCGCCTAAAGCAATACAGGTCTTTTTTGTCGACTTTCCGTTATCGAACAGAAATACCGTAGTGCCTTCAGCCAAATGATTTGCAATCATGTACTGCATTACAAAGGATTTACCAGCGCCAGATTCCGCAAAAATAACTCCGTTTTTATTTGAATTTGTTATGAAGGGATCAAAATAATAGGCCCTTCCACGCCGCGTTAAAAATACAGATCCAGATTTCTCAGAACTTCTCCCAGAGCTTTCTAGCGCATTACCGCAGTAATCTCCATAGATGGGTAGCAAACACGCTGCACTAGAGGCGGGCATTAATGCCTCATTCTCAAGCTTGCTAGCAATTGAGGCTGAAAAATTGAGTGGCAATGCCTGTGCCCATCTGACTCCATGGTTAATTAATACATCACGCGCATCGAATCCTAGGTTGTTGAGCGTGGATTTCAGGTTAGAGCTTGCTGTATCAACTTGACTCTTATCTTTGGAGAATAAAAAACAGGTAAAGTTAACAAATACGTACTTATTCACCCCGTCAGAACTAGCCTCCTCTATCCACTTTAGATCCTCAATAACTGAGTCCTTTTGTGATCCAAAATCTAGCCATTTTGGAATACTTTTAGCGTTATTGCGCGATGAGATAGCCCTTTTAATCCGTGCAGACTCTTTAGCTTGCTTTGCTAAACGAATGCTGGTTGACCATATAAAGGGAGTGGCAATTCTCAGACCACCGCCCTCTTTAACGGATCCTGAATTTAAGGGAGCGCCAATGATCAAATTCATTAATCCGTCTTGAACAGTCTCTGGCAAGGACTTAGCGCAGATAGCACGACCCATTACGCCTTGACTCATCTGCATGTATTTAGGGTCCCTAAAGTCAAGCAAATCTGAGCTACTAAATATTTGCTCGTTCAAGGGTAGATTTTGATCTAACGCCGAATTCTCGTCCAACTCATTGACATTACTAAATTTTCTATAAACGCCAATCACCTGTGCAGGTGTTAATACTCTTGCATCCCAAAAACCACAAGCCCTAAGCCCGTTCAAGAATTCATCTTGGATGTCTAAGCTAGCTAGTAAACAATCGTCTGATACCGAATTGACTGGAGTATTGAACGAGATGACAAGCGATAATGTGTTAACTCCTGGCATGTCAATTAGCTCACCTGGCTCAAGGGCTGCCTTGAATAGACTGGCCTGAGCACCGATTAGTTCATTGAGCGCCTGGTTACCTGCGCCCTTGGCTTTTTGGTACCGCATACTTAACGAAACATCGGGTGTGCACACCAAACTAAACTGCATGACAGAGTCATCCGGCGCCGACTTAAAAATAGCACTGATTAAATTGGAGAACTCTGATCCTCCACCTGCCAACGGTGTCGCTGAATAGACTCGTCCAACAAATGATTTATTACCTGTTTGCTGACTGACAATCAAGTTGTTTTCTTTGCTATAGCTTTGGATCGCTAAGAATGCACTCATTTCCTGCGTTTCAACAGTACTTCTAAAAATCGACATTTAGGATCCTAGCAAGACCATAATTTCGGATCGTAGCCTTGATTGCATTCATTGATAACAAGATAATTAGAAGCGATCTAAAAAATAAGATTTCATTCACAACGGTGGCATTGCAGTAGCCATTGTGGTTAAAAACGTAGGTCCAAGGATCATGACTGCAAGAACAGCCAAAATAAGTCCCAACATTTTGTAACCACCGCCGTGCGCAATTTGCCATCCAGCTACAACTAAAACAATCAACGCCAACATTAAGGTAAATGTTGAATGCGCTAAATCAGTCAGCCAAATAACGACAGTATCAAAAACGCTTGCAGACAGGGCTGTCCCGTTGTTCATTGTTCCCGCAAAAGCGATAAGCAAAAGGGGAACGACCACTACAACAGCGAAATTTTTTAAAAATATATTTACTTTCATTTTTTTCCTTTTTAAGATCATTTTTATGAATAAAAAATTATTCACTTATATTTGTTTCTCGATCACTTTCTCGCTCTTGCCTACTTTCCTCATCGCTCGCATACTTTAAAGACTGCGATGCGAAGGACGAATTGGAGGTTAAATTATTAATAGGCGGCAGGGCGTTTTCTGAGCCATTAGAAAATGCCCTACCTTTAGCCCCAGCGGAAGGTCTCACAGGGCTACCCATCAAATTCCCCTGTGCGCCAAAATCAGTGTTCGGTGTATATGAGTTAGTCCTGTCTGTTGAACTCTCGTTGCTGATCGTTGACGCAGAAGAGATGCTATCTGCCTGAACTCTATGAGGCTGTGCTCTGGCGCCATTATTAAGTGATGAGTCTTGCTTGTTTAATCCCGTCTCGAATCCAGTCCATTTGGAACGTGCGATCTCTTTGTAAATAATTTGATCCTGAATCAATACATCATCGGCGTCCACGTAGCTCTTTATATAAACACGCTGAATGACTGGAGCCACTCTAACAGGCGCTCCTTCCAAGCTAAGTAATGGCCCCGTAGGATAACCAAGTGGGTAAGCACTGGTAACTAACTTAGGTATTAACTGTGGATTCCTTGGGAGATTATTGTCGTTACTTCGACTCCCCGGAGCAATTCCAAGGGACCGGGACTCCTTCGCAGTTTTAACGTCAAGGGAGTTCGCACGGTCATAATCGTGCATATCAAACTCCTTTTCATACCTAGTTTCGGGTAACTCGCCCTGAGTAGATCGCACTAACGCTTTGATGGATCGACAATAAGCATTTGGACTGTCCTTTCGGTTGCAATCAAATTTATTTTCACCAATAGGCGCAAAAGAGCAACCCTGTATGAGAAGTTGTAATGCGCTCAAAGCTAACACACTTACTGGGCTAGAGCTTTGAAGTACTGATCGTTGAAAATTTAGAAAATTGCAACCCGATAAACTATAGATTGCTCGAAGTATTTTGAACTTATAAAGATTTTTTATTGAAATAGGCATGCGGTGAATCTTATGCCCTATCCCTTCAGTTCCCCAATCGTGATATCAACAACCAAGCATGCAAAGTAATTTACAGCGCTGATTAATGACAAAAATCAAATTTGATTTAATTAGCTCCTAAATCAATGCCCAAATCAATACTGAACTACACAGATTGAGTGCCTAATTATTCAACATCGCCTTTAGTTTGGGCAAAGCTTGTTTCATCGCAGCTCTACCAGCATCAATACTTTGCTGCCTATTTGCGAACTCAATGCTACTCACCCCAAGAAGTGAGGGTTTCACAACAATGTCTGCCTGCGGGAGTTCAAACGAATTGATACTTTTACTCATGATGGTAAAAGTTTGTAAAAGTATTTTCAGCATGTCATCAGATTTATTTCCTTCGGGCGCGCTAGATATGTCAACAGCTAAGACAATATCGGCGCCCATTTGTCGAGCATATCTCACAGGTACTGGAGAAATCAACCCACCGTCCACGTACTCTCGACCGCCAATTTTTACGGGCTCAAAAACAGCTGGAACGGCGCTTGAAGCCCGAACTGCAGTGCCTACGTCACCCCTTTGAAACAAAATGCCTTCACCTGTTTGAAGATCAGTTGCGACAACCCCAAGGGGGATTGGAAATTGCTCAATATTTTTAATACCCGTTTGCTGACGAATGAAATGTTCTAAAGCCTCACCCCTCATCATCCCACGCTTTAGAAATGACATATTCCAATCTGTTAGAGCGGATTGCTCAATACCATCAGCTATTCTTTGGAGTTGCGAACCCGTTTTACCGCTTGCGTAAATGGCCGCTACAACGCTCCCCGCCGACGTACCCACTACCATGGTAGGCTTAATTCCAGACTCCTCTAGTATTTGAATGACACCGATATGGGCAAAGCCTCTCGCTGCTCCACCACCTAACACTAAAGCAAACTTAGGAGGAATACGAATTGGTTTAGTCTGATCTGTTGAATTAATGGGTGAAGAGCCAAGCGCTCCAGATCCTTCATTTTTCTGGGCATTGCTTCGATCACCTGCACCGAAGACACCGTCCTTGACTGAGCTCGTCCCAATGAGACCTTGACTTGCACAACCACACAGTACTAAAGCGACTAGGATCAAAGCAAGTGAGAGTCGCGAATTAAAAATTTGGGTATTTTTTATAAATTTTTGCATTCCAAGCACTAAAAACAAGTTAACCTACTATTTTCCCAGAGAAATCTACTTTAAGCAACTTCGTCTTACATTCTCGGTACTGTAAAGAATGCAGTATCACTGAATTTATTGATCTTAAAAACATAGATTTTAAATTTATCCTTAATAATGCTTGCAAATAAAAACCTAATTCGTCTGCTCACTATTGGAGCTTTGAGTTTTGGATTTACCTGCTCTTACCCAGATGAACTAGAGCCCACCCGGTCTTTGCAAGCATCTGATACTAACAGTCCTCAATCTAAAGCGAGTAATAGCTTTCGTGATTTGATGCCAGAGGGCGCCACTGATTGGACAGATAAGCCGGGTTGGATTTATCCAACAGAGGCAGTCGCCGCGGCAAATCCTATTGCAACAAACGCAGGTTTGGAAATATTAAGAATGGGTGGCAATGCTGTTGATGCTTCAGTTTGCATTCAAATGGTACTGACTTTAGTTGAGCCTCAGTCAAGCGGCATAGGAGGCGGTGGATTTTTAGTTCTCTCTACTGCAAAAGGCATAGTAGTCTTTGATGGTCGAGAGACAGCTCCCTCGGCCGCGACAGAAAAGTTGTTTCTGAACCAGAACGGTCATCCAATAGACTTTAAGGCCGCTCAACTAAGCTCTCGCTCCATTGGTGTTCCAGGCATTGTTGCTATGCTTTGGCAGGCTCATAAGTTATACGGAAAACTACCTTGGCAAGAGGTTTTACGACCCGCAATTGAACTAGCTGATAAAGGGTTTGAGATCAGCCCTAGACTCTTTCAGTTGCTAAAGCGAGACTCTGATCTTATTCATGATAAACATGCTAGAGAGTATTTTTACCAAGCTGATCAATCACCCTGGCCCGTTGGACATTTACTAAAAAATCCTGAACTTGCAAAAATCTTAACTGACATAGCGCGCTTAGGTCCAAAGGCTTTTTACAGCGGATTATGGGCTGAAGCAATTGTTAAAACTGCAAACCAGGAAGAGGAAGTTGAAAGGATGAAGCTTGAGGATCTGAAAAACTATCGGTCCTTAATAAGAGAGCCATTGTGCTTTGACCTGCAAGCCCAACAAGGGCAAGAGCCATTGGTTTACAGAGTCTGCGGCGCACCTCCTCCATCTTCCGGGACTTTGGCGATGGGACAGATCCTTGGTATGCTTCAGCACACAGCAGCAAAAAATCTACCCTTCGGTCCAGATTGGCTCCATTATTATTCTGAGGCGGCTCGACTAGCCTTCGCTGACAGGGCAAAGTATGTCGCGGACTACTCCGCTACGCCTAATGCTGAGTCTTCAAATTTCACCAATAACAACTTTAATGCACAAACCTGGCGCGCGCTAATAAGTCCTAATTACCTTCAAGAACGAGCAAAGCTCATTGGGGAGAGAAAAATGACCGATCCTGTATTCGGTGTTCCTCCTGAACTAGCTCTGAGCGCCCTCACAAATAAAGTTGGCTCCATGCCGAATCAACCAGAACACGGCACGAGTCACATTAGTATTATGGATAGGTTCGGTAATGCAGTTGCATTTACCTCTTCAATAGAGAGCGCTTTTGGGGTGCACAGAATGGTTAACTCTGGCAGGGGTTTGCGAGGAGGTTTCTTATTAAACTCTGAACTCACTGACTTTAGCTTCTTGCCCAATGATGAGTCTGGAATGCCTGTTGCAAACCGTGCGGGCCCTGGTAAGCGTCCCAGATCTTCTATGACACCAACCATAGTATTAAAGCTTAAAAGTTCAGATAAAACAACAACAAACCATTTGAAATTGAATAGCGAATCCAAACAGCTAAGCACTGCCAAGGAGGTATTTGCTAGCTTAGGAAGCCCAGGGGGGAGTGCAATTATTCATTTCACGGCTCAAACTCTTTGGAGTATGCTTGTATGGAATATGAGCCCACAAGAGGCAATCAATCAGGCACATTTTGCACTCAATAAACCAAACGGAGACCTCATTTTGGAGGATAAGTTTTTTGATCAAACCTGGTTAAGTAAATTAAAAGAAAGGCGGCAATCAGTAATAAAAATTCCACTGACCAGTGGTATTCAAGCGGTTGAGAAAACTCCTACAGGTCTCATTGGAGGAGCGGACCCAAGAAGAGAAGGCATTGTGTTAGGTCGATAGACAGTTTAGAACCTTTGGATCTAATCCGTCAGTACTGCAACACTCTTTGGTCATGAGAAAAGATAAAACCATCAATAACTAGTAGGGCTCTAAAGCCTCATTAAAAGCCAAATTTATTAGCTTTAATGTGATCGAGAATAATTTAAAAAATATAAATTTCTCACCAGGCATACAATACTGATCATATGTCCATCCCCCAAACCTTTATCCAAGAATTAATAAACCGAGCCGATGTTGTCGAGATCGTGGGCCGACACGTGCAACTCAAAAAAGCAGGTGCTAATTTCTCTGGTTTGTGCCCTTTCCATTCAGAGAAATCACCTTCATTTACAGTAAGTCCTACTAAGCAATTTTTCCATTGTTTTGGTTGCGGAAAAAATGGTAACGCGATTGGTTTTTTAATGGAACATGGCGGAATGAATTTTGTGGAGGCTGTGAAAGATCTCGCACAGACCTACAACATGGTGATTCCTGAGGAGACTTTATCACCTGATGAACGCGCAAAACGCGGCGAGCACAGAGAGCACGTTCAAACACTAACGGATATTTTAGAAAAAGCTAATACAGACTACAGGAAACAACTTAAGAATTCACCCAAAGCCGTCACTTACCTAAAAGAACGCGGCTTATCGGGTGAGATAGCCAAACAATTTGGTCTGGGTTACGCCCCTGATGGCTGGAGAAACCTAGCCAGTGTGTTTCCAGACTATCAAAGCCCCCTTCTTGTTGAGAGCGGACTCGTAATCACAAACAAAGAGTCGGATCAAGATCCTAAGGTGGATGAGAAAAGGTACGACAGATTTCGTGACCGAATCATGTTCCCGATAAGAAACATAAAGGGGGAGTGCATCGGCTTTGGTGGTCGCGTAATTCCCGTACCAGGAGACCAGCCACAGCCGGGCCCAAAGTATCTCAACTCCCCCGAAACACCAGTGTTTATAAAGGGTCGCGAACTCTACGGCCTTTTTGAGGCCAGACAATCTTTACGCTCTATGGGATATTGTTTGGTAACAGAGGGGTACATGGACGTCGTTGCATTAGCTCAATGGGGGTTCCCCAACGCTGTTGCAACGCTTGGTACCGCTTGCACACAAGAGCATGTACAAAAATTGTTCAGATTCACGGATTCAGTTGTGTTTAGCTTTGATGGGGACGCAGCTGGCAAGCGCGCCGCGCGTAAGGCTCTTGAAGTAGCTATTCCTTTTGCCAGTGACACTCGCAGTGTAAAGTTCTTATTCCTTCCTAAAGAACACGATCCTGACTCATATATCCGCGAGCATGGTCAAGATGCCTTTACGCGCTTTGTCTCTGATGCAACTCCACTTAGTCGTTACTTAATCGAATCTGCACGTGTCGGCTGCGATCTTGATAACGCAGAAGGACGCGCTCAGTTTGCCTCTCTAGCTAAGCCACTTTGGCAGGCATTGCCTCAAGGTGTGCTAAAAAGTCAACTTCTCAGCGAAATTGCCAATCTAGTCAATATTGGAGAAAAGGAATTGGTTCGTCTGTGGGGGCCTGCCCCAGAGAGCAAGGAAAAACAGTTTTATTCAAAGGATAACAAGGCGCCTTTTAACAAAGGAAATAAATACAACGAGGGGGCAAGATCCGCCTACCAAGGTTCACAAAATTACAAATTCTCTGGGTTCTCATCAGACACCCAAACATCACCACAATCTAACCCCTCATTTAATTTACCTATTAGGCGCGGGCCCAGCAGCCGTCAAGACAGGGCTGTTCAAATATTATTCAACGACATGCGCCAATGGGAGCTACTCTCAGCAACTCAACGTAGTATGCTCTGCGCTTTAATGGCTCCTCACGGTGAACTCTTTAAATGGATGGATCGACAATTAAATGAACTGGGGGTTCAGCCGTTTGCAGCACTCATGGAGGGCTTAAAGGGACATTCGCACTACGATTGGATTGCGAATCTTTTAAAGAATGCACCTGCAGATCTGGAGAATACACCTCAAGAGTTAAGCAGCATTTTGATTGAAATGGAGAAAGACTCAATTGATCAAGAACTTAAGTTACTCATCCCCAAAGCTAGCTCTGACCCTATCGCCTATGAGCGCGTGCGGTTTTTAAACAGTAGACGGGCTAGACTGAAATCTGGTCTTGCGGTATAATCCTTCTAAGTTCAGACAAGAGCGACAGCAACACCTCCGGCGCGGCCAAATGTAAACTTTTTAATTACGATTCGCCCAAATTCCGCTAGGATTGCATTCCAAATGATCGCCCTTCCATCTTGTCATGTCATTTGATTGACGACTTATTCTTAAACCAGTAAGCCCCAATATCATCTTCGCTGAGGATCTATGTCCACATCCAAGTCTAAAAAACCGGTTGGTAAAACGGCCGTATCTTCAACTGCCAAAACTGCATCAGCTAAAAAAGCACCTGCAAAGGTAGCTAAACCGAGTACATCCAAAGTGCCACAAAACACAAAATCTAAAACTGCAGTTAAAGCTAAAGCCCCCGTTAAAGCGACTCCAAAAGTTACTGCCAAGCCAGCCGCTAAAGCAGTTGCTAAAACCGTAGTTAAATCAAAAGCTAAGCCCGCAGTTAAAGTCGCAGCTAAACCAGTTGCAAAATCAGCGGCGAAACCAGAAGTAAAAAATACTGGGGCTAAGAAAACTACGCCTGCTAAACAAAATCCAGCAAAAGCCGCCCCCGCCAAGGCTGCAGCAAAAGTCCCCGCGCCTAAGAATGCAGCGAAAAAAGGCAAAGAACCTAAATTAGAAGAACCCGTATTAGACGAAGACATTGATTTAGAGACGGAATTTGCTGAAGAGGCTGGCTCAAGTACAGAGAAGGTTAAGCCCCTTCGCATGAAAATCAGCAAGGCCAAAGAGCGTGCCTTGATGAAGGAGTTTGGCCTTGATGAGGCAGTGCTATCAGAGGAAGATCTGGCCAAACGCCGACAAAGACTTAAAACACTAATTAAGCTTGGAAAAACAAGAGGCTATTTAACTCACGGAGAGATCTCCGACCACTTACCTGACAAATTAGTTGACGCAGAGACCCTCGAGATAGTGATCTCTATGTTGAATGACATGGGTGTGGCTGTCTATGAACAAACTCCTGACGCAGAAACACTTCTACTCACAAACACAGGCCCTACGACTGCTACCGAGGAAGAGGCTGAGGAGGAGGCGGAGGCCGCTTTATCAACCGTCGATAGTGAGTTCGGTAGAACTACAGATCCAGTGCGCATGTACATGCGTGAGATGGGCACAGTTGAGCTTTTGACGCGTGAAGGCGAGATTGAAATCGCCAAACGCATTGAAGGTGGATTGATGGATATGATGAAAGCCATCAGCGAATCACCATCAACCATTGCGGAGATCCTGCGTCTTAGAGATGAGATTGCTGAAGGTAAAGTCGTAATCTCCAGCGTAGTTGACGGATTTAGCAACGCAGATGAGGCCGATGACTACGTTGCCGAAGAAGATTTTGATGAATTCGATGACACAGACGACGATGACGGCAAGGGCGGAAGCAAAGCCTTAACGAAAAAACTAGAGGAACTCAAGCGGGAAGCTATTGAGCGTTTTGGACGCATCACAACTCTATTTGAGAAGGTGCACAAAGTCTATGACAAAGAAGGCTGGGGCACTCCCAACTACTTGAAAGCTCAAAAAGCACTAAGTGATGAGTTGATGACGATTCGTTTTACGGCTCGAACAATCGAACGTTTGTGCGATATGGTACGCAGCCAAGTTGACGATATGCGCAAAAAAGAGCGCCAACTCAGGAGAATTATTGTTGACAAGTGCGGCATGCCCCAGGACATCTTTATCAAAGAGTTTCCTGCCAACTTGCTCAACCTAAGGTGGGTTGAGAAACAATCAACTGCTGGAAAGCCTTGGTCCGTAACGATGACTCGTAATATCCCCGCGATTCAAGAGTTACAACAAAAATTAATTGACCTGCAAACTCGAGTTGTTGTTCCCCTCAATGAACTCAAAGGCATCAACAAGCGCATGAACGAGGGCGAGGCAGCCTCACGTAATGCGAAAAAAGAGATGATCGAGGCTAATTTGCGTTTGGTTATCTCCATAGCCAAAAAATACACCAATCGTGGTTTGCAGTTCCTTGATTTGATCCAAGAGGGTAATATTGGCTTAATGAAAGCAGTCGATAAGTTTGAGTATCGCCGTGGCTATAAATTTTCAACTTATGCGACTTGGTGGATTAGACAAGCAATCACTCGCTCTATTGCGGATCAAGCTAGAACGATTCGAATCCCTGTTCACATGATTGAGACCATCAACAAGATGAACAGAATATCTCGCCAACACCTGCAAGAATTCGGATTTGAGCCTGATGCTTCTGCGTTGGCCGAAAAAATGGAAATGCCAGAGGACAAGATCCGTAAGATCATGAAAATTGCTAAAGAGCCAATTTCCATGGAAACTCCAATTGGAGATGATGATGATTCGCACTTAGGCGACTTTATTGAGGACTCTGCTAACACTGCGCCCATTGAGGCAGCGATGCAAGCGGGTCTGAGAGATGTAGTCAAAGAGATATTAGATGGTCTAACGCCAAGAGAGGCAAAAGTGCTCCGTATGCGTTTTGGTATCGAAATGAGCACGGACCACACTCTTGAGGAGGTCGGCAAACAGTTTGATGTAACTAGGGAACGTATACGTCAAATAGAAGCCAAAGCTTTAAGAAAGCTCAAGCACCCCTCACGCTCTGATAAATTACGAAGTTTCATTGACACTTTGTAATTGCTTATCGAGGTTGCAAACCCATCACCTCATTAGCTAACTAACTTTGGCCTAAAGAGCTTTACTCTTTAGGCCATTTTTTTAATCAAAGAAATTTTTACATTGAAATAAAACTTAATTTTAGAAGCCAGGTTCGTTCTTAAATAAAATCTTATTCAAATGCGCACTAAGCTCAAATATGAATAAGTAGCTCCTTTTTATCATTGTTGTCTTTATGGATATTACCTTTTAATTAATAGCCCATACACCTATGATGCTACAATTAAGTTACTAAACAGTCATTTTTAAAGCCATGAACTCCAAAGATATCTACGTCCGTTTTTTAACACTTCTTCAGACTCTACAAGACAAAGAAATGGAAGGAAAAATGGACACTACTGCCGAAAAATTACTGGAAACAATTACTATTCAGTACGGACAGGAGCAAACATTAACAGTAACAGAATGCATGGAGCTAAGTTCAATCGCATCCCCAGCTACGATTCACAGAAAATTAGATGAACTTCGTATTCAAGGATGGATCGAGTTCGTTTATGAGGGTGAGAACCGCAGGACCAAATACTTGGTTCCCTCACCTAAAGCAAATAAATATTTTGATAAGATTTCAAAATTAATGACTAAAGCTATTTCTCAATAAATTGCTGAGCACCCACAGTACTCGGTCAAACCAACGGCTAAAAGCTCGCAAGAAACTGAGCAATTGAATATCAAACAAAGTCTTCAGTATCTACTTCACTTCTTGCTTGCTCGTTATATCTATGTCCAATTACGTTGTGGCGATTAATCAGCTTATCTAATTCAGTCATCTCAGAGTCTGAAAAACTGATGTTATGGGCTGCACAATTCTCCCTTAAATGATCTAAATCTTGAGTTCCTGGTATGGGAATGATTGAATCATCTTTAGAAAGCAACCAACCGAGCGCAACTTGGGAAGGAGTCAGATCTCTTGATTTCGCAAAGTTTTCATAAGCATTTAATAGCTTTAAATTTTGTTCATAGTTATCTGGTGCGAAACGAGGCATCGTCTTGCGAATATCTTTCTCGCCTAAACCACTCACCGTCCTTAGCGTTCCAGTTAGGAAACCTCTTCCGACGGGGCTGAAAGCGACGAAGGTGATGCCTAATTCTTTGCAGACCTTGAGCAACTCAATCTCAGGGTTACGCGTCCACAAGGAATATTCAGTTTGCAGTGCAGTGATTGGGTGAACCGCATGGGCTTTTCTAAGCGTGGAACTAGACACCTCGGACAAACCAATGGTTTGAATTTTTCCTTCTTTTACCAAATCACTCAAAGCACCAACGCTTTCCTCAATGGGCACTTTCTTATCCCATCTATGGAGGTAATACAAATCGATAACATCGGTTTTCAGCCGACGTAGACTGTCTTCACAAGTTTTCTTAAGCGTCTGTGGTCTTCCGTCAATGACGCGAACAAGCACACCATCGCCGTTTTTATCAACGCCCTGCACTCCGCACTTGCTAGCTAAAGTAAATTTATTCCTGTGCTTTGACAGAATATCCCCAACCAACACTTCGCTGGCTCCAAAACCATACAACGTCGCAGTATCAAAGAAAGTAACTCCTAGATCCAACGCACCAAGGAGTATCTTCTCTGCGTGTTCTTTAGAAACAGGACCCCCGTATGCATGACACAGGTTCATACATCCAAGACCAATCGATCCAACGGTAAAAGGCCCAATTTGACGCTGTTGCATTTTTGTTTCCAAACGATTGTAATTACTGAGAACCTAGCCTAACTTCAGCGGCTAAACAGTTATGCGTTTAACTGCTGCTCTAAATCATGAAGCACTTTGTAGCAAGCAAAAACCTGTTGAACACTTGAATTAGGCTCTCGACCCTCCTTGATTGCGGAGAAAAATTCACGGTCTTGAAGTTCTATGCCGTTCATGGATACATCCACCTTGGACACATCAACTGCCTCTTCTTTGCCAGTGAATAGATCATCATAGCGAGCAATATAAGTACCCGTGTCGCCTATATACCTGAAGAAAGTACCTAATGGTCCATCGTTATTAAAGCTAAGGCTTAGAGTACAAATAGCTCCATTTGCAGCTTTTAACTGAATGGACATATCCATCGCAATTCCAAGGGTTGGATGGATGGGACCTTGGACTGCGTTAGCTTTAACGATTGGGCTACCTGCTTGGTAAGCAAAGAGATCAACCGTATGAGCAGCGTGGTGCCAGAGTAAATGATCCGTCCAACTTCTAGGTTGACCCAACGCGTTCATGTTGGTACGCCTAAAGAAATAAGTCTGCACATCCATTTGTTGGATGTTGAAAGCGCCTGACTTGATTTTTTGATGCACATACTGATGACTAGGATTGAAACGTCTTGTGTGACCAACCATTGCAACTAGACCAGTTTTCTTTTGTAAATCAACCAAAGACTGAGCATCTTTTAAAGAGTCGGCCATAGGAATCTCAACTTGTACGTGTTTGCCCGCATTCATACACGCTCTTGCTTGTTCGGCGTGCATTTGCGTAGGTGTACACAAAATTACAGCGTCGACCTCTGCAAGCTTCAAACTATCTTCGAGCTGAGTGCTTACATGTGCAATGCCGTATTTTTGAGCAATCTCTTTCGTCTTCTCCAACTCACGACCAACGAGCGAGATGACCTCTACGTTATCGATATTTTTAATACCGTCCAAATGCTTTGTGCCAAATGCACCAGCACCTGCTAAAGCAACTTTTATGGTTTTACTCATCATTTATTCTCCAAAATTAGATGACCTACAGCTGTGTTAGAGGCAGGTACGTGATAAAAACGGTGCTTAACTTCAGGGGGTTTTCCTCCCTCAACATCATTCATTGCTCCTCTGGCTATGAGCCACATTACAAGCTCAATGCCCTCGGAGCCGGCCTCCCGCACATAGTCAATATGAGGAACACTGGCAAGTCCTTTAGGATCGGCAATCAGTTTATCCAAAAATGTATTGTCAAACTCTTTATTAATTAACCCCGCTCTTGGACCCTGGAGTTGATGACTCATCCCCCCAGTTCCCCAAATTTGAACATTCAGATCCTCTGGATAACTTTTAATAGCCCGCCCAATAGCACGGCCAAGCTCGAAACACCGATTGCCCGATGGCACGGGGTATTGGACCACATTAACCGCAAACGGGATAACCGGACAGGGCCACTCTTTTGGTTGACCACACATGAGAGACAGCGGTACGGTTAGACCGTGATCAACATCCATTTTGTTAACAATTGTCAAATCAAAATCATCTTGTATCACGGAGTGAGAAATATGCGCAGCCAGATCTGCATGTCCTTGTACAACAGGCACAGGTCTGGGTCCCCACCCCTCGTCAGCGGGTTTGAAGCGCTCTGCAGTGCCGATCGCAAAGGTTGGAATAACCTCCAAACTAAAAGCGGTTGCATGGTCGTTGTAAACCAAGAAAATGACATCGGGTTTTTCCTGCTCTAGCCATTTCTTTGAATACTCATAACCTTTAAAAACGGGTTGCCAATATGGCTCCTGAGTTTTGCCCAAATCGATTGCAGCGCCAATTGCTGGCACATGCGAGGTGTAAACGCTTGAAGTGATTCTTGCCATGTGAGTGAGCCCTATTTTCGTATACTTAATTTTTAAAAAATTTAATTTGTATCTTCTATTTAACTCTTTAAGGAGTTTTAGATGCACCAAGGTGCGATTTGCCCTGAGGTTGATGTTGGGGTTGAGCGTCCCCGTCCTCTCCTAAGTAACGATTCCCCTCAGCTGAGCGTCCTCCACGAACCATCATATCGCGGTACTCCTCCTCAGTCATACCGGTCATACTGCCGGCCATTTGCTGAAAACTTTTACCGTCTGTCGCACCAATTTTGGCTAGGAAATAAATATTCCCCCCAAGTGATATACATTTATTTAAATCTCGCTCTATGACCGCATCTTTTTGAGCTTCAGTCATTTGCCATTCGTTCAGGTATGTGCGCTCATTTGCTTTGAACCGCTCGCGGTTCTCAGATTTCATGAGGGACATACAAAACTGGTTTAACCAGTAACCTTTGCGCGACTGCTCCGCATCAAAAATAGTGGTACCAGGCACATCTAAGTAAGGTTTATCAAGGGACATAGGTTTTAATATCTTAGGTTAAGAGTATGTTTATTATTTAATCAGTTCTGGCCAATAAAGGCGAGTTGGATTATCAACCAAGAGCAATTGTTGCTCTTGCACAGTCGGTGCAATGTGAGGTATGAAATCCACCAACAAACCATCATCTGGCATATGGTCTTTTAAATTTGGGTGTGGCCAGTCCGTTCCCCAAAGCACACGGGTGGGAAACTTCTGAACGATTCGCCTAGCAAAAGGTATGACATCTTGATAAGCGTTTTGCTCACCGTTTAATGCCTTTGGACCTTTGATGGATAAGCGCTCAGGACAAGTCACTTTACTCCAAACGTTTTCATGCTCATGCATAAAGCGCTCAAACAAAGCAAACTCCGGGTCATCCACGGACTTAGACACATCCGGGCGCCCCATGTGATCGACTACAACTGTTGTAGGAAGTTGCGTAAAGAAATCTATCAGTTCAGGCAAATCAACTGCCTCGAAATAAATAACGACATGCCACCCCCAGGTTGAGATTCGTGCAGCAATCTCCATTAATTCATCTTTGGGAGTGAAGTCAACCAAGCGCTTCACAAAATTAAAACGAACACCACGAACACCAGCATCGTGCATAGTCTGAATTTCTTTGTCTGTCACGCTCCTTTTTATAGTTGCCACACCTCGGGCCTTTCCTGCTGAGTGCACCAAGGCGTCAAGCATCGCGCTGTTATCTGCACCGTGACATGTGGCTTGAACGACAACGTTTTTATCAAAGCCCAAATGATCGCGAAGCGCGAAAAGTTGATTTTTTGAAGCATCACAAGGCGTGTATTTACGCTCTGGCGCAA
Organism: uncultured Burkholderiales bacterium; assembly: GCA_903876885.1. Classification (GTDB taxonomy): domain Bacteria; phylum Pseudomonadota; class Gammaproteobacteria; order Burkholderiales; family Burkholderiaceae_C; genus Limnohabitans. The sequence continues at coordinate 6,074 of CAIRBP010000048.1, read as the reverse complement.
AGGGGAACTCGGCGCCAGGCCCGAAGACATGACAATGCGCGTCTACAGCTCCAGGGGGTAATTTAAATTTAGGCTTAGCGGGGCCTGAGTACCAATCAAGCCATCCAGGAGTTTTAGTGAAGGTAGTCATTTTTTAAATATTTTTTAAAAGTTATTCAGTATTGCGACGTTACGTTATCAATCAATATACTTTAGGCCTGCTTTCTCTAGTGGACCGCGCATGTTGTACATATCGATCCCAAGAATACCAGAGGCCAATTTAGCTCTTTTCTCGCCTTCATTGGACTCACGGGCTTTAGATGCGTCAGCCGTTTTTTGCGCCCAATCACGGGGAACGACTACTACGCCGTCGTCGTCGGCGATGATCACGTCACCAGGGGTCACCGAAACTCCTGCACAAACTACAGGAATGTTCACAGATCCAAGAGTAGATTTGATCGTACCTTTTGCGCTGATGCCTTTACTCCATACAGGAAATCCCATCTCGGTCAATTCCTTAACATCTCTCACACCAGCGTCAATGATGAGCGCTTGAGCACCTCTTGCTTTAAAGGAGGTGGCTAACAAATCACCAAAAAATCCGTCACAGTTCTCAGCAGATAGCGCAGCTACTACGACGTCCCCTGGTTTGATTTGCTCAGCAACAACGTGCATCATCCAATTGTCACCTGGGTGCAAGAGTACAGTGACGGCCGTGCCTGATACATGCGCGCCTGAGTAAATGGGCCTCATGTAGCGCTGCATCAAACCAACCCGTCCCATTGCCTCATGAATGGTTGCAACGCCGTATTTACCTAACTCAGCAACTGCGTTTGAATCTGCACGCTCTATATTTTTTTTCACAATTCCAAGGGTAGTCATAATTAAATTCCTTTTGCTTTCAATGCGGTATCTAAGCGCTTAAACACTCGGCGTGCATTACCTTCGTAGACTTGGTATTTTTGCTGCGCGCTGAGCTGAGTAGAAGCCTCGATGTAGCGCTTGGTATCGTCATAGTAATTACCAGTCTCAGGATCGATACCGCGGACTGCACCTATCATCTCTGAGGCAAAGAGTATGTTATCAACTGGGATTACTTTAGTTAAAAGATCAATGCCGGGCTGGTGATATACGCAGGTGTCAAAGAAAATATTATTCAGTAGATGGTCTTTGAGTAATGGCTTTTTCATCTCCTGAGCTAACCCTCTAAAACGTCCCCAGTGGTAAGGAACTGCACCACCGCCGTGTGGGATTAGAAACTTTAAGGTTGGAAAGTCTTTGAAAAGATCAGAGGTTAAGCACTGCATAAACGCAGTTGTGTCGGCATTCAAATAGTGAGCGCCAGTTGTGTGAAAGCAGCTATTACAACTCGTACTTACGTGAATCATTGCAGGAATATCGTATTCAACCATCTTCTCGTAAATCGGATACCAATGACGATCACTCAAAGGAGGACTCGTCCAGTGTCCACCTGAGGGATCAGGGTTCAAGTTAATCCCTACAAAACCGTACTCCTCTACGCAACGTACTAGCTCTGGAATACAAGTCTTGGGATCCACGCCTGGGGACTGGGGAAGCATTGCGGCCCCGATAAAGTGATCTGGAAAAAGAGCGGCCACGCGCGCGCACAGCTCATTACAAATGCTGGCCCAGGTCGAGGAGGTCTGAAAATCTCCAATATGATGGGCCATAAAACTTGCTCGAGGACTAAATATCGTTAAATCACTACCGCGTTCGCGCATGAGTTTGAGCTGATTTTTCTCAATAGACTCTCTAAGCGCATCATCGGATATTTTCAGACTTTTGGGATCAGGCTTAAGCGCTGGATCTTTTAAACTTGCGATTTGTTGATTACGCCAATCCTCCAACTCTTTAGGGGCAGTCGTGTAGTGACCATGAACATCAATAATTAGGGGCCGCTCTAAGCTCATAATAAAATCCTTGAGGATGAATAAGTGAAAAACAAAATGGAATTTAAAGGTACTGAAAAGTTTTGATCTGCTACTCAGTGTTGTTGCAAAATACTTGCAGGCACCATAGCCTCTCCTCGCATCAATAGTCGCGCGGTTCTGAGTAGTGCTGCCCGGGTCACGTTTTGTGAGTTGCCAGGATCTATACCTAGTTCCACACTAAATTCCCCCGTTGGGTGCTCAACCGATACGGTCTTGGTATTACCACCTTGCATAACTGCAATACCATCACACACTGAGCCCTCAAGCACGCAGGCCGTGCCAACAGTTACAGCAGCTAAAACCCCAATCGCGTCGTGACACACATGCGGGATAAAGCTTCGAGTTGTTAGACTGCCACCATTTTGGGGCGGTGCAATCAAAGTCATTTTGGGATAGTTTTTAGATTTAACATCACCTAAGCCCATCTTGAGTGAGACTTTCAGTCTTAGAGCTTCAATGCGAGTTTTAAGTTCAGTATCTGCATTCAGGTCTGCAACGCTCTCACTACCGGTGCGAGCCAAATCACTTGCTTTAAAAATAACCAATGGCATCCCGTTATCTATACAAGTCACATCAATCTCAAAAGGCTCAAAACCTGATAACTCAGGCGTCGGCTCAACCAATATACGGTCTACAACATTACCCGTCGGTAAAAGAGAGGAGCATACCGATCCTGCAGTATCCAAGAAGTTAATAGTGATGGGAGATGCACTGCCGGGCGCGCCGTCTATGCGGGCTGAACCCTCATAATTCACAAATCTTTTCGTTGATCCAAAGATGAGAGGTGTCTCAACCGTGATATCGCACAGCATGTCTGTGTTTAACGTTAAAACTCTAAACGTGCTCAAATCTTTGTCGACCTGGACCATTCCAGTCTCAATGGCAAAGGGCACAACTGCGGCGAGCATATTGCCGCAGTTGGGTGTTGTGTCTACGGTGTCTTTGTCGGGCTGGAGTTGCGCAAATAAAAACTCGAGATCAACCCCGTCCCTGCTACTTTTGCTTACGATCCCGACTTTACTTGTTAATGGATGTGCGCCGCCGATTCCGTTAATTTGCCGTTTATCTGGGGAGCCCATGATACTTAAAAGTGCTTGGTCCCTTAGTGCTTTATCACTGGGTAAATCAACGGCTTTAAAAAAAGGCCCCTTAGATGTTCCACCTCGCATGAATAGACAAGGAATTCCTACTTGAGGAGCAAATATTTTGCCTGCATTTTTTTGATGCGAAGACTCTTTAACTACGGACATCCTAAAACCCATTTCATTTTAAAAAGTAGATTGTGATGTTTTGTGGATTTTTGATTTAATCCCTCACTCTTCACAACTCATAGTATTCCTCATTTCGGAGTCAGGACCTACTTCGCACTGCATCTATCAGATATATAATTTGAGCATATCTGTAACTCTCTTATATCAAATAAATTCCAATAAATGCTCATGTATGCATTTTATTAATACTTAATAATTAAATGGATCTCAAGCAACTGGAGTACTTCATTACCGTGGCCGAGTTGGGAAGCTTTACGCGCGCGTCTGAGGCCTTGGGCGTTGCCCAACCCGCACTGAGTCGGCAAATTAGGCTACTGGAGGTAAGTCTTCGACAAAATCTACTGATTAGGAACGGTCGCGGGGCGGTACCCACCGATGCTGGCAAGTTATTACTAGATCATGCAAGAGGCATACTTCATCAATTGGCGCGAGCCAAAGAAGAGTTACTTCATCTTAGAGGGGGTCTTACAGGTCGTGTTGCGCTAGGACTACCGCCAAGTTTAGCCAGAGCACTGACAGTTCCGCTTACAAGGGCGTTTAGACGGGAAATGCCAGACGCACAGTTAACCATTCGAGAGGGACTCTCAACCTCGATGCAAGAGGAGATCTTGAACGCAAGACTTGATATAGCGCTTCTTTATAACGGATTAAATTCAACGGGCCTGATAACCGAACATCTCATCAACGAGGAGTTAGTTTATGTCAGCGCAAGGCCCTCGGGATTGATGGAGGAGCCGCAGGATTTATACGTGCAGATGAATGAAATAGCTGCACAGCCTTTGGTCATCCCAAGCCGTCCTAATGCGATAAGAATGCACGTAGAGGCGGCCTTCTTGGGACTAGGACTAACGCCTAACATTACTTTAGAAATTGACGGTGTACCGGCCATACTAGATTTAGTAGCCGATGGAGCGGGGAATGCTATTTTGACCCGCCATGCGGTGAGTAGCTCAATACGCCCATCAGTTTACAAGACGAGGATAATTAGGAGCCCAAGCCTTAGCATCGAAGTCGTCTTAGCCACAAGCTCCAAACGGCCAACCACCCATATTCAGCGTCAAACCATAGAGTTACTCAAACGAATTGCAGTTGACAAAATGAACTGAAAAGTCAGAGCTTTAAATTAGATTTTCATTGCCGCTCAATACCCGCTCTGTCTATGACCTGGGACCAAATCTTCATTTCTGTTTTTAGCCATTCCTGAGCTTGCAGGGGAGTAGTTGGTCGGGGATCAACGTTTAGATTAAGTAGTTTTTGATGCACTGCAGGAGTCTTTAAAACCTCAACGATTTCCTTGTTCAATCGCTCTACAGCCTCAGCAGGCGTTTTAGAAGGCACTGCTAGGGCGTTCCATGAGGTCGCGATCATCCCCTTGACCGAGGATTCAATAGCTGTGGGTACATCGGGCATCGAAGCAGACCTTTTCTCACTCGTTATAGCTAGCACTCTTAAAGAATGTCCCTTGATTTGGGACATCACAGGGGCCAAAATTTCAACAGCTACATCAACTTGTCCACCCCGCAAAGCCGTAATAACAGCAGGAGTTCCGTTAAAGGGGACTACTTGTGCTTCAATTCCAGCGGAGCTTTTAAAGAGTTCGGCAGCCAAATTTTGGGTACTGCCGATATTGATACTGCCAATATTTAATTGACCAGGATGAGCCTTTGCAAAGCTAACAAGTTCACTAAGATTTTTGAATTTAGAGTTGTCAGCAGTCACTATGGCCATATCAAAGGTCGCAAGGAGCGAGACTGGCGTAAAGTCTTTGATAGTGTCGTACGGTAAACTCTTAAAGAGTCCGGCACTCACTGCTGTGCCGTTTGACATCAAAAACAACGTATGCCCGTCTGGCTCTGACTTAGCCACGGTATCTGCGGCCACAATGCCACCGGCGCCTGGTTTGTTCTCAATGACCACTGCTTGCCCTAGCCTATCTGATAAGCCTTGAGCAACAACACGCGCCGTAAGGTCTGCAACACCCCCTGCACCAAATGGCACAACGATTTTAAATGGTTGTTTGGTGAATGCAGCATTATCAAATGGCGCCGCCCCGCAAACACTACTAAACCCCAGGCACACGATGAATAACCAAGCGCAAACATTTTTTAAACGAGAGGTAAAAAAATTAATCGATACCGAGTCGCGTTTGGTAAATAGATAGTGAGTCATTTCATTAACCGCCGTTAAATTTAAGTACGTAAATAATTGAATCATACTCTTTTTAGATTTCGTAAATGCCTACAAATAGCACTCACAAAAACCATTAGAAATTAGCAAAAAAAATTAGCGCCGTACTTACGGATTGTCTATGTCGATCTAATTTTTCAAAAAATGTATTGAGTACCGTTATGCATGAGATCACATCCCCTACCTCTGTTTCATGAGGTGAGTTCAGGATCCCTTGGTGAGTGCAGAGTCCCTGAGAGGTGTTCAGTACCTATTTTGGGATCTACAAAGTCACTTTATTTGTGTTAACCGTTAGCGCGTAACGCCAAGGAATCTATCTAAGGTATGCTGATTCTGGCTCAGCGTTGATGCGTTCTCTTGGTGAACAATTGTCCCCTTCTCAAGCACAATGGCTTCGTCCGATATCGCAAGAATCATCTGAGGATGTTGTTCGACAATAATCGCCGAAAGCCCCTCCTCCCTGGTGATCCACCTGATGGCCTTGAGAAGTTCCTCAACAATGATAGGCGCCAATCCCTCAAGCGGCTCATCAAGCAACAACAACCGGGGATTAACAACGAGTGCGCGTGCCATGGCAAGCATTTGTTGTTCACCGCCCGAGAGTTGGGATCCCAAATTGCCTTTTCTCTCTAAAAGCCTTGGGAAGAACTCATAGACACGCTGAGGAGACCAAGCCTTATCGCTT
>CAIRBP010000047.1 GCA_903876885.1 uncultured Burkholderiales bacterium | reverse complement strand
TTTCACTTACTCCACCTACTTTTTGATGTTGCCCATGCGCAACTTACGCGATGCGCAACAAATTGAAGCACTCAAAGGCGTTTTATCGTGGAACTGTAAAGGCGCATTGAGTTTTTTTGATTCCGATCACGGCGACGCCCGCTCTCCAAGCCAAGGCGGCGCACTTGGATGGTTTGAAGACTTGATTAAAAACGAGGGCCTAGAGGGCGTTGACGGTGAGGTTTGGCTTCATACTTACCCTCGAGTTTGGGGTTATACCTTCAAACCTGTTAGCTTTTGGTATGGACACGCAGCGAATGGGGACTTACGCGTAATCGTTGCGGAAGTAAACAACACTTTTGGTGAGCGACATTTTTATTTAATCAAAAATCCTGTTTACGGCCGGGACCTAATCGCTCACAAAGAATTTCATGTCTCCCCTTTCTGTGAGGTTAAAGGACTGTACCGCTTCAGATTCTTACGCACTTTGCCACAACCTTTAAAACCAGCCCATACCGTAACGAGAATCGATTACGATGACGAAGAAGGACCTCTGATCCATACCCGCGTTAGTGGGACACTTTACCCGTTGACAGCAGCTACTCGGCGTAAAGCTTTACTGCACTACCCACTCATGACCCTAATGGTCGTTTATAGAATTCATTGGCAAGCTTTAAGACTTTGGCTTAAAAAAGTCCCCTTCCACCGAAAACCCAGCCCTAAAGCTCACAAAATTACCCCTACATCAGAGGAACACTTGTAAACTGGGGCAAAATAAAACGAGACCGTTTATTCGTTATCAACTTTTAATTCGTTTTTAGCCTTATGCTGATATCTTCTGGATCTTTCTCAAATAAAGACATTCCTAACGCACCTGGATCCGCAAAAAGGGTACTGCGAATGCTCAAACACCTCTCGCACGGGTGTTTGGACATCACATTGCCAAATGGGCTTGAGTTAAGCTTTGGCGAATCGCAACCAACAGAGCGACATGCCAATTTGGTTGTCAAGAATTGGAATGTATTTCAAAATGCTCTTAAATCGGGTGACATTGGATTTGCTGAGTCTTATATTGCTGGAGAGTGGGAGACGACAGATTTAACGCAGTTGATGGAGCTCTTCATTGCCAACAGACGCGCTATTGAGAGAATTATTTACGGCTCTTGGATTGGACGTCTTTATTACCTAATTAAGCACTGGACTAGGCGTAATACCCGCGCCAATAGCACTAAAAACATACATGCACATTACGACTTAGGTAATTCCTTTTATCAGCTTTGGCTGGATGAGTCGATGACTTACTCATCCGCGCTTTTCCAGTCATCAACCGATATCTCTTTGGCACAGGCTCAACGTGCAAAAATACAAAGAGCTTGTCGTATGGTTGGCTTGCAACCGGGGGATCCCAAAAGAGTGCTTGAAATTGGTTGCGGTTGGGGTAGTTTGGCTGAGGTGGTCACACAAGACTTTGCATCTAATCACACCGGCGTTACGCTTAGTCCTTCACAACTTGAATACGCTCAAAAAAGATTGTCCGATAAAGGCTTAACTGCAGATTTAAGGCTCCAAGATTACAGAGATATTGGGGATACACCTTTTGACGCGATTTTGTCTATTGAGATGTTTGAGGCAGTTGGCAAGGAGTACTGGTCAACCTACTTTAAAAACGTTTCACGTCTTTTAAAAACTGGTGGGTTAGCTTGTATCCAGACCATTGTGATTGATGACGAATTGTTTGATCAATACATTAACAGTACTGACTTTATTCAGCAGTACATATTCCCTGGCGGTTGTTTGCCCTGCCCTACTCGCTTTAAAGAGCTAGCTCACGCAAATGGCTTGCAAGTCGTTGACGAGTTTTGCTTTGGACAAGATTACGCAGCTACGCTTAAAGAGTGGAGGCGCGTATTCACTGCAGAGTCCAACAAAGTTCAAGAACTTGGTTTCGATAAGGCTTTCATGAAGACGTGGGAATTTTATCTTTGTTACTGCGAGGCTGGTTTTAACCAAAGTAACCTTGATGTCATTCAATTCACACTTAAGAAAATTTAGTGATTAAAAGGGAATGCATTATGTTCAACCGTAGACGCTTAATTCACACTGGGCTGGGGGTTACTTCGTCCGCATCTTTGTTAGCACTTAGTGGTTGCGCTTCGCCAAGCGTAGATGAGTACACCAATCAGACGCCTACACTTGATCTCAAAAAATATTTTAACGGCGTCGTTGATGCATGGGGTATTTTTACAGACCGATCTGGTCGCGTAGTTAAACGCTTTACAGTTGTTATGAATTGTTCGTGGGATGGCGAGACGGGAACGCTAGACGAGGATTTCACTTACTCCGATGGAACCAAACAAAAGCGTATTTGGAAACTGACTCACCTGGGAAACAACAATTATTCGGGCGTCGCAGGTGATGTCATTGGAGTGGCCTCTGGTGAGTGTAGGGGTAATACCTTTCATTGGAGCTATACGCTTGCTTTACCTGTTGGAGACAGCGTTTGGAATGTCCAGTTCGACGATTGGATGTTTCTTATGAATGAACGCATAATGCTAAATAAAGCAAGTATGTCCAAGTTTGACGTACGTCTTGGGGAAGTTACGCTCTCATTTACAAAACGCATCAGCTGAGTTCGTTTTGCATTTTGTGCCCTGACCTATTTTTCTAAGCTTTAATTTTTACCTCAATTGCTAAAGCTCTAACTATTAGAAGGATTTAAATCTTTTGATGAATCCCCCTATCAAAGACTGGCGAGGTAAGCGTGTATGGATTGTTGGCGCGTCCAGCGGCATTGGTCACGCTCTAGCCGATCTATTAGACACCTTGGGTGCAAGAGTTTGTGTTTCAGCCAGAAATCAGCAATCTTTAAATGCATTTGTTGCAAATCGTCCCAACGCTTTTGCAATTGCATTAGATGTCACGCAGCCTGGGGCACTTGCGCTTGCCTTTGATCAATTAACTGTCCATGAACATATTGATCTAATCGTTTACTGCGCCGGCCATTACACTGCCATGCGAGCTCAAGACTTTGATTTAGAGGATGCCCGCAAACATTTTGATATCAATTACTTAGGCGTTTTAAATTTATTAGATGCGTGCCTGCCGAAAATGACAAGCTGTGGCAAAGGGCATTTCAGCGTTGTATCTAGTGTGGCTGGATATTCTGGTTTACCTAAGAGTTTGGCCTATGGCCCAACCAAGGCTGCATTAATTCATCTGGCAGAAGTTCTGTATTTAGACCTACACCCCTTAGGCATCGGAGTAAGCGTTATCAATCCGGGTTTTGTTCAAACTCCCTTAACAGCACAAAATACATTCCATATGCCGGCACTTCTCACGCCAGAGCAAGCAGCTCGCGAGATTGTTGATGGCTATAGAAAAGGAGAATTTGAAATTCATTTCCCAAAAAGATTTTCTCGTTTTTTAAAACTATTAAGGTTACTTCCCTATAGTATTTATTTCACATTAATTGGTAAATTAACAGGCTTGTAACTAATGCATCCACCCGTTGAGCCTTTCGCCCAAAATCTTAATCGATATTTTGAGACCTTAAAACTCAGCGACCTTGAACGTCTAAATCTCTTTTACACAGAAAACGCTGTTTTTAAAGATCCGTTCAACGAAGTTAAAGGCATTGATGAAATACAGAGCATTTTTGATCACATGTTTAAAACTCTGGATAATCCAAGATTTGTCGTGACCCATCAATTATTTGATCACAAACAAGCATTTATGTGTTGGGATTTTTTGTTTTCTCTCAAGTCATCACCTCAAACTACTTTTACCGTAAAAGGCAGCACTCACCTGCTTTTAGAAATTGATCAGCAGGGTTTCTACAAAATCAGCTCTCACCGAGATTACTGGGATCCCGCAGAAGAAATTTATGAAAAAATTCCGGGTATCGGGATGTTTTTTCGTTGGATTAAAAAACGATTGGCTACCCCAAAAAATACTTAAGCCTGAAGGCAAGTAGCTAAACTCACGCGTCAAAAATTTACAAGAAGTTTTACGCGACTCTAGGGCGTCGTATCTATAAAACTTGGCCTTAGCATAAGTTTTTCAAAATAAGGGGCCAGGTTAGGATGACTATCCCTCCAATTAATCTGTGGAAATCTAAAGTCCAGATACCCCAAAGAGCAACCTACAGCAATATCAGCCAAACTTAAATGGTTGCCAACACAAAAGGGTTTATCACTGAGTGCTTTACTAAAGGACTCTAAACATGCACTGACTTTATGCATTTGACGCTCAATCCACGCCTTTGATCGTTCGGCGTCAGTACGCCCCGCCCAGTGCTCTTCAAGTCTAGCCAAAATGCTTGAATCCAGTAAACCATCTGATAAAGCTTCCCACGTCTTTACTTCTGCTCGCTCACGACCAGATGGGGGAATGAGCTTACCCACGGGAGACAACGTATCCAAGTACTCAACAATGACGCGAGAATCAAATAAAGCTTCGCCGCCCTCCATCACCAAACATGGCACTTTACCCAATGGATTAGAGGACTGAATGGATGTACTTGCTGACCACACATCATCCACCACAAATTCATAATCAAGTTTTTTCTCAGCCATCACAATACGCACTTTGCGCACGTAAGGACTTGCTGTCGTTCCAATGAGTTTCATCTTTTATCGTTCTAAAGTACTATATGTATTTTAGTCCCTTCGTCTTGCGAGAAAACAACAAGCTGAGCTTCCTGGCTTAAAATCCTTTTTATGACACATCATATTATTTCAGCTCTTTCACCCCTTGACGGGCGATATCACTCCAAACTAACCTTAGTTCGCCCACTCATGAGCGAAGAGGGCTTTTTCAGATGTAGAGTACAAGTAGAGATCACTTGGTTCATCGCCCTAAGTGACGCTGGAATGCCAGAGTTTAAACCTCTGTCCAAGGAGGCGCGCGTTGAGATGCGAGGCTGGGCTAAACGATTTAGCGCTGATGATGCTTTAGCGATCAAAGAGATTGAAAAAACCACGAATCATGATGTTAAGGCTGTTGAGTATTGGCTTAAAAAACAATGTCAACAATCAACTCTAAACGCTAACGTTCGTGCCGAACTCTCCAAAGCCAGTGAATTTATTCACTTTGCTTGTACCAGTGAAGACATCAACAATACGAGTCATGCCCTTCAGTTAAGTACGCTTAGGGATTCTGTAGTTTTAAGCTATCTTGATCAACTCATTGAGCAACTTAAATCGATGGCTCACCGTCTGGCCGCCCTTCCAATGCTGAGTAGAACGCACGGACAGACTGCTAGCCCGACTACAGTGGGCAAAGAGATCGCTAACGTCGTTGCACGGCTTATTAAAGCACGCTCTAAAATAGCAGAAGTTCAAATTATGGCCAAAATGAATGGTGCTGTTGGCAATTACAACGCTCATCTTATCGCTTGGCCAGATTTTGATTGGCACGCTTTTAGTAAACGCGTTATTGAGTCAGCTGCCAATCATCCAGATGAACTGGCTTTTCACGGCTTAGGCCTTCATCAGCAAAATTACACCATTCAAATTGAGCCACATGACTATATGGCTGAGCTCTTTGACGCAATTGCAAGGACCAATACAATTTTGATAGATTGGTCTAGGGATGTTTGGGGGTATGTCTCACTAGGCTACTTTAAACAAAAGTTAAAGGCAGGTGAGATTGGCTCTTCAACCATGCCGCACAAAGTAAATCCCATTGATTTTGAAAATGCTGAAGGTAACCTAGGCCTATCAAATGCACTTTTAAATCACTTGAGTGCAAAGTTACCTATCAGCCGCTGGCAACGTGACTTAACTGACTCAACCGTTCTTAGAAATATGGGGGTCGCAATTGGATATGCCGTTCTTGCTTACCAATCACTCCTTACCGGTCAAGCTAAACTAGAGGTTAATCCAGAGGCTATTGCAAATGACTTAGACAATGCCTGGGAAGTGCTCGCGGAGCCTATTCAAACTGTTATGAGACGCTTTGGGCTTGAGGGCGCTTATGAACAGCTCAAGGAAGCAACTCGGGGCAAAGTAATTGGTCCTAATGACCTACACCCGTTAATTCAAACGCTAAAAATTCCAGCTGCAGAAAAAGAGCGCCTTCTAAAACTTACGCCCTCGCAGTACACGGGCTTAGCTGAGTCTTTGGCTAAAGCTATCTAATTAGTTTAGTTGCTTTAACTAGACTATGTTCTCAGTAAATAAGTCACTGATGCTAAATGCTTAGGGTTTTGTACGAGATTCGCTAGCTCTTTCAGAGTAGCGATTGAAGCGCCACGCTGAGCCCTCTTGCGTAATTCTCTTCCAAACCATTCTCTTATTAGGTGCTGGCATCTCAGTCCAAAGTTGCACCTCTTCAAACGTACGCCCACACCCTTTGCAAATTGGGTCCCCTTGGCTCGTAGAGCAAATGGCAATACAAGGTGTATCGGGAGTACTGTCATACCAGGCCATCCAAGCTTCAAAAGCTTTTGGTGGGAAGCCTTTAACGGCCACTTCGTCCTCTTTGAAGTAAACCATTAGTGCATAAACTTTAGCCAGATCCCTAAGTTCTTTGGATAACGTAACGCCATCACTGGAGGGCGAAAGCTCTCTCCAATAATTAATCGCCGCTTCAATATCTGTAATATGTATAACGCTCATGGTTGCGTGAATGATAGCCGGATATAGCCAGCATCTACTCAAAATCTCTATTTACTTGGTATTTTGTTGATTTGATTTGTTGCAATAATTTTTTTAAATTTAAGCTAATATCAACACATGATAAAAACACTAACAAAATGGATTCTCAGTGCTTTGGCACTTCTTGCACTTTCTCGTTTCGATCAGGGCATTATTGTCAATGGATTTGGCTCTGCTTTAATTGCTTCCTTAGTGATTGGTTTGCTTAATTTAATAGTTAGGCCTGTGCTATTGATTCTGACTCTCCCCGTTACTCTTGTGTCTATGGGGCTTTTTCTTTTTGTCATCAATGCAGTCGTTTTTTTAATGGCCTCCTCATTTCTAGAAGGATTTGAAGTTATCGGATTTGGTAACGCTCTAATAGGCTCCATTTTGTATTCTAGCCTGGGGATCGTAATCGACTTAGCGCTCGAGCGCCTGTTCCTTCCTCGCCCCCTCTAAGTTCCTTAGCCTTACATCCACTATAGAGGCCTCAAACTGTGCTGTGGCATCAAGGCCACTTTGGCGCGCCATTTGTCGCGTTAAGTCTTGTGCAGCCTTTAATCTGTCTACTGCTGAAGCATAGTCCCAGTGTGCCGCTTGAGCTTCTGCGTCTGCGCGTATTGCTCCAATTGTGTTTCCACTGGAAATTAACGCTGCCGACATCAATTCCCACGCGAGGGAATCTCTGGGGTTTTGAGCCAGCCAGAGTTGAAGGCTATCGGTCACAAGCTTTGCTTGCTCCACCACCCGGGTTGCATTGCGGTATTGACTGAGTAACAAGATTTGAGCGCGAGTTTTCTGCAGATTTTGAATAAGAGATATCGCCACGAGCGGATTTCCCTTAGCCGCTTCAAACTCAGCTTTTAAGTAGGTCAGTAATTTTTGTGCGGCCGGATCTTTAGCTACAAGTGGCGTCATCTCTTGTAAGTGCTTTTCAGCCAAAGTCCAGTTTTTTAAATGCACATCTGCAAGTGTTGCTGCGTAAAGAGTTGACAACCATAAAGGGGTATTGCTTTTAAGTGAGGCAATATTGCTTAGTCCGTTGGAGCCAGACACGTTTGCTTGCGCGCTAAAGAAATGTTGTTCATCGGGTTCTGGATTGACCAGGACTTTAGCCCTTGCAGCGATCATTGCGTGCTCCAAAGACATGGACTTGGCCTGCATTTGACTCGTCATAGGCATGCGCCCCTGCATGTCGGCTATACGCTCAGTTGTTAGCGGATGACTTCTTAGGTAGGGGAAGCCTCCGTTATCGTTTAGCCTTGCAGCTTGCTCAAGCTTTTGGAACATGGTGACAAAGCCCACGGGATCATACCCGGCTTGCTCCATTACGGAGAAACCCACGCGGTCAGCTTCGCGCTCCATATCTCTAGAAAAATTGAGTTGCGTTTGCATTGCGCCTGCTTGGCCACCCATGATCATTGCCCCAGCAGCGTTAGGACTTCTGCTGGCGGCAATCAATCCTAGCAACATAGCCCCCAAAACAAGAGGCGTTTGTTGGCTTTGCTTGGTCATCATTCGAGCGATGTGTCTTTGAGAAATATGACTCAGCTCATGCCCCAAAACAGACGCTAATTCGTCTCGGTTGGAGACCACAGCGATCAAGCCCAAATGAACACCCATGAACCCGCCGGGTAACGCAAATGCGTTCACCGTTTTATCCCGAATTAACAAAACCTCCCACGCAAACCTATCATTCAACTCTTGATTTAAATACCCCTTGTTGAGTGATGTCTCTCGCAAACTTCTCCAAATATTGTCTACATATTCAACCAAGACAGGATCATCCACATAATCGGGATCTCGCACAATTTCACGAACAACGGATTGTCCTATCTTGAGCTCTTGACCTAGGGTCATCTCCGTGTTCTCGCCTAAACTTGGTAGCCGACCAGAGGCGTATTGCGCATTGAGAGTTACACTGCAAAATAGGAGACAACTGCCCACACCAATGTGTGCCATATTTCTTTTGAAAACGGGCAGTTTGTGCCACATCTGTAACTTGAGTTTTTTCATTTCTCTCACATATTAACCTATTAAATTTTATTAAGTTTTCACCATGACTTTTACACACTTTGACTCACAAGGTAACGCTCACATGGTAGATGTGGGCGCAAAGGCCCATACCCACCGAAAAGCAGTTGCAAAGGGGACAATCACGATGAATCCCGAGACTTTTGAGATGGTTTTAAAAGGCGAATCTAAAAAAGGTGATGTCCTTGGAATTGCTCGTATTGCAGGTATACAAGGCTCAAAGCGTACGAGTGATTTAATTCCTTTATGCCATCCGGTTGCACTAACGCATGTTAGTGTTTCATTTCAACCAGACGCAGCACTCTCTTTAATCACTTGCACGGCAACGGCTGAGACCACAGGTCCAACAGGAGTTGAGATGGAGGCGATCACTGCTGTGCAAGTAGCTTTATTAACGATTTACGATATGTGCAAAGCAGTCGACCGTGGTATGCGCATGGATAATATTCACCTGGCCGAGAAATTAGGCGGTAAATCCGGTCACTTTGTTGCGCCCTCACTCTAAATTAACCAAAAGAAGAGCTCTTTTGTGAGCTGTTCGAGTAATTAACGGCAGTCTGAGCTCACTAAATCTGGGCTGAGTCCTGGGGGCGGCACTTGCGAAGACAAGGGACCCATGAGTCTTGTTGCATCTGGTATTGAGTCCCCTTGAATTAGGCAAATCCAACTTTGTCCGGCTTCGTTTAGACTTTTAGGTCCGGCTTGATTTACCGTTTCTTCTTTACTAGAGCCTTCTTTAAGAGGCACCCATAACAATGTGGCTGGCTTCATAAGAGTCCAAACAGTTACGATCACTGCTCCACTCGTTGGGTCTATATCAACGGTCCAAGAATGGTTTTCACCCTGTTTTGAGATATAACCCTTAGACCAACCTTTATCATCTTGAACGCCGGATTTGATATTTTGAGTTACAACTTGTCTTGCTTGTACAGCCTCTAATAAGGCTTCCTTAATGTAGTGCTTAGACTGGTGAGTTAAGTAACCAGAAGTCGCCACCGTCAACACCACACCCAGGAGGCCCAAAATGGCCATGACTTGTATTAGCGTGAAGCCGCTTTGGTGTCTATAACTGGATGAAGCCCGACGATTCATTTTGTAATTGAAACTATTTTAAAAACTCTTGAGACCGCGCCCTAAGTCCTGGTAATTTAGGAGTTAGGGCGGTTCATGTTTAAATCATGGCTTTCAAGAGCTTAGCCATCTCAGATGGATTACGTGTAATTTTAAATCCGCATTCCTCCATGATGCTTAATTTTGCATCTGCTGTGTCCTCACCACCTGAGATAAGTGCACCAGCATGACCCATACGCTTACCAGCAGGAGCAGTTACACCGGCAATAAAACCGACGATAGGTTTTTTCATGTTTGCCTTGCACCAACGGGCAGCCTCAGCCTCATCGGGCCCACCAATTTCACCGATCATGATAACTGCATCAGTATCGGGGTCATCGTTAAAGGCCTTCATCACATCAATGTGTTTGAGTCCGTTAATTGGATCACCCCCAATACCTACAGCGCTTGATTGACCAAGTCCAATTTCAGTTAGTTGAGCAACAGCTTCATAGGTCAGAGTGCCGGAGCGAGAAACCACTCCGATTCGTCCCTTGCGGTGAATGTGTCCCGGCATGATGCCAATTTTGATCTCATCTGGAGTAATTAGCCCTGGACAGTTTGGACCAAGCAGTAAAGTTCTTTTTCCGCCTGCCGCTTCTTTGGCCTTCATTTTGTTACGCACTTCAAGCATATCCCTAACGGGAATGCCTTCTGTGATACAAATTGCGAAATCCAAATCGGCCTCTACGGCCTCCCAAATCGCAGCAGCAGCGCCGGCGGGGGGGACATAAATAACCGATACTGTTGCGCCTGTTTGGTGTGCAGCTTCTTTAACAGTTGCGTAGATCGGGATATTAAATATGGACTCCCCAGCTTTCTTGGGATTTACACCCGCAACAAAGCAGTTCTTACCATTCGCGTATTCTTGGCATTTCTCTGTGTGAAACTGACCCGTCTTACCCGTAATACCTTGTGTAATAACTTTTGTATTTTTATTAATATAAATAGACATGCTAATTTTCCTTTGGGTCAGTTCAATGCGGCCACGACCTTTTGAGCCGCTTCTGCCATCGTGTCGGCACTGATGATGGGCAATCCAGAATCAGCCAACATTTTTTTGCCCAAATCTTCGTTTGTGCCCTTCATGCGAACGACCAGCGGAACACTCAGATTTACCGCCTTACACGCCGTTATCACGCCATTTGCAATCGTGTCACATTTCATAATTCCGCCAAAGATATTGACCAAAATGGCCTTGACCTTGGGGTTTTTCAACATAATCTTAAATGCTTCTGTGACTTTCTCTGGTGTTGCGCCACCACCCACATCAAGGAAGTTCGCAGGCTCGGCACCAAACAGCTTGATCGTGTCCATGGTTGCCATGGCTAGACCTGCGCCGTTGACTAAACATCCAATGTTGCCGTCCAAGCTGATGTATGCTAAATCAAATTTAGAGGCCTCAATTTCTGCAGGATCTTCTTCATCTAAGTCTCTATAGGCCACGATCTCAGGGTGACGGAACAATGCGTTAGGATCAAAATTGAATTTCGCGTCTAACGCCTTAATTCCGCCGTTACCCTCAAGAATCAATGGGTTGATTTCTGCTAATGACGCGTCAGTAGCTTGATAACATTCATAAAGCTTTTTAAAGACATCTACTGCCTGCTCAGTTGAAGAGCCGGCTGGAACGCCTATACTTTTTGCTACAGAGCTTGCCTGCTCTGTTGTTAGGCCAAGCAAGGGGTCAATAAATACTTTAACGATTTTCTCGGGCGTACTATGTGCTACCTCCTCAATATCCATTCCGCCCTCTGAGGAGGCCATTAAGGCGACCTTTTGAGATGCGCGATCAGTGACCAAAGATACGTAATACTCTTTTTTAATATCTGCACCATCTTCAATCAACAGACGGCGAACTTTTTGTCCCATCGGCCCGGTTTGATGCGTGATGAGCTGCATACCCAAAATCTCACCCGCCAACTTCTTAACTTCGTCAATGGAGCGGGCCAACTTAACGCCGCCGCCCTTTCCTCTTCCGCCTGCGTGAATTTGAGCTTTTACAACCCATACTGGTCCACCCAGTTTTTGCGCGGCCTCTACGGCCTCTTGAACTGTGAAGGCTGGAATTCCGCGAGGAACTGGAACTCCAAAGTTACGCAAGATTTCCTTGCCTTGGTACTCATGTATCTTCATAATAGTGTTAAATCAATGTTAATGACTGGTGACCGCTTAGCGATAATAACCAAGTCTGAGACTTTACCGTGTTGAAATGTATCATGGTGCGACGCACAATTGTTTGATCTGCCTCAGTTTTTACCTTTTTTTTCAGCCACATCTTCCCTTAAAGCCATAAAAAGTGCTACTTTAGAAAGCCATATCTCAAAATGTTCAAAGTATTTATAGACGGCGAAGCCGGCACAACCGGCCTGCAAATTAGGGATCGACTCAAATCAATGCCTGAGATTGAAATCGTCTCTATAGCCCCTGAACGGCGCAAAGACATTTCGGCAAAGCAACAAATCATGCAAAGTGTCGATTTAGTTATTCTTTGCTTACATGATGAGGCGGCAAAAGAATCCGTGGGTTTAATCGACTCCCTAGCGGGCCACAAACCTAAGCTATTAGACGCGTCATCGGCGCATAGAACACATCCCGATTGGGTCTACGGTTTTGCAGAGCTAAATAAAACCCAAGCCGAGTTGATAAGGTCTAGTGACAAGGTCTCTAATCCGGGGTGTTACGCTAGCGGAGCGATTGCACTGATCAGCCCGTTAACTCAGGCAGGTCTACTCAAAGATAATTCACCTTTATGCCTTCCGAGTGTGAGTGGATACAGTGGGGGTGGACGTACGATGATTGAGGAGTTTGAGGCAGCGACGCAACCCCGTTTTGAGGCCTACGCACTTGGCCTTACTCACAAACATTTGCCTGAGATCATGCACTACGCTGGGCTTAAGACTGCGCCTATTTTTGTGCCCTCTGTTGCCAACTTCCCGCAAGGCATGCTTGTTCAATTACCGTTGCACCTGGATTTACTTGCGCCCTCTACAAGCGCGGAGGATATTTACGAAGCGCTAAGGGCTCATTACTCTAATGTGTGCGCCAAAGACGACCCAATTATTAGTGTTCAATTGGGCGATCCATCAGCGAAGCTTAGCGCTACGGCGTTGGCAGGATCTGATCATATGGCCATTCATGTGTTCAGTAACCCACACAAACGTCAGGCCGTTCTTTATGCTCAGTTTGATAATCTTGGTAAAGGCGCCAGTGGGGCTGCAGTACAAAATTTAAAGTTAATGCTGGGTGTCTAGACCCAGACAACTACAAATCTTCAACGAATCGGTCCAACTGGTCTTCGTCTTCTGAGCTAAGCGTAGATTCACCGCCTGTCACGAATTTATTTAATACTTGAATCACGACGGCAGGGGCAAACCCGCGTGACATTAAAAAGCGCATTTGTTTAGCTCTTTCAGCAGGGGTATTTGCGGGAGTCTTAAATTTTTTTAACCAAACAATCTTTGCGCGCTCTGCCTCAGTTTCTTTCAAATCTTTTAGTGCGCTTGCAACTGCATGATCTGCTAAGCCTTTATCTTTTAATTCACGTGCTACTCGGGCATACCCAAGCTTTGGCGATCGCCTATAGACGATCGACTCTAGTACTCGCTGTTCGTTTATAAAACCCTTGATCTGTAGCCATTCAAGTACTTGTTGCAACTCTTCCTCGCTTTGCGCGTGTTGCCTTAGTTTTTGGGCCAACTCATACCTGGAATGCTCTCGGTTGGAGAGCAAACGAAGGGCCCGCCCTTTTAGTGACGGGCCCACGGCTTGGATTCTTTCAGATTCATAAACGAATGGTTAAAAAACGAGTTTTTTAGGCGTTAAGAGTTTCTTCGTCTTTTGCACTTGCACTCGCTAGGGCCTCTGCGGCCTCCTTTGCAGCCTTCGCTTTAGCTGCGCGGCCCTTTGGTTCTTTTATTTCTTTTGCATGCGGTGTTGCAACGTCCTCAGAGTCATCGTGCTCACCAAAACCAATCACTGGCTCAAGCAAAAGTGGAACCCCTAGAGATTCACGCACTTTATTCTCAATCTCAAATGCAAGTTCTGGATTTTCACGCAAAAATTCTCGGGCATTGTCTCTTCCTTGTCCGATTTTTTCGCCGTTGTAGGCATACCATGCACCAGATTTTTCAACAATACGAGCCACAACGCCGAGATCGATAATTTCACCGTGACGACTAATTCCTTCACCGAACAAAATATCAAATTCTGCCGTCTTAAATGGAGGTGCAACTTTGTTCTTTACGACCTTCACTTTTGTCTCATTTCCTACCGCGTCTTCTCCTCGCTTAATTGTCCCTGTGCGGCGAATATCCAAACGCACTGATGCGTAGAACTTCAAAGCATTGCCGCCCGTTGTAGTTTCGGGACTTCCGAACATAACGCCAATCTTCATCCTAATTTGATTAATAAAGATGACTGTGCAATTGGTTTTTTTGATGCTTGCCGTTAATTTTCTAAGGGCTTGGCTCATCAATCGAGCTTGTAAACCAGGTAAAGAGTCCCCCATCTCACCTTCGATTTCTGCACGCGGCGTGAGTGCAGCCACCGAATCAACTACTACTAGATCTACAGCACCTGAACGAACCAAGCTATCTACAATTTCAAGTGCTTGTTCGCCTGTATCAGGCTGACTGATCAAAAGCTCTTGTAAATTCACCCCTAACTTTTGCGCGTATTGAACATCAAGAGCGTGCTCTGCGTCCACGAATGCACAGGTTCCCGCTTGCCTTTGCATCTCTGCAATAACTTGCAAAGTCAGTGTTGTTTTACCTGACGACTCAGGTCCATAAATCTCAATCACACGCCCGCGCGGCAAACCACCAACGCCAAGCGCCACATCAAGACCTAAAGAACCCGTGGAAACCACTTGTATATCCTCAATCACCTCACCTTCGCCCAGGCGCATGATTGTTCCTTTACCAAACTGCTTTTCAATTTGGGCCAATGCGGCCTGAAGTGCTTTTCCTTTTTCGCCTGTTGGTGGGGTGCCTTTTGTTGCTGATTCCATGGTGTTTCCTTTAAGTTGAATAGGTATTTGGGCGATTACTCAGTGCTGTAAATTTGAACAGACTGGATGTCTAGGCAGTACTTTATCTCAATTTATACTCTTCAATCAAGGATTTTTTAGTCAATTTACTTTACTATATTCGTTATGAAAAAAGTGCTCTTGCATCAGGATTGGCGACAGGTTCATTTGGGCAGGTTACTTGGGGAGGCAATGCGCCGATTTGATGAGCGAGTTTTGTATCTAATGTCGCATGACACAGAAGTTCCACTTGCGCTATCGAACTTAGCAGCGAGGGAAAAAATTAGCGCAGCACATATTCACATTACTCGTCACCTTGCGCTGGAGGGCTCTCGACTGACGGAGCTCGCAAAAAGTGCAGGAGTGACTAAACAGGGGATGGGAGAACTAGTCAATCAGTGCGCCGCTTGGGGCTTGGTCGAGAGGGCAGATGATCCTCGCGACTCTCGAGCAAAAATAATTCGGTTTACACAGACGGGGTTGAGTTGGCTAAATGCGTTCGAGAGGGCTATTCGCAAAACTGAGCAGGAGTTTCACGCAGAGGTTGGCGATGAGGTCGCAACCGTCACGGAGCTTGCGCTAGAGGTCTATACGCAAGAACTCATACACCCCAACGACCTAGCGTGAACAGCTAGGTGCGGGGTTTAATTCCTGCTCACTAAACATACGCGCATTATTGCTTTGTACTTGTAGGTGCATCCTTGTTCAAACGGGCTGCCTCGGGACTCACCTCCTCCAGAGTGCGGATGGGTTGCTCGGTAGCCTTTTCTCCCAATATTTTTTCCTGTATGAATCCACTAGTCCAGCCCCATATTAAAAGATTTACTGCAATCCAAAAAAGGGGCCAAAAGTAAGTTGTTTTTTTCATTTTTGTAGCTCTCATCAAATTTGCCTTCGCGAAGTAAGGCTCAGGCTTGCGCAAACTTCAAACGCCGAGTCCCACCAAGCTGACTTCATCACTAATAACGGGGACCACTCCTGAGGTCGTTTGAATCATAAGCTCACCTCGCGAATTAACTCCGCTGGCGCGCCCAGTAACACCATTGCTCATTAAGACTTGTTGTCCTTGAAGAATGTCATACCTTGAGTATTCTGATTGAAACTCTTCAAATCCGTTTGCCTCAAACCTTAAAGTATTTTCAATGATGTGCGGAACTACTGCAAGTAAAACGGAGCTCGCATTAGCGCTTGATTCGAGCTCATTCATACCGACCGCAGGCCTCTTCAAATCTATATTCTTGGGCGCGTTTATATTGATACCAACCCCAATCACGCAGTAACGCGTGTCTGGCTCGCGTGTGTTTTGCGACTGGGAGATGCTCGACTCGATGAGTATTCCTGCGAGTTTGCGCGCACTTTGCACTGGACCAGTCCATAGATCATTCGGCCATTTAAGTCCAATCCCGTGCTCGCCCTTGGGATCTAATCCACGCAAAATACCCATACCCACTACAAGTGAAAATCCGCTCCAATCTTGCATACGAAGATTAAGGCCAATAGAGAAAGTAAGAGAGTCTCCTGTCTTAGCGTGCCAAACCCTCCCCAGTCTTCCTTTGCCTGCCGTTTGCTCCTCTGCAACTAGAAGAAATGGCTGAGTGAGCCCTTGTTTGGCACGCCGCATCAACTCCGTATTTGTGGAGTCAATACTTGACACGACCTGCGCTTTAAACGAGGGGATTTTCTGCGATAACGCAGAGCAAACTTCTCCTAGGGGCCAATCCATAACTGCTTAAATTATTTTTTGCTTTTAGGGGACAACAAAGTGCCACGACAATTTTTCGCCCCACACCAACACGGATACTGTGCCTTCAACTTAGCCGTATAGGGCTCATCTATGGTCAAGCCATAATCGTAAGTTAGTTCGTCCCCAGCCTTGATTTTCTTTATGGACTTAATGAAGACCTCCTCCCCCATCTCGTCAGCTTCACAGTTAGGCGCGCAGGAGTGATTAATCCATCGCGATGAGTTGCCTCCGTGAAGCGCATCAATGACGTGCTTGTCGTTTATATGAAAATAAAACGTATGATTTGGGTCTTTGGGGTTGTGTGGATGGCGTCGCTCAGCCACCTTCCAGGTAATAATCTCGCCCACATACTGAATGATGTACTCGCCTCTTGGAATATCCTGTACTGCGAAAACTCCCTTGCCGTGAACCCCTGAACGTCTGACTTGGATGCGCCGACCTGACAATTTTCCAGCCTCTTTTTTGATCGCCATAAAAACTCGTTAAGATTAGACCTGCACAAATTATCACAATTGCGAGTAATAATCCCGCATTGTAGGATCAACAATACGGTCAAAAACCGTGTGAGATCGTTAAACCTGAATTTCAATTTGAGGAAAACAAACGAATGAGTAAGACTTTGGTTATTGCCGAAAAGCCCTCTGTTGCTCAAGACATTGTCAAAGCTTTAACGCCCCAATCAGGCAAGTTTGAAAAGCACGATGATCACTTCGAAAACGATCGATACGTCGTAACTAGCGCTGTGGGCCACCTACTAGAGATCCAGGCGCCGGAAGAGTTCGAAGTTAAGAGAGGCAAATGGAGTTTTGCAAATTTACCGGTAATCCCACCCTATTTTGATTTAAAGCCTGTAGAGAAAACCAAGTCACGTCTAAATGCCGTAGTCAAGTTAGCTAAGCGAAAGGACATCTCCAATTTAGTGAATGCATGTGACGCGGGACGAGAGGGAGAGCTTATTTTCCGTTTGATTGAACAATTTGCAGGCGGAAAGAAAACACTTGACAAGTCAGTATCGCGTCTTTGGTTACAAAGCATGACGCCACAGGCTATTCGCGACGGTTTTGACAAGCTTAGAACCAATCAGCAAATGCAAGGACTCGCGGATGCAGCCCGTTGTCGCTCAGAAGCCGATTGGCTCGTGGGTATCAATGGCACCAGAGCGTTTACTGCGTTTAATTCAAGAGACGGTGGTTTTTTCTTGACTACAGTTGGGCGCGTTCAAACGCCCACTCTTAGTGTTGTCGTCGAGCGTGAGGAGCTGATTAGAAAATTTATAAGTCGTGATTTTTGGGAAATTCATGCCTCCTTTAAAGCCAAGGCCGGTTTATACACTGGAAAATGGTTTTCACCTGAGCACAAAAAGGACGAAAACGACTCCGAGAAAAAGGCAGACCGAGTTTGGAGCGAAGAAGCGGCTCTCAAAATCTCTAAGCACTTGCAAGGCAAGATTGCTGACGTAACAGAGGAGAGTTCGCCCTCGAACAAGGGCAGCCCTGGGCTGTTTGACTTAACCTCTCTTCAAAGAGAGGCAAACGGTCGTTTTGGTTTCTCAGCCAAAACGACCTTAGCACTAGCACAAAGCCTTTATGAAAGGCACAAGGCTTTAACGTATCCTAGAACGGATTCCCGGCATTTGCCAGAAGATTATTTAGCCACTGTGCACTCAACCTTTGAGATGATCGCAAACAGTTCAATGTCGCACTTGGCCCCCTTTGCAAAAATTGCAATAGACAAGAAATATATAAAGCCGTCTAAAAAAGTCTTTGATAATGCAAAAGTCAGCGACCACTTTGCAATCATTCCAACCCTTGAGGCACCTAGCGGTTTATCAGAGGCAGAACAAAAACTTTACGACTTAGTTGTTCGAAGATTCCTGGGGGCGTTCTATCCGCCGGCTGAGTTTTTAATTACAACCCGAATAAGTAAAGTTGAGCATGAAGGTAGCGTTCATCATTTTAAAACTGAGGGCAAGATCTTGGTTAATCCGGGATGGCAGGCTATTTTCGGTAAGGAAGCCCAGGACGAAGACGACAAAGAGGCCGGGCTCGTGGTGCTCCAACCCAACGAGAAACCTGCGGTTGAAAGCGTAGACCCTAAGCCCCTTAAGACCAGACCACCAGCGCGCTACACCGAGGCAACGCTGTTGGGCGCTATGGAAGGGGCGGGTAAACTAGTCGAAGACGAGGACATGCGAGAGGCCATGATGGAGAAGGGGCTAGGCACCCCGGCTACGCGAGCAGCCATCATAGAGGGCTTGTTAAATGAAAAATATATTATCAGAGATGCTCGCGAGCTAATACCAACGGCCAAGGCCTTCCAACTCATGACTCTTTTACGGGGGCTGGGTGTTGCGGAACTATCTCACCCAGCGCTGACAGGGGAGTGGGAGCATAAATTAGCCTTGATCGAGCAAGGCAAGCTCTCAAGAGAACACTTTATGACTGAGATTGCCGAGATGACTCAGCATATGGTCAAAAAGGCAAAAGAATATGACCGTGACACTATCCCGGGTGACTATGCAACGCTAGAGACACCTTGCCCCAATTGCGGCGGTGTTGTAAAAGAAAACTACAGACGCTACAGTTGTTGCGGCAAAACGGGGGATGCAGAGGGATGTGGATTCTCTTTTGGCAAAACCCCTGGCGGGCGAACGTTCGAAGCAAGTGAAGTTGAACTATTTATAAAGAATAAAAAAATTGGTCCTCTCGAAGGATTCCGATCAAAAGCGGGATGGCCTTTTACGGCAGAAATTGCTTTAAAGTTCAACGATGAGGGAAAAAACTGGAAGCTAGAGTTTGACTTTGGCGAAGACAAAAACGCTGAGACCGGCGAAATAGTAAGTTTCGAGGATGTCGAATCCCTAGGATCTTGTCCCAAGTGCGGCTCTGCTGTATACGAGCGTGGCAGTAATTATGTCTGCTCCAAAAGTGTTCCAACTCTTGAGCAACCCACGCCAAGTTGCGATTTCAAGAGCGGGAAAATCGTTCTTCAGCAACCCATTGACTTAGAGCAGTTCCGTAAATTGCTCGCAACGGGGAAAACGGATCTATTGGACAAGTTCGTGTCTATGAGAACCCGCAGAGCCTTCAAAGCTTACTTGGCATGGGATCCTGAAGCTGGCAAAGTAAGCTTTGCTTTTGAGCCCAGAAACAGCAAATATCCACCACGCAAAACAAGCGCGCCCCGCGCTGTAGCCCCAGGCACCAAGGCAAAGCCAACAGCAAAAACTGCAAAAACAGTCAAAGTAAAGGCGCCCCGAAAAGCCCGTGCAAGCTCGCCTGGATCTACACCAAGCGAGGCCTTGGCAGCTGTAATCGGCCCCCAAGCAGTCGCACGTACTGAGGTTGTAAAAAAACTTTGGGACTATATTAAAGAACATAACCTTCAGGATCCGAGCAACAAAAGAAACATTCTTGCAGACAGCAAATTGAAGGCTGTATTTGGAAAAGACTCGGTCACGATGTTTGAGCTAGCAGGAATTATCGGTAAACATTTGGTAGCGGCAACGTAAAAGGCTTCTTTTCCGTATTTGCTCAGTCGAGCATACAATCTAGGGTTTGCTCTAAACGGGCTTAACGGGCCCTCCCTTTTGGGACCCGCATTTTGTAAATTAAGGCTACCCAAGCCAATTTAGGAGTTCGATGTGTTGATTTCTTCCGCTTACGCTCAAACCGCTCCCTCTGCAACTCCAGCAGGAGGAGACTTAAGCTCCTCTTTAATGAGTATGCTACCTCTTTTGTTAATGTTTGTGGTTCTTTATTTTGTAATGATTCGTCCACAAATGAAACGTCAAAAAGAGCACAAAACTATGCTTGACTCATTGGCAAAAGGAGATGAAGTCGCAACCTCTGGTGGCCTAATGGGTAAAGTAACTCAGCTCTCAGAGCAACAAATGAGCTTAGAAATTGCAACTGGAGTTGTTGTCCAAATGCAAAGAAGCGCTGTTATACAGGTCTTACCTAAAGGTTCGTTGAAATCGTAAAGTGCCAGAGAGCTCACTTTTAGTATTAGCCGCTCAACTCTCGTCAGTACTAGGCGGCTTTTAAGGGGGTCAGCTCTCAAGACTTTGTTTTGACCAAGTTCAACTTATAAATTTGGCTCAGTATTGCTGAAGATACTTTTTAATTGCACTAAATGACCACAGTTAAATCACTGTTCCATTTTGACCAGACTAGACTACTGGGGGCGTAATTTATGAACCCATTAACACACTAATAATTGCGCACCTTTAATTCAAACATATTGATATGAACCGCTATCCCATTTGGAAATACATCGTCATCCTAGTTGCCCTAGTTATCGGTAGCTTGTACACACTTCCCAATTTCTTTGGCGAATCCCCTGCTGTTCAAATCTCTCCCGCGAAATCCGTTTTCACTGTTGATGCATCTGTACAGTCTAAAGTCCAAGACGCACTTACAAAAGCGGCTCTTACCCCTAGCTCTTCCAGTTTAGATGTGGGACATTCGATTAAAGTGGGTTTCGATCGCACTGAGGATCAGCTTAAAGCAAAAGAACTCATTCAAAAAACCATCAATAACGACCAAGACAATCCTGCCTACATCGTTGCTTTGAACCTTATTCCTCGATCCCCAACTTGGTTATCCAATTTGCACGCAGATCCAATGTATCTCGGCCTTGATTTGCGTGGTGGGGTGCATTTCATGCTTCAGGTTGATATGGTCTCGGCTTTAACCAAAAGGGCTGACTCATTGGCCGGAGATATAAGAAGTCAACTTAGAGAGAAAAACATTAGACATAGCGGTATTTCTCGAGATGGTCAGGCCATAGATATTGCTTTTAGAGACAAAGAAACTCTAGACCAGGCTGCAGCGCTTATTAAAGATCAATTTGCTGAGCTACAAACGGTTGCGCAGGCGCAGGCTGGAGAGCTCAAGTTGCATGCTACTTTGCAGCCGTTATCTGCAAAGAAAATTCAAGAACAAGCAATTAAGCAAAACATTACAACGCTTCACAACCGAATCAACGAGTTAGGTGTGTCTGAACCGGTTATCCAACAACAAGGTTTAGACCGAATTGTTGTTCAACTGCCAGGTGTACAAGACACCGCCAAAGCAAAAGATATTTTAGGAAGAACAGCAACTCTAGAGGTTCGCTTAGTTGATGAAAGCTCAGAGGCGCGCAGCGCCGAACTCAGCAACGGTTTGGTGCCTTTTGGCAGTGAGCGATTTAGTGATAGAAGCGGTTTGGCTGTAGTCGTAAAAAAGCAAGTTTTGCTAACGGGTGAGAATTTAACTGATGCTCAACCTGGCTTCGATAACCAGACCCAAGAGGCTGCGGTACACCTCACTTTAGACGCGAAGGGAGCAAGAATATTTAGGGACGTCACCCGCGAGAATGTGGGCAAGCGAATGGCCATCTTGCTATTTGAAAAGGGTAAAGGCGAGGTAGTTACTGCTCCCGTCATTCGATCAGAGATAGGTGGTGGGAGAGTACAGATATCGGGGCATATGAATACCGTAGAAGCAAACGATACAGCTCTTTTACTGAGAGCAGGCTCACTAGCCGCTCCTATGGAGATTATTGAAGAGAGAACGATTGGTCCAAGCCTTGGCGCAGAAAATATTGCAAAAGGTTTTGATAGTGTGACTTGGGGCTTTGTAGCTGTTGCTGCTTTCATGTGCGTTTACTACATGCTCTTTGGAATCTTCTCCAGTATTGCCTTGGCCGTAAACTTACTTTTGCTCGTTGCAATATTGTCAATGCTTCAAGCCACACTTACTCTGCCTGGTATGGCCGCAATGGCACTTGTTCTAGGTATGGCCATTGATGCCAACGTTTTGATCAACGAGCGCGTTCGTGAGGAGCTTAGAAACGGCGCTGCCCCCCAAACAGCTATTAACAATGGCTACGAACGTGCTTGGTCAACCATATTGGACTCCAACGTTACGACGCTAATTGCTGGGCTCGCGCTGCTTGCGTTTGGGTCCGGCCCTGTGAGGGGTTTTGCTGTTGTTCACTGCTTAGGTATTATGACTAGTATGTTCTCGGCCGTCTTTTTCTCCAGAGGCCTAGTAAATCTTTGGTACGGACAAGTTCAGCGCTTACAAAAGGTATCAATTGGCACGGTCTGGCGCCCTACCCCTCCTAGCGCCAACGCTAAACCAGCAAGTTCATCTACAGATTTGAAATAAAGGATAAGTTCATGGAATTTTTCAAACTTCGCCGTGATATTCCCTTTATGCGCCATGCGTTGGCCTTCAACGCAGTCTCATTTATAACTTTTTTAGCGGCTGTATTTTTCCTATTCAGTAAGGGCCTGCACTTATCTGTCGAATTCACGGGGGGAACTTTAGTTGAAGTCCATTTTGGGCAAAGCGTCAACTTAGATGATCTTCGAACTCGTATCAATACACTTGGTTATTCAGACGTTCAAGTTCAAAATTTTGGCTCAACTCAAGATGTATTAATTAGGATGCCTGTGATCAAGGGCGTCACTTCTAGCGAGCAAAGTACCCAAGTCATGAATAAGCTTAGAGAAGCAGACGACAAGGCTGTGCTTCGCAGAAGTGAGTTTGTTGGGCCTCAGGTTGGTGATGAGTTAACCCTTGACGGTTTGAAGGCACTCGCATGCGTTGTAATTGGCATCATGATTTACTTGGCTATTCGATTTGAGTGGAAATACGCGGTTGCTGGTATCGTCGCTAATTTACATGATGTAGTTATTATTTTGGGCTTTTTTGCGGCTTTTCAGTGGGAATTTTCTCTGCCTGTTTTAGCTGCTGTGTTGGCTGTTTTAGGCTACTCTGTCAATGAGTCAGTTGTGATTTTTGACAGAATCAGGGAGAACTTTAGAAGACTTCGTAAGCTTGAGACGATCAACATCATTGATAACGCGATTACCTCCACCATGAGCCGCACAATTATCACCCACGGCTGTACCCAACTGATGGTTTTATCCATGTTACTGTTCGGCGGAGAAACTTTGCACTACTTCGCCCTTGCTTTGACAATCGGCATTTTGTTTGGGATTTATTCTTCTGTCTTCGTTGCAGCTGCCCTTGCAATGTGGCTTGGCATTAAGCGAGAGGATTTAATTAAAACCAACTCAAAGGGTGCTGATATAGACCCTAATGACCCAAATTCCGGTGCTGTTGTTTAAACCTACTAATTTTTACTTTAATAAATTTAGATTGGTTTATTTGTTGCAGTATGAGCTGCAGTTATAGTTGAGCGGGGTGGAAGCCCTCTCCCCGTCAATGACAAACCCTATCCTCGTCATCGCAGAGCTCATCGAGCACGAGTACGTCAGGCTCGATTCCAAAGCTCCAGTAAACCATTAAGATAATGATTTTGAAGTCATCTAATGTGACTTCCTCGACTGGAGAGGCCATTGCTCGCTCCAATACGATCTCTCTCATCGCACAAGGCATAACTCCTGCACTCTCAAGGAACTGAAGAAAACCAAGGCACTCAGCGCCCAATCGGTTCAACTCAGCCTGCGAATAGATTCTTAAACTCTGCACAGATGGCTCAAGCACCAATGGTTGAGAAGGCAGGCCTGTTACGGGTTGAATTAGATGATCGGTTTTAGTCTTGGGTGCGATATCTATAAGATCTGCACTTTTAGAGGCGGCGTCTAGACCCTCAAGCCAATGTAGGGCTTGTTCAATTTCGTCACCCTCAAAGCCAGCGGCACTCAGACGGCGCCCCAGAAGGGGAAGCTCTGGACAGGCCTCAGCCTCCCAGTAATGTTCATATACAAAAACAAGAACATCAAACATATGTACTTAATATACATCGATTTCAGTGAAATGTATGAATTTTTTAAAAAATAGTGTCAGGTTTTTTTACTTTTCAGGAAAAAATAAGCTCTTTATTAAAATGAGCTCTTTCTTGCGGCCCTACCCCCAAGTACCTCTGTGTATTTTTTAAACTCACAAGACAAGCTGTCATAAATCAACGAAAATATGCATCATGGCTTTACTGAATATTCTTTGTTATCCAGATCCCCGCTTACACACTGTTGCTAAGCCCGTAAAGGAGATCAAAACCGAGACCCTCACTCTGATTGAGAACATGATAGAGACCATGTACGAGTCCAACGGCATTGGACTTGCTGCCACTCAGGTTGACGTGCATGAAAGAATTATTGTGATGGATGTGTCCGACGAGCGCGACTCACCCATGGTCTTAATTAATCCTGAAATCATATGGGCCCATCCAGATCGCGTAAAAGGCGAGGAAGGTTGTTTGTCGGTTCCTAATACATATGACAGTGTTGAACGAGCTATTGAAGTTAAAGTTAAAGCGCTAGACAAATCAGGCACCTTGCAAGAAATTCACGCCACAGATCTTTTAGCGGTATGCATTCAGCACGAGATGGATCATTTGCTAGGTAAAGTATTCGTAGATTATTTGTCCCCATTAAAGCGCAATAGAATCAAAACGAAAATGCATAAATTACAGCGCGAAGTCAATCATTGACACGTCCCCTACTTTGAACCCAATACCTGTGAGCGCCCCGCTTCGTGTTGTATTTGCTGGCACGCCTTTATTCGCTCGGACGGCTTTAGAGCAACTGCACGCTGGACAACTTAGTCAGCACAAAGTTATTGGTGTGCTCACACAACCCGACCGTCCCGCAGGTCGCGGCTTGAAACTTCAAACCTCCGCGGTTAAGGACTACGCTGTCGAGCACGGAATTGCGGTTGCTCAGCCTCGAAGTCTTCGTTTAGACGGCAAATTTCCAGATGATGCACAAGGCGCTTTAGAGCAACTAAGAGTTTGGCAACCTGATGTCATTGTCGTTGCGGCTTACGGTCTCATTTTGCCCGCCTGGACTCTTCAGGCCGCTCCTCTGGGTTGTTTAAACATACATGCCTCCTTGCTTCCTCGCTGGCGGGGTGCAGCGCCCATACACAGAGCCATTGAAGCCGGGGATTCAGAGAGCGGTATTTGTATTATGCAAATGGATGCAGGTCTGGACACTGGGGCAATCCTTGCGCAAAGAAGTTGCCCGATTAATGCGCTTGATACAACCGATACCTTACACACGCGGCTCGCGAGTCTGGGTGCACAGCTTTTAATAGAAACACTTAATCAAATAGGATCCCTAAGTGCTGTCGCCCAACCCACGGAAGGTATTTGCTACGCCCACAAAATTGAAAAAATTGAAACTTGGATCGACTGGTCACACCCTTGCGAGAGTATTGAGCGCAAACTCCGTGCATTCTCCAGCCTACCAGGACTTCAAACTCACTGCGCGGGTGAAGTCTTCAAAATCTGGGAGGGAAACGTTTTAGAGCGCAGTCCCACAATTCAGACAAATAAAGTACACGGTCAAATTTTAAATCTCGGTCCTAGCGGTATAGATGTTGCCAGCGCAAACGGTATATTTAGAATTAAACAAATTCAGCGCGCAGGGGGTAAGCGTATGCCGATCGAATCTTTTATCTTAGGCAGCCCCCTTAGCCAGGGCGATGTTTTTGTTTCTGGACCGCCGCCCTCGTTAACTCCTTAAAGTTACTAGTGTCCTTATGTTCTTTTTAAAAGAAAATTATTCCCACCCTGCGTTTAAAGTCGGCGTACGAGATATCAGCAGCGCCGCCCCCGGTATTGCCGCTTGGGGGATGATGATTGGTGTTGCCATGATTCAATCTGGTATGAATGTGTTTGATTCCGTTTTGATGACGTTAATTGTTTTCGCGGGTAGTTCACAACTTGCTGCGATTCCTTTGTTAGCTGCAGGCGCCCCACTTTGGGTGGTTTGGGCAACCGCGTTTTGCGTTAATCTGCGGTTTGTAGTTTTTAGCGCGCACCTTCGCCCTTACATGATGAGTTGGCCAAGGTGGCAACGATTAATTGCAGCCTACCTCACGGCAGACTTGTCTTATGTTCAGTTTGTAAGGCGTTACGAAAGCCCTGCCCAAGATTTAAGTGGTAGGCAAAGTGAGCAAGCTTATCTTGCGGGCAATTGTTTTTTAAATTGGTCCAGCTGGATGGTGGCCAGTTTAATTGGTATTGCCTTGGCTCACTACATCCCGCCAGATTGGGGGCTTGGATTTGCGGGCGTATTGGCTTTAGTTGGAGTGACGTGCTCACTTGCTAGCTCTAGTCTTAAACGAATTTCCTGTGTTGTAGGTGGTATAGTTTCTGTGCTCTTTTTTGCACTCCCACTTAGACTCAATATTTTGATTGCCATTACGTGTTCAGTTGTAGTTTGTCTAGGTTTTGAAGTGCTTTATAACCGTTACCAAAGAAAAGAGGCACTTTAGATGACTGAGTTTTGGCACATCATTTGTATCCTGGGGTTAGCCCTCATTACGCTGATCACCCGCTCCTTTTTCTTCATCTCTGAGCGACAATGGGAGTTACCGCCCTTGGTGCAAAGGGGGTTGCAATTTGCTCCGATTGCGGCACTTTCTGCAGTGATCATTCCAGAAATCTTTATGTTTCACTCGCAGTTTGTACCGCCTTTGACGAATGCACGAATTTACGCGGCGCTAGGAGGTACGCTTTACTTTGTGTTCAGAAAAGGACAAGGCCAAGTTGTCTTAGGAACTATTGTTTTTGGTATGGCTATTTATTTGCCCCTTCATCTAGGGTTAGGTTGGAACTAATAACTTCCTCCGAATTTTTTATTTCTGCTTTTATGATTGATAAATTTGTTGACTCCGCAGCCACCGCACTTGAAGATATCAAGTCTGGGTCTACCATCATGGTCGGTGGATTTGGTACCGCTGGCATTCCTAATGAACTCATTGAAGGTTTACTTGGGGTTTTAAATGACCTTGATATCCGCGGTCTTACGTTGATTAACAATAACGCTGGTAATGGGGATCGTGGTCTTGCAGCGATACTCAAGACAGAGCGTGTTCAAAAAATCATCTGCAGTTACCCCAGACAAAGTGATTCATATGTTTTTGATGGACTTTATAAGTCCGGCAAAATTGAATTGGAGTTGGTGCCACAAGGTAATTTAGCCGAGCGTATCCGTGCAGCTGGTGCGGGGGTTGGTGCTTTCTTTACGCCAACGGGATACGGCACTGAGTTGGCAAAAAACGCCGACGGATCGCCAAAGGAAACAAGAGAGATTAACGGACGGATGTATGTCCTGGAGTACCCCTTGCACGCGGACTTTGCCTTGATCAAAGCGTACAAGGGAGACCGGTGGGGTAATTTAATTTACCGCAAATCTGCGCGTAATTTTGGACCGATTATGGCTATGGCGGCGCGCTGTACTGTTGCCTCGGTATATGAGCGCCTAGAGCTTGGCGCACTTGATCCAGAAACGATTGTCACTCCGGGCATTTTTGTGAACAGATTGGTCCTGGTTCCAGAGCCAAGTCACAAAGAGCCTTGAGATAAGGTGTTCGAGTTTAGACAATATCTTCGTAAATACCGTCATTTTTACAGACCCCTCGCATGAACCTCAAACAGACACTTTTTTCGTCTACCACTCAATTAGTGCTTTCACATGCACCCCTTTTTAAAGAGTCTTTATGAGCTATAAAACTAAAAGCAAAGACGCCATTGCCGCTCGAATTGCACAAGACATTCCAAGCGGCTCGTACGTCAACCTTGGAATTGGCATGCCTGTACTTGTCGCAAATCATCTCGCACAAGATTTAGAAATCTGTTTGCACAGTGAAAACGGTATTTTAGGTATGGGTCCATTTCCAGAGAAGGGGGACGAAGACTACGATTTGATCAATGCCGGAAAACAAGCTGTTACGCTGCTCGCTGGCGGGGCATATTTTCATCACGCAGATAGTTTTGCAATGATGCGCGCAGGCCATTTAGATATTTGCGTTTTAGGTGCATTTCAAGTTTCTGTGAGCGGAGACCTGGCGAATTGGCACACTGGCCTGCCACAGGACATCCCAGCCGTTGGTGGTGCTATGGACTTAGCTATTGGAGCCAAGGAGACCTGGGTCATGATGGATTTACTGACCAAGACGGGTCAAAGCAAAATAGTTCAAGAATGCGCGTACCCTCTCACTGGGCTGGAGTGCGTTAAACGCATTTATACCGACCATGCCACTTTTGAATGCTCTAAGGACGGTTTGTGGGTCATTGATAAGGTGGAGGGGCTGAGTTTGTCAGCACTTGAATCCATCACGGGCCTTAAATTAAAAGAAAAGTTCAAGCATTAAATAAAACAGTACAGAATCAACAGGAGACCAACATTGAATATGATTCGATTTAAAGATCTTTGTGAACAAGGTCTAGTTAAGGATAAGCGGGTTTTTATTAGGGCCGATTTAAATGTTCCCTTGAATACAAACGGTGAAATCACCGAGGACACAAGAATTAAAGCATCGCTGCCGTGTATCCAAATGGCATTAAAGGCGGGGGCAGCAGTTATGGTTACCTCGCACTTAGGACGTCCCACTGAAGGCACGCTAAATCCTGAAGACTCTTTGCTCGTGGTCGCACACAAAATGAGTGAGCTCTTGGGTGTACCAGTCCCCTTAAAGGCCAACTGGCTTGAGGGGGTGAGCGTTGCTGCGGGGGAAATTGTTTTACTTGAAAACTGCAGAGTTAATGTGGGTGAGAAAAAAAATAGTGCTACGCTTTCCCAACAAATGGCAGCTCTTTGTGACATATTTGTCAACGACGCCTTTGGAACAGCGCACCGAGCTGAAGCGACAACTTACGGAGTCGCTGAGTATGCAAATACCGCTTGTGCTGGACCTCTCCTATCTGCAGAAATTGATGCAATTACAAAGGCTCTAGCCAATCCTAAGAGGCCTTTAGCCGCGATAGTTGCTGGCTCAAAAGTCTCTACAAAACTATCTATCCTAGAGTCATTGGCGTCCAATGTTGATCAGTTAATTGTGGGGGGTGGTATCGCAAACACGTTTCTCTTGGCCAGTGGACACCCCATTGGTAAGAGTTTGGCTGAACCGCTCTTAGTCGAACAAGCCAAATCGGTCATGAAGTCGATGAAGGCCCGCGGCGCCGAAGTGCCATTGCCTAGTGATGTAGTTGTGGCTAAAGGTTTTGATGCGCATGCGAAGGCGACCATTAAAAATATCAAAGACGTCGATCAAGATGATTTGATTTTAGATATTGGTCCCGATACCGCTCAACGACTTGCACAGCAACTTAGCCAAGCGGGGACCATTGTTTGGAATGGTCCAGTTGGCGTTTTTGAGTTTGAAGCCTTCTCAAAAGGTACTGAGATCATCGCCAAGGCTATTGCCACTTCGAAAGCTTTCACGATTGCAGGTGGTGGTGACACCTTAGCGGCTATAGCAAAGTATGGGATAGAGAGCAAAATCAGCTACATATCCACCGGAGGAGGCGCATTCTTAGAGATGCTGGAAGGTAAGACCTTGCCTGCTATAGAAATACTTGTTAAAAGAGCAACTAGCTAAAGCAATTACATAGGTAAACAGAGATAAAAAAAGAGGACTGCGTCCTCTTTCTTTTTAAACTGGAATTTGCGAGGGTACGCTTGTAAAACTCCCCTCATAGTCGGTCCAACACCGGTTCGTGAAATCATAGAGCTTGCAACATCTGGCCGTCTCAAAATACCAAGCCCAAGAGAACGGTTGGATGATAATTCGCTCCGGTAATAAGGTCTCTAATTTTTCCTGCGCGGATTTGAGCTTATACAAAGGGATGCTCATATCAACGTGATGTGCAGTGTGCTCCATTATGTGATGCATTAGAGCGCCGATATTGAAAGGAAATGTTAAGTGAACAGTAGTAGACACAAAAGGCTGTGCCTTTGACCAAGCGCTACGGTCATCATGCCAAGATACTTTAACGTGCGTATGGTGAACATAGACTACAAAACCAATCATTGCGCACCAAAACATAAACGGTACAAAAACAGCAACAAAAAAGACCCACGCAAAAGACTGTTGTGTAGCGTAGGCAGCCCAAGCACTAACACCCAACCAAATGGCTCCAAAAGCACAAACAAGTAAATTGTCTTGAATGAAAATAGGACGTTTAGTCGGCATTTGTTCTGTACTGGGGAATATCATCTTCTTCCACCAGATTTCAATCATGTAATAAAGACCTGGTGCCCAGCCACTTCTATAAACTCGGTCTAAGAGCCTACCTGCGAAACCAAGTTGGCTGTACTCTTCCTTTGTGAGAGGTGCCCATACAAAATCAAACCCTTTGAGGTTGGTATAACCATGATGGACAACATTGTGACCAATATCCCATAGGCTGTAAGGGGTCAATGAAGGTAAGAAAGCGATGCGACCTAACCATTTATTGAGATTTCTGTGAGGGGTCAGACTTTGATGACAAGCGTCATGACCAATAATAAACAAACGACCAATGCAAAATCCTGCAGCCACGGCGCAAAGTAATTGCTGCCAAACGGCATCGCACAATACGGCTCCAGCCAATAAAGCCGCCCATAAACAATAATCGAGTACTAAAAGCGCAATCGCTCTGATTGTTGTTTTGCCGGCCAGGGGAATTAGCCATTCGCGTATAACCTTGCGGTGCGGGATGGGTTCACCTGGAGGAATTGGTAATTCAGGAAAGTTCATTTCTGTTTCTCTAATACGGTTGAGCCAAGCTTTAGTGTTGCCTAGAACACTAACTGCTTAAAAAGCAACATTTATTGTAACGATCTCAATCTATAAATTGTCTGATGTGGGTCAATAGGCTTGCAATTTGTAGTTGCTTTGCGTTTGAACCTTTCATTGTATTCAATCTTGTTGGCATTGGGTATCTATGTCAATCCCTAACTACCCTTTGGGAGTCAACATTTACCCTTGCAAGGATTCAACTATTTCATGTGAAAATCCAAATGCAATTCAAGCTTTTTTCGCGCCCTTATTTGCTCAATTCGCAAGCCCTTACTTACCCTAGGAATTTACTCATGATGACACGCCGTGCCACCAAAATTGTCGCCACTCTGGGGCCCGCCTCCAATAGCCCAGAGGTATTGGAGCAAATGATTCTCTGTGGTGTTAACGTTGTTCGCCTGAACTTTAGTCACGGTAAATCCCAGGACCACATCGATCTTGCTCAAAAGGTGAGAGATATTTGCAAGAAAACAGGAATTGAAGTGGCCATCATGGCAGATCTCCAGGGCCCTAAGATTCGGGTGGGTAAGTTCGCTGACGGTTTTGTGATGCTCACCACGGGAGCTTCATTTATTTTGGACGCCTCTAGACAAGAGTTGGGGGACTTGACCGGCGTTGGTCTTGACTATAAGGAACTGCCGCAAGACGTCCACAAAGGTGATGTGCTCTTGTTGAACGACGGCATGATCGTTCTCAAAGTTGAGCAAGTGGTGGGTGAGCAAATTCACACCAAAGTCGTTACAGGTGGCAAGTTATCAAACAACAAAGGGATTAATAAACAAGGGGGAGGATTAAGCGCTGCTGCATTGACGGCTAAAGACATGGAGGACATTAAGACCGCGATGAGCTTTCAAGCCGACTATATTGCCGTTAGCTTTCCTAAAACTGCATCAGACATGGAGATGGCTCGCCAATTGGCTTATGTTGCCGCGGCGCCCCACAAGCACAAGCCCGGATTGATTGCCAAAATTGAACGCGCAGAAGCAATTCCAAATCTAGAGGATATTTTGGCCGCTAGCGACGGGATCATGGTTGCAAGGGGAGACTTAGCGGTTGAGGTGGGCAATGCTGCCGTACCGGCGTTACAAAAAAGAATGATTCAGCTTGCTAGAGAAGCAGATAAATTGGTGATTACTGCTACGCAAATGATGGAGAGCATGATCACTAACCCATCGCCAACAAGAGCCGAGGTCAGTGATGTTGCTAATGCCGTGTTAGACGGAACCGATGCAGTGATGCTCAGCGCCGAAACTGCGGCCGGAAGTTTCCCGCTTGAGACCGTACAGCAAATGGCTCAGATTTGTGTTGCCGCCGAAGCCGCAGAAATCGTTGAGCTTGATGGAGACTTTTTGGGTAAAACCTTCACTCGCATCGATCAGACGATTGCACTTGGCGCCCTTTTCACTGCGCATCACTTGGGTGCAAAGGCTTTGGTTGCACTGACTGAATCTGGTTCAACTCCGCTTTGGATGAGCAGGCACAAAATTCACATCCCTATTTACGCACTCACGCATAAACTCAGTACACAAAGGAAAATGGCTTTGTATAGAAATGTGGAAGCTATTTTGCTTGATACCAGCCACGACAGAGACACGGCCCTGATTCAAGCTGAAAAACATTTAAAAGCCCAAAAAATAGTCCAATCAGGTGATGTTTACGCTATTACTTGCGGCGAACCGATGGGCTCTCCTGGGGGCACGAATATGCTGAAAATCAGCAAAGTATCTTGATAACGTTAGAGTCCGTTACCCCGTTACCCACCAGTAAGCGAGACATAACCCGGTCTCACCCTATCCACGCCTTGTTGCTTGGATTTTTGCAAACTTAAAACAAAGCCTAGGGTCTAGTAAAATAAGCAATTAGGCGCCTTGCACCCCTTTTGCGGGAAGGGGCATCATTTAAACAATCCTCATCCTCATACAACTATGCCACTCGTATCCCTTCGTGAACTTTTGGATCACGCTGCTGAAAACTCCTACGGTATTCCTGCCTTTAACGTAAATAATTTAGAGCAAGTGCAAGCCATCATGGAGGCCGCAGAGGAGACCGGTGCGCCCGTCATTATGCAAGCCAGTGCCGGCGCCAGGAAATATGCTGGGGAAGGATTTTTAAAGCATTTAATTCAAGCTGCTGTTGAGTCCTATCCGCACATTCCAATCGTTATGCACCAAGATCATGGACAAAATCCAGACGTCTGTTCTGGCGCAATAGCCCTTGGCTTTAGCTCTGTGATGATGGACGGATCGCTGATGGGTGATGGCAAAACAATTGCTAGTTATGAGTACAACATCGAGGTCACACAAAAAGTAGTTGCAATGGCTCACAAACTAGGGGTAAGCGTTGAAGGAGAGTTAGGTTGTCTAGGTAGCCTAGAGACCATGAAAGGCGACAAAGAGGATGGTCACGGCACAGACGCTACTATGACGCGCGAACAACTCTTGACCGATCCAGAGCAAGCGGCTGACTTTGTCAAGAAAACTCAGCTCGATGCGCTTGCTATTGCAATCGGTACGAGCCACGGAGCCTATAAATTTTCCCGTAAACCAACTGGAGACATCCTTGCGATTGAGCGAATCAAGGAAATAAATAGACGCATCCCCAATACGCACCTTGTCATGCACGGCTCATCATCTGTACCCCAAGACCTACTTGCCAAGATTCGTGAGTTTGGTGGGAATATGAAAGAAACATATGGCGTCCCAGTCGAGGAGATTCAGCATGCTATTAAATTCGGCGTTAGAAAGATAAATATAGATACCGATATTCGTCTTGCAATGACCGCTGCAGTGCGAGAGTATTTAAGTAAGAATCCTGAAAAATTTGATCCTAGAGATTTTCTCAAGCCCGCACGCGAAGCCGCTAAGCAGTTGTGCATACAACGCTACGTTCAATTTGGTTGTGAAGGCCAGGGCTCTAAAATCAAGGGACAAACTCTTACGAGCATTGCTGCTCAATACGCCAGCGGCAGCTTAGCGCCCGTGGTTCAGTAAGCCGTAATTCTTTTTCTCTATACGCTAATGGGTTGAACATGGAGGCCCTTTGTGGGCCCTGCCTCAAACTTACACTTGGCTTTAACTTCAACTTTTTTGTCAACCCTAAACATTTTTTTCGCTTTACTCTGAATCAAACGACGCTCTGCATTAACTCTCTATAAACTATTGCGCTCATATAGCCTCACTCAATGTCAAACGCACTGCACACCTCTGAACTGCACTCATTACCCCTACTAGCCAGGGGCAAAGTCAGAGACAACTATGCGGTTGGTAAAGACCGAATACTCATGGTTGCCAGTGACAGAATAAGTGCTTACGATGTCATCATGAATGAGCCCATCCCTGGCAAAGGAGAGCTTCTCACTCAAATGGCTTTATTTTGGTTTGACAAGCTTGGACCTAATGGGCTTAACATCTGTCCGAACCATTTAACTGGCGAGGACCCATCGAATGTGGTCTCAGTAGACGAACGCTCACAGGTCTTAAACCGCTCCATGGTGGTTAAGCGCCTAAAGCCGCTACCAATCGAGGCCGTCGTTCGCGGATATTTAGCGGGCAGTGGTTGGTCAGAATACAAACTTGGTCAAAATGTCTGCGGAGTCGCGCTGCCCCCTCATCTAAAAAACGCCTCAAAATTAGCTGAGCCTATCTTCACACCCGCTGCAAAAGCAGAGATGGGTGAACACGATGAGAACATTACTTTTCAACAAGTAGTGAATACGGTTGGAATAGAGACAGCTGAAAAGGTAAGGGATTACAGCATAAAGCTTTATTTAGCGGCCCGTGATATTGCTGCTAAATCGGGCATCATCATCGCGGACACAAAATTTGAATTTGGTCTAGATGCAGACGGCACTATCATTTTGATGGACGAGATATTAACCCCCGACTCCTCCAGGTACTGGCCTGCGGAGCAATACAAAGAGGGCTCTAATCCCCCAAGTTTTGACAAGCAATACCTGCGCGATTGGTTGGAGACAGTGCGCATCAACGGCGCGCCTTGGTCAAAGACTCCACCTGCGCCCACGCTACCAGATGAAGTTATCCAAAAGACTTCAGAGAAGTACCGCGAAGCCTGGGCAAGGCTCTCGACTGTTTAAGTTAGTTTTGACCTTTTAATTCAAGGCCATACTTAGTTTTCTTCTGTACTTGGAGACAAGCTCTGCTTGTGGGTCTTCAGCAGCAGCGCTGTTCCCGGTCAACTCAATACCACCTGCGGTTTTATTGCTCATAGTGTCCTGGTTTTTGCTTTTAGCAGGACTCATCAGTTCAAGAATTGAAACATACGTTTTTCTAGCTATTTCGTTTTGCCAAGTTTTGTCGCGCATGACAATCTCTAAAAGTTCATCCATGGCATGCGTCATCTCACCCGCAGAAATAAGGACTCTGGCCTTTGCAAGTCGAGCATCAAAATCTCTCTTATTTGTTGCAATCAAGACGTCAAACTGCTCCACACTCCAGCGACCCCGCTCATCTGTTGTTGCAAAGATGAGCGCCTGCAGCCAATGGTTTAGCGCATCAAAGCGGATTTGTAATGGAATTTGAGCGAGTGCGGGGGCCAGCGCATTTTGCGCAGACTCCAACTCTCCAACAGATATCAAAAGTTTTACATAATCAAAACGAGCTTCATCATTTGCTGGGTTAATGGCAAGCGCTTCTTGAAGTTTTGCAAGCGCGGCATCAATGTCACCCTCCTCCAGCAACTCCTCGGCTTGCT
This sequence comes from uncultured Burkholderiales bacterium, assembly GCA_903876885.1. Lineage (GTDB taxonomy): Bacteria > Pseudomonadota > Gammaproteobacteria > Burkholderiales > Burkholderiaceae_C > Limnohabitans. The sequence goes on along the minus strand of CAIRBP010000047.1, from coordinate 2,454 downwards.
CAATATCTTCTTGCGCCACCAAGTCGTCCTCACTTGGCAGATGTTTATCTAAAAATTCTTTAATTTTCGACTCTGGCAAAGCCCCCATGAAACCGTCTAATGGTCGACCATCTTTGATGAGTACACAGGTTGGAATGCTTCGAATCCCAAATGCTGCTGCTAGTTGTTGCTCATCATCAGAGTTGATTTTTACAAGCTGAAACCTTCCACCGTAATCAACCTCTAGTTTCTCTAATATCGGGCCCAAAGATTTACAGGGTCCGCACCAGGGAGCCCAAAAATCAACCAAAACTGGGGTTTTTGCAGATTTCGCAATAACATCTGACTCAAAATTTTCTTCTGTTACATCAATCATGGGTAATACTCGATCATTCGAACCTTAAAATCTATCCCTGTACACGCAGCCCTCAACAACCGCTCTGCGCAATCTTATTATGAAAAAACCAATTATCGCTGTGGTAATGGGTTCCCAATCGGATTGGGAAACCATGGAACACGCAACGCACATTCTGCACGAGTTTGAGATCCCATTTGAAGCGCAAGTCTTATCAGCACACAGAATGCCAGACGAGATGTTTTCTTTCGCTGAAAATGCCCTAAACCGTGGTTTAAAAGCGATTATCGCCGGCGCCGGTGGTGCAGCGCACTTACCAGGTATGTTGGCAGCAAAAACGATTGTCCCCGTCCTCGGAGTGCCTGTCGCAAGTCGCCACCTAAACGGTGTTGACTCACTGCATAGTATCGTGCAAATGCCAAAAGGTATCCCCGTTGCGACCTTTGCAATCGGAACAGCTGGCGCTGCCAATGCGGCCCTTTTTGCTGCAGCAATGCTTGCTCAAACGGATCACACACTTCAAATTAAACTTGAAGCGTTCAGATTGAATCAAACTCAATTGGCTAAAGAGTCCAAGTTACCCAGCTAAGCACATCACGCACCGCTCCCGCCGCAACGTCAACCAAGGTTTTGCGCCACGAACTTGTACCGGCCTAATCCTTTTGCGAAAATTATGCTTACTCTTTTTTTGCTACGACCCAATTTCTAATTCTTGATCCTATTTTTCAACGAGCAATGCAAACACCTATAAAAAACTTATTGCCCGGAGCTACCCTGGGTGTTTTGGGGGGCGGGCAATTGGGCAGGATGTTTGTTCACTGTGCACAGCGCATGGGGTACCAAACCGCGGTCTTAGACCCTGACCCACAAAGCCCAGCTGGACTCGTAAGCCATCACCACATCGTGACAAATTATTCAGACCCGCAAGGACTCAGGGAGTTAATTCACCTGTGCGATGCAGTAACCACTGAATTTGAAAATGTCCCAGCACTTGCGCTCGAGGAGCTTGCCGCCCATTTGCCTGTTAACCCAAGCGCTTTTGCCGTCTCTATTGCCCAGGACCGTATCCGGGAGAAAAAACATTTTACAGATTGCAACGTCCCCGTCGCACCCTACGGCGTTATCACCAATCAACATGAGCTAGACACGATTGCGGATGCTTTAATACCCGGGATTTTAAAAACAGCCCGATTAGGATACGACGGAAAGGGTCAAATTAGAGTCAAAAATATTAGTGAGTTAAAGCCGGCTTGGCTTGAACTGAGAGGCGAATTGGTCGACGGTCATTTCATGCCCTGCGTATTAGAAAAATTGATGCCCCTTGAGTTCGAATGCTCCATTGTTTTGGCAAGAAACGCTTTGGGGCACATCGTTCACCTCCCCCCTCAACGAAATATTCACCGAGAGGGGATACTTGCTTTGACGCAGGTCCATGCGGGAAGCTTACCTTCAGCACTCGTGCCTCAGATTATTGAATTTGCAAGCACCGTTGCAAGTCAACTTGAATATGTTGGTGTTTTGTGCGTTGAGTTCTTTGTATTGAAAAACTCCAACAATGAATTCAGTCTTGTCGTTAATGAGATTGCCCCTCGTCCTCACAACAGCGGACACTACAGCGTAGAGGCCTGTGACGTTTCACAGTTTGAATTACAAGTTCGCTGCTTAGCGAATCTGCCCTTAACGCAACCCAGGCAACTTTGTCCCGCGCTAATGCTCAATTTGCTTGGGGACCTTTGGTTGGACCCAAACTCTGGGCCAGGACAAAACGTATGGAGGGAACCTAATTGGCCCGCCATCTTGGCTTTGCCAGGCGTTCACTTGAATTTGTACGGCAAGAAAGAGCCCCGCAGACTTCGCAAAATGGGTCACATTACGCTCACAGGTCGAGACACGGACTCCATTTACGAAACATTAAATCAAATTACTGAGATCCTGTCGTTGCCCGTCTTCGCAAGGCCATAGTTAAGAAATATATGATTATTGATGGAACCGTTCCTGCATCCATTGACCTTGGGGTTCAAGCATTACTAAGTGATGAATTAATTGGTTTGCCAACTGAGACGGTTTACGGCTTAGCCTCTAACGCAATGAGCGATTCAGCGACGCTTAAAATTTTCTCG
>CAIRBP010000046.1 GCA_903876885.1 uncultured Burkholderiales bacterium | reverse complement strand
TAGCTCATTTGTACCTAAACCCATCAATGAGTACTTTGCTGATAAAGCGGGGATGCTGGAGATCATGGATGATGATCTCTACAGTAAAGATCCTCATCAAATCCTCAGAACTTTCTTAATCTATCAAACCACTCCAGGTATACAAGGCCTTTCTGCCAAAACACTTCGTGCGCTGTTTAACGCCAGAAGTCTGATGAATTCTAAGTTTCGACACGACCCTGTAAACCGGGCAACGTTCATGAGAATATTGAATGAGCACGAGGGCATCACTCACGCCATTCGCTTAATGAATCAGACTTCAGTTCTGGGACGCTACCTGTGGTCATTTAGGAGAATCGTCGGTCAAATGCAGCATGATTTATTTCATGTCTACACAGTTGATCAACACATCTTGATGGTTCTTAGAAACGTAAGGCGTTTCTTTATACCTGAGCATGCACATGAGTATCCAATGTGCTCTCAACTCGCTGCGGGGTGGGACAAACCGTGGATACTTTATGTGGCTGCGCTTTATCACGACATTGCTAAAGGGCGGGGTGGGGATCACTCAGAACTTGGGGCAGTTGAGGCGAGAAGTTTTTGTAAAGCGCACGGTATCGATAAGGATGATGCGGAGCTCATTGTCTTTTTAGTAAATGAGCATTTAACGATGAGCCGGATAGCTCAGAAATCTGACTTAAGTGATCCGCAGGTCATACAAGATTTCGCTAAACGTGTTGGTAAAGAACGCAATTTGACAGCTCTTTATCTGCTGACCGTTGCTGACATTCGCGGCACCAGTCCCAAAGTTTGGAACGCTTGGAAGGGTAAGCTTTTAGAGGATCTTTACAAGGTCACGGTTAGAGCGCTTGGGGGAAGTGCACCTGATCCAGACGCAGTTGTTGAAGCTTGCAAGCGCCAAGCACTGCATATGCTCTCACTGTACGCGCTCCCCCCTGAGGCGCATAAAGATTTGTGGGATACCCTAGATGTGAGTTACTTCATGCGCCATGAGGCCGCTGAGATAGCGTGGCACACCCGTCAAATCATGCGCTCACTGATGGGGGCCAAACTGAAAAACTCATCCCTGGGTGTTAGCGTTCGTGCGAGACTCTCCCCACTAGGTGAGGGACTTCAAGTGATGGTCTACACCCCTGATCAGCCTGATTTGTTTGCACGGATCTGCGGCTTCTTTGATCAAGCTCAGTTCAGTATTTTGGATGCCAAAATTCACACCGCTAAGAACGGCTACGCACTTGATACTTTCCAAGTGGTCACCTCTGACTCAGTAACGCACTACAGAGAGCTAGTAAGTATGGTGGAATCCGGACTTACAAAAACTATCGAGCTTGCCGCCCCACTACCCATCCCGAGCAAAGGCAGGCTGTCTAGGCGAGTAAAGCATTTCCCAGTGACTCCAAGAGTTACCCTGCTACCGGATGAGAGAGCGCAGCACTGGGTGCTGAGCGTATCTGCCAGCGATAAGGCCGGTCTTTTATTCACAATCGCCAGAATTTTGGCCAAACACCAAATCAACCTAAAACTTGCAAAAATCACAACGCTTGGTGAACGCGTTGAAGATATTTTTCTGATCGAGGGCACGGCGTTACAACAAAATAAATCTCAAATTGAGATGGAAACCGAACTCCTAGAGGCAGCGTCCACTTAAACATTGGGATCAGTGGCCGCCGGCCAGTCAGGGGACGGTTAAAAGGCAAGGGTTTACGGATACCGTTTAACCTTTACCAATGAGAATTGACACTGCAGGTCCTGATCTGATAAGCGCAAACCCTAGATTGGCCATTCCCCATTAAGTCACCTGAGCTGATCGCTTGCACAGGCACTTGCACTAGGTTCATAAGTGATTACAATTAACGAAGCACATTAATTTTAAAAACGATGTGCATGACTTTGGGTTAATTCAATTTTTTTAGCGACTATATTTTTATGAGTAAACGAACGTTCTCACTGTTTAGCTTAATTGCACCACTAGGCTTTTGTGCAATATGTTTGACGACTGCTACTTACTCTGTATCAGCAAGTGCACAGTCCAGCAAACAAAACCCAAGCAACGAAGTCGCGCCTGCTCGCACCTCCGACATCAAATCCATCAACAATACTAAAGCTGACGCGAATGAGCTTACCTATGTGGCTAATGCAGAGAATTGTTCTGCAAAAGCGCTTCATTTATCCTCAGATCACGGGCTAAGAGCCGCAACGACTTCTTGGTTAAACGACCGAAGAATAGCTGAATGCTTTAGCCGAGTACGTTAAAAAAGCCAAACTATGACTGAACTTAATCTCCAAAAGTTTAAACGTTCAGTAGCTAATCCAATTATGGATTCAAGTTTAAGTCTGCAAAGTCCGTTCGAATTAAAAAATTACTTTGGGACTTACTTAAAACTAAAAAGCAATGCACTTAACTTGAATAGTCGCTTGATAAAAGCGGTTTATCTATGCCTTTTTGCAAGTTTATTTTTTGCAAATCCTGCTCCAGCACAGACCTCCAACAACACCACGCCAACGCCAGTAACGGGGAGTTCTGCAGCGACAAACTCACCCGGCCCAGTTGCCCCTCTATCCCAGGGACCTTCAGGACTTTCGTCAAATTGGCCCAGTAAACCCATCAGATTGATTGTTGGGTTCGCACCTGGTGGCGGCACTGATATTGTTGCAAGAGCACTAGCTCCAAAGCTTGGTGAGATCCTAGGACAAAGCGTCATCATCGAAAATAAAACAGGCGCTGCAGGCACTATCGCAGCAGATTTCGTTGCCAAGTCCGCACCCGACGGTTACACACTTTTAGTTGGACACTCTAATTCAAACGCAATCTCTCCGTTTGTTCTGCAAAAAGTTCCTTACAACCCTGCAACAGATTTCACAACCATAACCTATTTAGGTTATGTGCCTAACGTTTTAGTTGTCAACACAGCGCTCCCCGTAAACTCTGTTGCGGAGTTAATTGCAATGGCTAAAGCACACCCTGGAGCGCTTTCATATGGCTCATCAGGCATTGGCAGCACCCAACACCTAACCGGGGCTTTATTTGCACAAACCACAGGTGTTAGCTTAAATCATGTTCCTTATAAGGGAAGCGGACAGGCAATTATTGATTTATTGGCAAATCAAATCACTATGAACTTTGATACCGTTCCGCCTAATTTGGAACAAATTAAAAAAGGAAGTCTCAAAGCGCTCGCCGTATCTACGCCCAAGCGTTTGAATATATTGCCTACCGTTCCAACGTTTAATGAGGTTGGGTTATCCAATTTTGATATTACAAATTGGTATTCGGTGATGGGTCCCAAAGACATGCCTGCAGCCTTGATCGCCGCGATCGACAAGGCCACTAAGCAGGCAATGGCCGATCCTACTATTCGTAAAACATTAGACTCACAAGGACTGCAAACTGAGGGGCCCGCCACCCCAGCAGCTTTTAAAGTGTTCCTTGGCTTGGAAATATCAAAATACCAAAAACTAGTTAAATCACTCGATATAAAAGCAGATTAATCGTCGCTTGCGTCACTTAGTCCAGGAAATAGCACCTCTGTGTATCCGAACTGGGTGAAATCTTTTATCCGCATTGGATACAAAATACCCCAAAGGTGATCGCATTCGTGTTGCACCATACGTGCATGAAATCCGTTTGCTTCTCTCTGAATTGGGAGTCCCCTCTCATCAAACCCTGAGTATTGGATGGACTTCCACCTAGGCACTTTACCCCTCAGCCCAGGGACAGACAGACATCCCTCCCAACCCTCCTCCGTATCCTCGGACAAAGGCTTGATAATGGGATTAATAAGTACTGTTTTAGCGACAGGTGCCTCCTCAGGGTATCGGGGGTTGGGCTCTCCGGTGCCGAACATGACAACTTGTAGATTGACGCCAATTTGAGGAGCTGCTAGACCAACACCCTGAGCATGTTTCATGGTGTCTGTCATGTCCTTCAAAAGCGCAGTGAGTTGCGGGGTATCAAAAGTATCTACTTCTAAGGCAACTCGAAGAAGTCTGGGATCTCCCATTTTAAGTATTTCTTTAACAGCCATAAGCAAGCCACCCCATAAAAAATGCTAATTGAAATTTAGAAGCGCTTCAAGTTCGTCCTCACCCAAAATCAGTATTCCAAGCTCCTGTGCTTTGGTGAGCTTTGATCCTGCAGCTTCACCGGCAATGAGAGCGGTGGTTTTAGCGCTAACACTTGAGGACACTTTAGCGCCCAAAGACTCTAGTTGTTCCTTAAGATCTTCCCGACTATAACGGCTTAAAGTCCCCGTAATCACATAGGTCTTGCCAGCAAGGGGAAGTTCAAGATTGGATGAGCCTGATCCGTTAGGAGCACTCTCAGACCAGCTTACGCCACAAGCTCGGAGTTGGTTAACAACCTCAACGTTATGGGGTTGATCAAAAAATGTGCGCACACTATTGGCAACCACAGGCCCTACATCCTTGACAGATAGGAGGTCCTCAACCTCTGCGCTCATTACTGCGTCAATGGATCCGTAATGTTTAGCTAAATCCTTAGCCGTTGTCTCACCAACATGTCTAATACCTAGACCAAATAAAAACCGGGCTAAAGTGGTTGTCTTAGATCGCTCAATACTGGCTAAAACATTGGAGGCTGATTTCTCAGCCATCCTCTCCAGCGTGATTAGGGAAGTTAAGCCTAAGCGGTACATATCAGGTAACGTCTTAAGCGTTCCTGTATCCACCAATTGATCAACGAGTTTCTCACCCAAATCTTCAATGTTCAGGGCTTTTCGTTGCGCAAAATGCAGGAAAGCTTGTTTACGTTGAGCGGCGCAGTAAAGTCCACCCGTACACCTAAAGTCAGCCTCACCCTCCTCGCGCACCGCTAGGCTCGCACAGACCGGACAATTTGAGGGCATTTTAAAAGGCTCTGGGGTACCCACCCTTTTATCCAAGAGTACCGATACAACTTCAGGGATAACGTCCCCAGCACGCCTGACGATCACAGTATCCCCAACTCTCACGTCCTTGCGCTGCGCCTCGTCTTGATTATGGAGTGTGGCGTTTGTGACAGTTACTCCTCCAACAAAAACTGGAGAGAGCTTGGCAACTGGCGTCAGTTTGCCCGTCCGGCCAACTTGAACTTCAATACCAAGCACAGTTGTCAATTCCTCTTGAGCGGGATATTTATGAGCAACGGCCCATTTGGGCTCACGCGTAATAAATCCTAATTTTTGTTGCAGCGTTGTATCGTTAAGCTTATAGACAACGCCGTCTATATCAAATGGTAGGTTCTTACGCAGTTGTCCCATTCTTTGGTGGTATGAAATCAGCCCCTGCGCTCCGCTAACAAGTTCTGCGTGCGAGTCAACCGGAAATCCGAGGGCTTTGAGCGAATCAAGTAAATTTTTATGTGTTTTGAAAATGGATGAGAGATCCTGAGGATTTGTTTGCTCATCATTTATCCACCTCACTTCTCCGACCCCGTAAGCAAAAAAACTTAAAGGCCTCTCTGCAGCAATCCTAGGGTCGAGTTGGCGCACCGCCCCCGCAGCAGCATTTCTCGGGTTAACAAAGGTACGCTCCCCCTTGGCCCCTTTTAAGATTTTGTCTCTTTGGCGTTCATTTAGTTTTTGGAAATCATCCAGTCGCATATAAACTTCGCCCCTTACTTCCAAGACCCTAGGAATAACAGGGTGGGTCAGCAACTTTGCGTCATTTATTTTTAGTTCAAGCGGGATCTGTGAAATGGTACGAATATTATGAGTAACGTCCTCACCAAACTCGCCGTCTCCCCTTGTCGTAGCGCGAACTAGTTTGCCGTCTTCGTAGCGAATATTCATCGCTAGTCCATCAAACTTTAATTCAGCAATGTACTCAACCAAGGGAGCGTTTGGGCCAAGACCAAGTTCCTTTCTAATACGAGTGTCAAAATTTTCTGCTCCACTGGACTCGGAATTGGTCTCGGTTTTTAAAGACAGCATGGGTACTGCGTGCCGGTGAGACTCAAACGCCTCAACTGCAGCACCTCCAACGCGTTGTGTTGGAGAGTTGGGATCTAGTAGTTGTGGGTACTCGTACTCCAACAACTCCAGTCTTTTGTAAAGTCTGTCATATTCCGCGTCGGGGACAGTGGGAGCGTCTAATACGTAATAGTTGTAAGCGTACTGATTTAGTAATTCTTTAAGGGATGTTAGCTCACGAATAACTTCACTAAGATCTTCAGGATCATCGGATTTAAGTGAACTAAATAGATCCATATTACGAGTAAATTTAAACGCTGTAAGAAGAGTGTGTTGAGGATATTCCCAAAAATTCAATGCAAATTAACTAAACAATCTTCTAGCCTGTGATGATCCAGCTGCTAAATCTCGCTGCTCTAAGGCGGTGTAGAGTTGTTCTAGGTCACGATTAATGATTTGCATAGATGACTCGTTTAAAGGCTGCCCATTGTCATCGGTTACGACACCGTCCATCTCAGATGCAAGTTGCTGAGCGAGTTGACACATCAAGGGGAAAGGCGCCTGAGTCCGCGGCACGTGCGTTACGTCTAGCAATAAAGAAATTTCATTAATGGCTGCCAAACTTGGATCGTCCGCAAGAGCTGCACGACTATCGTAAATCAAACTCAACAACGGCGGACTCCCTGCTATATCAGAGGGAATCACCATGCGCCCTGCAATAGAACCAGCAGTAAAGCCCACATGGGCAGCATGTTGGTGAACATATCCGGGGCTCCAAGCACTGTCTTGAGTTTTGATGGTGAAGCTCAGTTGTGCGTCGTGTTGAGTTGCAAACTGATCAAGCTCACGAGCCCTAGCTATGACCTCAATCATATCTGGGAACTCAGGAGTGGCATTAAAGTGATCAGCAAATGTTTGCGTTTTCATGACGAACTCAGAAAATTCAATCTCATTGAGTGCACCACCTCTATTGGCAAGTTGAACCCCAGATTGAAATGCGCTGTAACGTTGGCCGGTGCGTAAATGTTCCCACTCCCCCGTTTCTGCGTTCAGCCCCTCAACAGCAAAAATTTTAGTCCCGACTCTACGCGACTGCGGGAAAGCTTGTAAAGCGGCCTCGCCGCTGACGGGTGCCTCAAGTTCAATAAGCGTTAAAACATCAATCAATGCATCCATCATAAGTGGACGCGCAGTTTTTACACCGGATATTGCACCTTGATTAAGAGCGTCTAATCCCAGGGTACCGTAGTTGTTTTGAGCAGCCAAAAACTCCTCATTAAAACTGGTGGGTGAACCATTTGGATCTATTGGCCCAGATCCGTGACCGTGGTTTACGCCCAAAGCGTCAAGCTCTTGTGAGCTAACTAGGGGCTCGGCTTGGCGGGGCACACTCTTTCGAGAGGTCCAAGATCCGTGAATCAAAAGACCAATTAAGATAATTGCTCCTGATATAGCCAATCCGATTTGTAAATTACTCATTTTTTTTCAATCTAACACTTGGCCTAAATTTAAAGCTTTACTACGCCGTCTCTGCAAGGGAAACTGCCGCCTCCATGTCGACAGCAACAATACGCGATACACCTTGCTCTTGCATAGTGACCCCGATGAGTTGCTCCGCCATCTCCATTGCAATTTTGTTGTGAGAGATAAACAAGAACTGGGTTTCTTTGGACATTGATCGAACCAATTTAGCATAGCGCTCTGTATTCGCATCGTCCAAAGGTGCATCCACCTCATCCAACAAACAAAATGGTGCGGGGTTTAACTGGAATATCGCAAAGACTAGGGCAATAGCGGTTAGTGCTTTTTCACCGCCCGACAACAAATGAATAGTTTGATTTTTCTTACCCGGTGGTTGCGCCATGACTTGTACACCGGAGTCCAAAATCTCTTCCCCTGTCATGACCAGTTTGGCATTACCCCCGCCAAAGAGCTCAGGGAACATGCGACCAAAATGTTCGTTCACCGTATTGAAGGTGCCCCCCAGGAGTTCCCTGGTTTCCCCGTCAATTTTCTTGATCGCCAACTCAAGCGTGTTCATAGCCTCATTCAAATCTGCAGACTGAGAGTCAAGGAACATCTTGCGCTCCTTTGACGTGCTCAGCTCATCCAATGCGGCTAAGTTAACAGCGCCTAGAGCGGAGATTTCTCTTTGGATCTTATCAATCGATGACTGAAGCCCTGTAAGCTGAACAGAGCCCTCCTCAATGGATACACTGATTTGCTCAAGGTTAGCCTCAGCCAATCTGAGTTGCTCATCAAATTGCTCAAAACCAATTCGAGCTGCTTGCTCTTTAAGTTGTAGATCAGTAATTTTTTGTCTTAACGGCTCGAGCTCTCTCTCCCTTTGGAGCCTACTTTCGTCAGTAGTTCTGAGACTTGATGTTAATCCGTCATATTCACTTCGCTTAGTAGCAAGATCTTGTTCGCGCTCTGACTTGAGTTCAAGCGCTTGCTGAAGTCCTGCACGAGCACTCTCGTCAGAGAGTTGCTCGAGTTCTTGGTGCAGACGGGTCTCCTCTTCAGAAATACTTTCAAGTTGGCTCTGAGCGGATTGACCAACTCTTTCCAGTTCAGCTTTACGAGATATGAGCGTGCGGGCCGCAAATTCTGCCTCTTGGTGCAATCGCTCTGATTGGCGCAGTGCCTCCCTTGCCTGTTCCAACTGTTTCTCAGCGTCCATTACGGATTGCTCTAAATTCGCAAAACGTTCTTGGTTGTCAGACAACTCCATGTCTAAAGCTTCAAATCGGGCCTCTGCAGCGTGGCGGCGTTCTTTGAGGGCATCTTTGGATACAGATATTTCGGCCAACTCAGATTGCAACTGATCGGAGCGTTGCTTTGTTTGCTCAGCTTGTTGCGAGAGCTTTAGAGTTTGAACTTGTGTGTCGTGTAATTTTTGCTGGAGCTGAGTTACCTGCAAACGAATTTCAGTCAACTGCTGGGATGCATTTTTATAATCAACCTCTAATCGCACTAAATTATTTTTGGACTCCTCACTAACTAGCTTTTGTGCTTTAAGTTCTTTGTCCAAATTCTCAATATCTTGAGCTCGTGCGAGCAAACCTGCTTGCTCATTATCAGGTGCGTAAAAACTCACACTGTTTGCAGTGATTGAATGTCCTGCAGCAACGTAGATTGCCTCTCCTGCGTTGAGGTTTGCTCTTAAATTTAAAGCCTCATCTAAAGAGCCACAAGTAAAGGCGCCTTGTAACCACTCCGTGAAAAGGTCACGCTGATCGGCGTCGCGAGTCTTAACTAAATCAATAAGCGGGGTGAGGTTTTCACGTTTTTGGGCAGACCCATTCGCGGATTTGGAATGACTCGCATAAAAAGATAGTTTAGCGGGCGGTGCGTCCTTAGCAAACGAGGATACCAACTCGAGCTTTGAAACCTCCAACGAAGCAAGCCTTTCTCGCAACGCTGCTTCCAAAGCATTTTCCCAACCTTTCTCAATATGAATGCGTCCCCATAGAGCCTCTAAGCCCTCTAAGCCGTGTTTGGACAACCATGGTTTTAAACGAGAATCGGTCTTAACACGCTCTTGTAATGAGACCAGCGCGTCAAGCCTTGCGCTCAAGTCTGAGAGCTTTGCAGACTCTTGATTGCTACGCTCTTGGGCCTCACTCCTGGCTTTGTCTAATGCTGGGACGCGTTCTTGGAGCTCATGCATTTGCGATTCAGCACTCTCAAAACTCTCTTTAGCAACGCTAAGTTCTGATTCAAGTTTGTTCAAGCGTTCTTGGTCCGGAGCTTCAAGTGAGGCGTGTTCGCTGTTTAAGCGTTCAGCGCGCATCTCTAATTGACGCTCTTGCTCATCAAGGTTTCGTTGATCAGCGGCGAGAACTTGGATATGTTGTTGTATCTCGGTTACTTTGGATTTTTGGGCCTCTGCATCGTTTTGTGCAGTTCTCCACTGCGCCTCAACACTTGGGAGGTGCTCGCGCTCTTCCTCTAACCTAGCCTCAAGTATGCTCAACTGCTCGACTTGTGTTGATTCGGACTCTATGAGTCGCGCCAACTCTTCTTCGGCCTGTGTCTTTTGCAAAGTCCACTGCACGCGTTGCTCGTTGAGTTGTTTGATACGCTCTTGAGTTCGCTCCTTTGAGCTAACAACAAAACGAATCTCGCCTTCTAAACGACCTACCTCAGCGGTTGACTCATAAAGCAAGCCCTGAGCTTGATTGAGTTGATCACCAGATAGGTAATGGGATTGTCTGATGGTCTCTAACTCTGATTCGATTTTCCTAAGGTCTGCCACTTTAGCTTCTAAATCAGTTGCAGCTCGCTCTTGCTGAGTCTTGACCTGGGTTTGATCTTTTTCGGCCTCAGCGCGTCTCAGATACCAAAGTTGTTGTTGTTTGAGGGTTACCTCAGCAGTTAATTGGTTGTAGTGATTAGCAACCTCAGCTTGTTTTTCGAGTTTCTCTAGGTTTGCATTCAACTCACGCAAAATGTCTTCAACACGAACCAAGTTTTCTCTGGTGTCAGAGAGTCTGTTCTCGGTTTCTCTGCGTCTTTCTTTGTACTTAGAGACGCCTGCAGCTTCCTCTAAAAAGAGTCTTAACTCCTCTGGTTTGGACTCAATAATACGGCTGATAGTACCTTGCCCGATGATTGCGTAAGCGCGCGGACCTAAGCCAGTTCCGAGGAATACATCCTGCACATCGCGACGACGAACGGGTTGGTTGTTTAAGTAATAACTGCTGGTGCCATCACGTGTTAAAACCCGTTTTACTGCAATTTCAGTGTACTGAGCCCACTGACCACCGGCTCGGTGATCGGAGTTGTCAAAAATTAACTCTACGCTTGAGCGACTAGAGGCCTTTCGAGTAGTGGTGCCGTTAAAGATAACGTCTTGCATCGATTCACCCCGTAACTCACTGGCCCTGCTCTCCCCTAAGACCCAGCGAACGGCATCAATAATGTTGGACTTACCACAGCCATTGGGGCCGACCACACCAACCAATTGCCCAGGAAGCATAAAAGTTGTTGGCTCAGCAAATGACTTGAAACCTGAAATTTTGATGGAAGTTAAACGCACCGAAGCACACCCTTGAAACTAGTAATAAGAAAACGTAATCTAAACACTCAAACGAATACCTTTAAGAGTGGGGTAACAAGAGATGATAACTCGCCTACCAATTACCCCAAACTCTCAATTGGAAACCCTCTAGTATCTCCTGTAATCGAACATAGTTACCATACAAGTTAATAGATGAGTTATTTATTACTAATTTACGTCTATTTTTAGACACCTACAGCGTAATTTGCCCTGTGAAAAGGAGCAAAAATCCCAAGGACTTGTGAAAATGATGCTCAAAGCTATCGAGGAGCCTTGAGTCAATAAGATAAGTTAGTCTTTTGACTGGAAATGACTGCCGTTATTTTTCGAGGTTTTCTGATCTACCAACACAGAAACAATTAGCTCTTGGCTTATGAGTAAGCAAGGGCTTTGAGTTGGCTTAAAAAGGTTTGGTTCAATAAGTCCGGCATTGTAGGATTTTTGGGTTTGTAGAAAATTGGCATGATTGCCAGATGGAATTCAAAGATAATACGGGGATGAATCCACTATTAGAAAAGCTTCAGCCCTATCCATTCGAACGCCTGAAGCAGTTATTTTCTGGCATACCAGCAAATCCAAAATACTCGCCCATTAGCCTTGGAATTGGTGAGCCCAAGCATGCTACCCCCCCCTTTATCTTAGAGACGCTGTCACAAAATTTTAAAGCGCTGAGTGCCTACCCTCCAACCATTGGGGATCCAGCGCTCAGGCAAGCATGTGCCAATTGGGTGCAGCGCAGATACGGGGTTAAGCTTGATCCCACTACTCAAATCTTACCGACCAATGGATCACGCGAGGCACTCTTCTCGTTTACACAAGCCGTAATCAATCCTCAAGGTTCGACTGCAAATGCTCGTGTAATTTGCCCGAATCCTTTTTATCAAATTTATGAGGGTGCGGCACTTTTAGCCGGCGCCCAACCCTACTACGTACCGAGTGATCCCGCTCGTAATTTTGGTCTTAACTGGGAACTCGTGCCGGAGGATATTTGGAGGAGCACTCAGCTTGTCATTGTTTGCTCACCTGGCAACCCAACCGGCGCAGTTATGGACCTTGAGGAGTGGAGAAAGCTTTTTAAACTCAGCGAGAAATATGGTTTTGTCATTGCATCAGATGAGTGCTACAGCGAAATTTACTTCAGAGACGAAGCACCACTTGGTGGGCTAGAAGCGGCACAAAAATTAGGGCTTCGAGACTTTAAAAATTTAATAGCATTTACATCACTGTCTAAACGCAGTAACGTACCTGGTATGAGGAGCGGCTTTGTAGCTGGAGATGCAGAACTAATTAAGCCCTACCTTCTTTACAGAACATACCACGGCAGTGCAATGAGCGGTATGGTTCAGGCGGCAAGCGTAGTAGCTTGGAACGATGAGGAGCACGTCACACTCAACCGTAATATGTACAGAGAGAAATTTGCCGCTGTCACACCGGTTCTAGAGTCTTGCTTGGACGTTCGCTTACCTGACGCGGCTTTTTACCTATGGGCGGGTGTACCGGGCGGAGATGATGAGTCTTTTGCAAAAGAACTTTTGACTCAATACAATGTCACCGTCTTACCCGGTAGTTACCTGGCGAGAGAAGTAGCCGGCAAAAATCCTGGTGAAGGCAGAATTCGCATGGCTTTGGTCGCAGAAACCAAAGAATGCTTAGAAGCCGCAACGCGCATTAAAGAATTTGTAAACAAAAATTTTTAATCTTTCATTTTTAACTATTTATTCAATCTACTATGACACAACAATTACAAAACATCATTGATCAGGCCTGGGAAAACCGCGCTCAACTCAGTATCGCAAATGCCGGCAAAGAAATTACTGAGGCCGTAGATCACGTTATCCACGAACTTAATGCTGGACGACTACGTGTCAGCACGCGCAAATCTGTTGGCCAATGGGAGACGCATCAGTGGATAAAAAAAGCAGTTCTACTCAGCTTCAAATTCAGCGATAACGTTCCTATTCATGCAGGTGACCTTGGGTTCTATGACAAGGTACCTACAAAGTTTGCTACCTTAAGCCCACAGGAGATGAAAGACAGCGGCGTGCGCGTGGTTCCCCCAGCCGTTGCGCGTCGGGGAAGCTACATTGCCAAAGGTGCTATTTTGATGCCAAGTTATGTCAATATCGGCGCATATGTTGATGAGGGAACAATGGTAGACACTTGGGCGACCGTTGGTTCTTGCGCTCAGGTTGGAAAAAATGTTCATCTATCTGGCGGCGTTGGTCTTGGTGGAGTGCTCGAGCCACTACAAGCAAATCCAACCATTATTGAAGACAATTGCTTTATTGGTGCTCGCTCAGAAATCGTTGAGGGTGTGATTGTTGAAGAAAATTCGGTAATTTCTATGGGTGTCTACATTGGTCAGAGCACTAAGATTTACGACAGATCAACAGGCGAAGTAATGTACGGACGAGTTCCGTCTGGCTCGGTTGTTGTCTCTGGAAATCTGCCCAGCGAATCGGGTAAATACAGTTTGTACTGCGCAGTTATCGTGAAGCGTGTTGACGCTCAAACTCGCGCTAAAACAAGCTTAAATGATCTTTTACGCGACTAAGCACCCATTTATGCCAGGCACCACAACCGAAACTCTGAACTCACGCTGAGCCGGTGGATCATTACAACTAACCTTTCGTCCATCTCATGTCAAACTTGCTGGCTTTAACCGAGCGTCTGCTATCTCAAGTGTCGCTGACACCCAATGATGCAGACTGTCAAAAGATATTAATGGAAGAACTGGCTCCGCTTGGGTTTAAAGAGGAGTGGATATACGATGGAGAAGGTGCAGAGTTAGTTACGAACCTTTGGGCGATCAAAAAGTCCAGTAACCCGACAGCCAAGACGTTGGTTTTTGCAGGTCATACGGATGTTGTCCCAACAGGACCACTAGCAAAGTGGGACAGTGATCCATTCACGCCCACTTACAAAAATGGTTTTCTATTCGCAAGAGGCGCCTCTGACATGAAGTCCTCTTTAGCTGCTATGGTTATTGCAACGCAGCAGTTTTATGCGAACACGAAATCCCCCGATCTAAATATTGCTTTTTTAATTACTAGCGATGAGGAGGGTCCGGCCACTGGTGGCACTGTTAAAGTGTGTGAGCTACTCAAATCACGATCTGAAAAGTTGGACTGGTGCATTGTTGGAGAGCCTACGGCAGTCGAAAAAACTGGCGATATGATCAAAAACGGTCGCCGCGGCACACTGAGCGGTAAATTGGTCATCAAGGGAGTTCAGGGGCATATTGCCTACCCACAACTCGCTCGTAATCCGATTCATCAATTTGCCCCTGCTTTGCAAGAATTAGTGCAAACTCAGTGGGACCAGGGTAATGAATATTTTCAGCCAACCAGTTGGCAGGTCAGTAATATTCACGCTGGTACCGGGGCATCAAACGTAATTCCTGGCGATTGCACTGTTGATTTTAATTTTAGATTTTGCACAGAATCCAGCGCCGAGAGCTTGCAATCACGAGTTCACACAATTTTGGATCGTCACTCACTTGAATACGACTTAAAGTGGACCCTTGGTGGCATGCCTTTTTTAACGCCTGAGGGTGGTTTGGTCGAGGCAGTGCGCAGTGCAGTTAGGGAGGTCTGTCATATCACCCCTCAGCTATCAACTACGGGTGGAACAAGTGATGGTCGCTTTATCTCAACGATCTGTCCTGAGGTGATCGAACTTGGCCCACCCAACGCAACGATTCACAAAATCAATGAATGTGTAGCAGTCAATGATTTAGAGCATCTCAAAAACGTTTACTTAAAAACACTTGAACTTTTAAACGTTACCAGTGGGTCCACCCTGGCGAAAAAATAATGAAACTTCAGGAACTCATTCTTGAAGCACAGGAACGATTAATACAAGCTGGAGTTTGTTTTGGTCACGGCACTAACAACGCCCACGACGAGGCATCTTGGCTTATTCTTTGGAGCCTGGGTCTGGAGTTAGATACGGACACAACGACACTTAACAGTGATCTTAATCCGGGGCAAATTGAACGGGCACTTAACTTAATTGATGAGCGAATAAATAAGCGCTTACCAAGCGCATATTTAACAGGCGAAGCCTGGCTACAAGGTATACCTTTTTTTGTTGACGAGCGTAGCATCGTCCCTAGAAGCCTCATAGCAGAGTGTTTGGTTAACGCCAGTATTGATCCTTGGTTAGACATTCACACCTCTCGCGTACTTGATTTGTGTACTGGAAACGGTAGTTTGGCTGTGATAAGCGCGATGGTTTATCCAGATATTCAGATCGATGCACTCGATATATCTTTACAGGCATTAGAGATCGCGCGTATTAACGTCGATCGTCATATGCTTGGGGAGCGCATAAAGATACAAATATCTGATGGCTTAGATCATGCGAGTGGTCCTTACGATCTTATTTTATGTAATCCCCCCTATGTGAACGCTCAAAGTATGAAGGAATTACCTCCGGAGTATCGCGCGGAGCCCGCACTCTCTTTAGACGGCGGCGTAGACGGCATGGATTTCATCCGGAAATTTTTGAATGATGCACCGAGTTATTTAAGCGATATTGGTGTGATAGTGCTCGAAATTGGACATGAGCGTGAATACTTTGATAAAGCTTTTCCCTCGCTGGAAGGTGTTTGGCTTGAGACTAGTATGGGAGAGGACCAAATTGTATTAATTACAAAGAATGCATTGGTCGCTTACCAACACAGTTAATATTTTTTAATTTCCACCGGGGTCTTAGGGACTCCTTTACTTGTTATTTTTAATTTTTTGAAGCTTTTATGATTGTTATTCAGGACGTCGTATTACGACGAGGCGCCAAAGTAGTTCTAGACGGCGCAAGCGTGACCATTAACCCCGGCGAGAAGGTGGGCCTCATAGGGAGAAACGGTGCGGGGAAATCAAGTCTTTTTGCACTGCTCAACAAAACACTTAGCGAGGACAAAGGAGAGATTCAAATACCGAGTTCTTGGAGAATGGCTCAGGTTGCACAGGAGATGCCTGAGAGCGAAGAGTCAGCCACAGACTTTGTACTGAGCGGCGATACCGCCTTAGAGGAGGCAAACAACGCGTTAAAAAGGGCTGAGGACTCACAAGACGGAATGGAAATCGCCCACGCGCATTTAGCACTCTCCGATTTAGGGGCTCATGATGCTAAATCTAGAGCTCAATCCCTCATCTTAGGCCTTGGCTTCAGGCCAGATCAACTCGAGAGTAGCGTTAACAGTTTCTCCGGTGGATGGCGCATGAGACTTCAACTGGCTCGTGCTTTGATGTGTCCCTCTGATTTGCTCCTTTTGGATGAACCAACCAATCATTTGGATTTAGATGCGCTTGTTTGGCTTGAGAGTTGGTTGCAGCGCTATACAGGTACGATGCTGGTCATCAGCCATGATAGGGAATTCTTAGACTCTATTACCAAAGTCACTCTGCATTTAGAGGATTCCAAATTAACACGATACGGTGGGAACTACAGCACCTTTGAAGAGCTCAAAACTCAGCAACTCCTTTTGCAGCAAGCTGCCTTCGTTAAACAATCCGCTCGCATCGAGCATCTTCAGTCCTTTATAAACCGCTTCAAAGCACAAGCCTCCAAAGCCAAACAAGCTCAAAGTAGAGTCAAGGCGCTTGAGCGCATGTCTAGAGTTGCTCCTGTCGCGGGAACTGCTGATTTTGAGTTTCAGTTCAAGCCCTCTCCCTCCCTGCCTAATCCTATGATTTCACTTAAATCTGGGGATTTTGGATACATTGCTGACGGAACGAAGAAAACTATTTTGACAGATATAAACCGATCGGTCCTCTCAGGGCAACGGATTGGCGTATTGGGGGCTAATGGTCAGGGGAAATCAACGTTTATTAAAACAATTGCGAAAGCGATGCCCTTACTTAGTGGCTCTGTAGTTGAGGGCAAAGGACTGCGAATTGGCTATTTTGCTCAACAAGAATTAGATGTTTTGAGTCCCGAGGACTCACCTTTAATGCACTTTATCCGACTTGCAAAAGAGATTGCTCCACAAACTCGTGAACAAGAACTGCGCAACTATTTAGGTACCTTTAGATTTGTCAATGAAATGGTCTCTCAACCCGTTGGGACATTAAGTGGCGGGGAAAAAGCAAGACTAGTGCTTGCTATGATAGTTTGGCAAAAGCCAAATCTTTTACTCCTAGATGAACCCACCAATCACCTTGACCTAGTTACACGAGAGGCCCTTGGGATGGCACTGAATCAGTTCGATGGAAGTGTCTTACTGGTAAGCCATGACAGAGCTCTTTTAAGAGCGGTCTGTGAGGAGTTTTGGCTTGTTGGGCGCGGCGTGATTGAAGACTTCGTTGGGGATTTGGACGATTATCAGCAGTATTTGCTGGCCGAGGCTAAACGAATAAAGGAGCTCATGAAGGAAGAGTTTTCAGGCAAAGTTAACCTCTCTAAATCTGCAGATACAAAAGAAATTCAAGGCGCAACCCGTGTTGACTCCACCAGCGATCAGCAACTTGAGGACACTTCTAAGCAGTCCAAAAAACCAGCTACCCCCATTGTTGAGGGAGAGATTATTAGCGCCAAGGAGAGGAGAAAAAGAGAGGCTGAGCTGAGAAATCAAAAAAAGGAACAATCTCAGCCGATCTTAAAAGAGCTTAAAACCATAGATTTAAAACTTGCTCAATTAACTGCAGAGAAGACCAACCTTGAGCAACAATTAATTGCTGGCGCAGCCCCGGCAGAGCTTGCGGGCATGGGTAAACGTCTAAAAGACCTTCAAAATGAACTTGAGAATTACGAAAACAGATGGATGGAGTTGCAGGAAACACTAGAAAAAGCTTAAAGTTTTGTAAAGAACCTTCGCTCTATTTAAGACAAACAAAGCACAGACCTTAGAGGTTTTCAACAGTCAACTTTATAAATATTATGTAATACTTTTAGAGCATAGCCTGCTCATTGAATCAAAAGTAACCAGGCCAGTTTTGACCTCAATTGTTATTTATTTTGGCTAATGTTCGCTGGCATACACACTAAAAACAAACCCCTCAAAGGCTAAACCGCACTCGTAAATTACGTCAATCAGATACTTGCGAGCCAGGAGGCGCTTGATGTGTCCCAACTGAATCAATGGTTTTCTTTTAACCAACCTGACAGAGCACATAGGTGCAGGGTTGAAAGCACATGCAGAGCAAAAACAGTTTAAAACCGGGTTTAATTCCCCGACGACTTGGTGTTGGTTTTTTTCAAGATTAAGGACTGCAAACACAGAAATCAGAGTAAAAGACTCAAAAAACAGAGCCACAGCGCTTATAAGTTGTAACTGATTGCTTATAATTTGTGGATTAAACAAAAGGAGCCCCCCTGTGAAATTCTCTAAAAAATATAGTTTCTTATTGTTATCTTTATTAGTGGTTGCTTGTAGCTCCACAAAGGCTCCCGCACCAACGGTTGCCCAGACACCCGATTCAAATACTTCAGCCCCTGCGGCTCAGTCAACTGTGAAAATGGTAGAGGTCTCTCCATTAGACGACCCCAAGTCTCCATTAGCTAACCGAAGCGTTTATTTTGATTTTGATAACTTCAAAGTCAAGACTTCTGACGAAGCTTTAATCAGTGCCCATGCAAAATACATTGCAACTCACAGCACTGCAAAAGTGCGTCTTGAGGGTAACGCTGATGAGCGCGGTGGCCGCGAGTACAACTTAGCTTTAGGTCAAAAAAGATCTGAGGCCGTAAAGAAATCGCTAGAACTCCTAGGTGTTAACAAGGACGCGATTGAGGCAGTTAGTTTTGGTAAAGAGAAGCCAAAAGATCCAGGTCACACTGAAGAGGCTTGGGCAGCTAACCGCCGTGTTGATATCGTCTACGTAGCCAGATAATCAATTGGTACGCCTTAAAGAGGACTCCTTGAGTCCTCTTTTTTTTGGCCTATGCTATGGTATTCTTATCGTCTGGACTTGTATTTAACCCGGCCTTTTGATACTAGACTATTAAAGGCATATCCTCCCTAAAGCTTAATTGCCCTCATTCATGAACAAATATCTTAACTGGCTCACAGCACTAATTTTAGTCCTCGGTTTGAACGGTTGCGCCGTCTTGGAGGTTGGTGACCTTGTGGTCTCAGGCGCTGTGGATGTTGTCTCTGCTGGGGTAACCGTAGTATCTACTGGGGTTAAAGCTGTGGGTTCGGTTCTGGACGCTGTGACGCCAGACTTTAAATCAAAGTAGACTCCTCCCGCCTACTCACCACCTTCCATATACACCGAGCTTTAATATACCGAGCTTTAATATACCGAGCTTTATATTGGGCAACCCCTCAGGTGGTCGACGTTACAAATTTTAGGAGTTAAGAGGCCTAATTGCATTGTCGTAGTTCATGAAAATGGGTCGACCGTCGGGCGTATTTAAGGGGATCAATTGGTCTAGCGTTGATCCTTCCCCGGGCACCACAGCGCAAAGTGTTGGACAACTTTTTATTTCACCGTCGATTGATACTGCTAGATCTGCGATCACTAAAGATACCTCAGACATAATTTTATTAACCCTCATATTTTCTCCTTTGTGTTCAAAACTGAACCTATTCTAGTTTCACAAAAGTTTTCACACTGACAAACTGCAAGCCCAATTAACAGGAAAGTGTTTATTTTTATCCCACCTCCTCTAGGAACCAACCTACGGCTTTAGATTACAGTAGAGGGGTGGCTAAGAAACACTCAAAAGTAAAAACTCCCCCCAAGACTCGCACCACTAGAGATGCGGCGTCCAGCTCCATCGCCCTAATTCAAAGTAGCCTACAAACAACCATTGAACTGCATAAACAGGGGAACTTCAGTTCTGCTGAGAATGGTTATTTGAAGATTTTGGAACTCAATAGTAATCATTTTGACGCACTCCAACTTCTTGGAACGCTTTGTGCACAAACGGGACGATTCAAAGAAGGGGTTGTCTATCTGCTCAAAGCGCTGAAAATACAACCTAACAACGTAAGTGTTTTAAATAACCTGGGTTATGCATATAAAGAGGTTAAAGAGTTCGAGCAGGCAATAGATTGTTTTAATAAGTCTATTAAATTTAAACCGGACTATGCCGAGGCCTATAACAACAGAGGAAATACTTATAGAGATTACAACAAAATAGAGTTGGCCATTGAGAGTTATGAATTTTCAATTATCTACTCTCCACAAAATGCTGAGGCTTATTACAACAGAAGCCAAATCTTTTTTGAATCCAAGGACTTAATTCAATCATTAAGGGGATACGAGCAAGCCATCAAGATAAATCCGTACTACTTGGAAGCGCACACCAATATGGCTTTAATACTAAGTCAAATGGGTTTGTACGTTGAAAGCATTGAGTCATCTAATAAGGCTTTAGGGCTTAGGGAAAATCACCCGCAAGCGCTCAGCAACAAAGGCACGGCCCTTTATGCACTTGGTCGTTTGAGCGAGTCTATCGAGTGCTTTAAACAAGCATATTACTTTGCCCCCTATTTTGTTGACCCTTTGGTTAATATGGGAAATGCTTTTAAAGATCTCCTAAATCTAGAGTACGCCTTTGAGGCTTACACTCAAGCAATAATTATCGACCCTAGTTGTACAAGTGCAATCCTAAATAGAGCAGTCGTTTTAAACGACTTGGGTCAAACAAAGGAAGCTCTTGGCGAATACGATAAAGTAATCACTCTAGCGCCTAGCCAATGTGAGGCCTTCTTTAACCGTGCGAATCTATACAAAGGACTTAAGGAGTATCAGCGAGCCATTTCTGACTATGACGTTGCACTGAAACTGGTCCCAAGTTATGCTGCGGCGTTTAACAACCGTGGTAATTCCTGGATCAACTTAGGAGAACGCGAGAGGTCGAGAGTTGATTATGAAACGTCCATCGAACTTGATCCTTCCTATGTAGATGCTTATAACAATCTTGGCGTCTTTCTCCATGAAGAGATGGATCTTGACAATGCTCTAGTTCAGCTTACCAGAGCAAGTGTTTTAAATAGTAATCTAGTTGATCCGCTATGGAACCGAAGTCTAATACTTTTAACACAAGGCCAATTTGAAATAGGATTTGAACTATTTGAATACCGCTGGAAAAATCCAAGACTAGGACTCACCCCTGATCCCGCAAACCTCGGCAAACCCGTTTGGTCGGGCCATGAAGAAATAAAAAATCGTAGTATTTTGCTATTTAACGAGCAAGGTCTTGGCGACACAATACAGTTCAGTCGTTATGCAACGATACTAAGCACCCTTGGGGCTAAGGTAACCCTCAAAGTTCAGCCCGAGTTGTTTTCTTTGTATAAGCACTCAAAACCACCCTTTGATATTATTTCAACAGATGCTCAGTTTGAAGAAGCGCTTGGTACAACAGATTACGTCTGCCCCTTAATGAGTTTGGCGCTTGCACACCACAAACTACTTAATCATACCGAATACGCAGCACATCCGCCTGCATTTCAGTTCAAAGTACCTAATGAAGCCACGAGTTACTGGGAAGAGAGAATAAGCGATGAGATCATTCAAAATAATCAACACGCAAATAAGCAAAATCATCTGAATGTTGAAGAATCTGGAAGGCCCGACCATTTAAAACTAAGGGTCGGAATAGCTTGGAGTGGAAATTCAAAACATTTGAATGATCATAATCGTTCAATTCCTTTTGAAACATTTGCCAAGTGCCTTCCCATAAATAACTTTTATGTCAATCTGCAAAAAGAGATACGAAATAACGATCTAGTAAATTTTGAATTCACTGCTAAAAATAGATCTGGACAATTTATCAATACACAAATTTCTATTGAAAACTTTTCTGATTTAAGTGCAATCCTAAAGTGCTTGGATTTGGTCGTCACAGTAGACACAAGCATTGCACACTTATCGGGTTCGCTTGGAATTCCAACTCTTTTGTTACTCCCCTTTTCCCCAGATTGGAGGTGGAGGAGTGTTGGAACTACATCTGAATGGTACCCGAGCCTATCCCTGTACCGACAATCCAAGATTGGTGACTGGGGGAGCGTAATGAATGATATTTACACATACCTCAGTAATGTAAAGTCTAATAGGGTTTACACCTGAATCAATGTGTCAACCCAGATTTCATAATTCAATAGCACCATAATAAGGTTGTAATACCCGTGGCTGCAATCTGATTGCTAAGCCTAAGCTATTTAATTCAATAACGGATGGAGATCTTTTAGCATGCGTATGCGTATTTTCCTTGCTCAATTAATAAAAGCTTTAGCTCTTCTCAGCATAACGCCAATAGTTTTAGCTGCACAATCTCAAACGCCCCCTCCTGATCGCTTAAACATTCAAATAGTTGGACACTCAGATTTAGGAGGAGCGGGCAAAGGGGGTGAAGGCTTAGCCATTAAAGAGCAAGACGGAAAGCGTTATTTATTTCTTGCTCACGAATCTGGACCAAAATGCTTTAGCGTAATTGATGTTACAAACCCTTCGAAGCCAACAGTATTAAAACAAGAATTGGTCGAAGCTGAGTTTATACGTTGTAACTCATTAGCTATAAGCGGAAATACTCTGATAGTTGCCAGACAAAGTGAAAATATTGGGCAACCTCATGGTGGTATAAAAATTTACGATGTTTCAAGTCCAACAGCGCCAACCCTGATTAATTACACGGACTTAACAGGTCCTCACTCCAGGGGAACTCATTATTTAACTATTTCACAGGATAGGTATGCTTTCCTCTCAACGGGGGCGAAGGATTTTGATCCCAAAAATCCAAAAGATGATCAATTTTTAATGATCATAGATTTCAAAGACCCTAAGAATCCCGTTGAGGTTGGTCGTTGGTGGTTTCCTGGCACTCGCGTTGGTGATGCAGCACCATCACCTGCCCGCGTTAAACCCTTTGATAGCGGATACAGACTTCACACTGCACTTATAGACCCCATCAAGCCCAACAGGGTTTATGCAGGGTGGATTGATGGCGGAGTTGTTGAGCTCGACATCAGCGACATTACACAGCCCAAATTGGTTTCACAACTGTCTTGGCAATCCGCTAATCAAGGTTTTTTGCACACAGCACTCCCCATATTAGAGAGAGGTTTGCTGATAGCTTCCCAGGAATCTACAAAAGAAAATTGCGAAGACTGGCCGATGCGAATCGCAGTTCTTGATGTTACCAACGAATTAAATCCTTATCTGTTATCTTACTTGCCGCCCCCCGTAAATAAGGACGCTTTATGCAAAATTGGTGGCAGATTCGGTGCGCACAATATAAATCAAAACAATATGCCCTCTGTATCTCGCGTCCTAAAGAACACGGTAGTAACTGCTCAGTTTGCAGGAGGTCTTAGGATCTACTCAATCAAAGACCCAATTTCACCGAAGGAGATCGCATATTTCACTCCGAAGGTACTTGGCAATAAAGGGGGATCAATTCAGATTAATGATCTGATTGTCGGAAAAGACGGACTTATCTATGCAAACGATAGGTTCACAGGTGGCCTTTTCATACTGAAATACACGGGTAAAGTTCCATTGGACTAGGAAAACAAAAAAAGGACAAAGCAGTTGTCCTCTCTAAGTCCAGGAATTAGCCTTCCTGAGAAGATAACTTAAATCACAACTTATTTTTGCGTATCTTTTAGGTATCTTTGCTTGTTGGCCTCGTTTGGTGGATACAGCCCTGGCAGGCTCTCACCTTGAATAACTTGGGTCATTATCCATGACTCTAATTTCTCTTGTTCGGGGGCGAGTTTTACGATTTCATCGACTAAGGCCTGTGGAATTAACACAGCTCCATCGTCATCAACAACTACGACGTCACCTGGAAAAACAGCTACTCCTCCACAACCAATAGGTCGCTGCCAATCCACAAAGGTTAATCCTGCAACTGAAGGAGGCGCTGCAACTCCGTTACACCACACGGGTAAGCCAGTACCCAGTACGCCTGAAATGTCTCGAACTACGCCGTCAGTAATCAATGCTGCAACGCCCCGTTTTTTCATTCTGGCGCATAAGATATCTCCAAAAATACCAGCGTCTTGTACGCCCATGGAGTCAACCACTGCAATACAATTACTCGGCATAGCCTCAATAGCAGCCCTGGTGGAGATGGGTGAAGACCAAGATTCAGGCGTAGCTAGATCCTCACGGGCAGGGACAAACCGAAGAGTAAACGCTCTCCCAACGAGTCTGGGTTGACCGGGCTTGATTGGCTTGGTACCGCGCATCCAAACGTTTCGAAGTCCCTTTTTAAGCAGTATGGTTGTAAGCGTTGCGGTTGTGACCTGAGACAATATTTCAATAATTTTTGGATCTAAATCTAACGGTATATTCTCAGCCATAATTACTCTCAGAAGATTTTGTTAACACACGGTTTTATCGTAAGGTAGTTTGTTCAATAAGCCAGGCTATTTAACAAACGAATTATTTCAAGCAATAATAACAAATCTAAAGCTTAACTTTTAAACATTCAGTAAGAGTTTTCACTCCCTTGGATACACAAAAGACAACATCACATCCGTCCCCACTTACACCCCACTCTTACAGCTCACAGCAGGAAGCTTTTTGGGGAGGCGTTAAGGAGGCTATCGGTGCCCCAGCGATTGTGCTTTTTGCCGGCATGATTGGTTTTGGCGCTATGGGACGGACTAATGGACTTGATCTTTGGTTTACAGGGTTTTGTAGCACTTTTATGTTTGCATTACCGGGTCAGATTGTTTTGCTAGATATGATCATTACACATAGCTCAACGCTTGCAATAGCGGTTGCTGTGTCTTTGAGCTCTGCAAGATTTGTGACGATGACTCTCACACTCTTCCCCCAGTTCAGTGAGCGAGACAAGTCTAAGGGGGCCTTTGCAGCGGTGCACTTACTTGCTATGACGGCCTGGGCAGTGTCAATGCGCGAATTCCCAATGATCGGCTCTCAGTACCGTCGAAGTTATTTTGTTGGTTTAGGACTCTTTTGCTGGCTCCTTGCACTGCCTGGAACAGCATTAGGCTATTTTCTTGCAGGTACGGTCTCAAAGACGATTACTATTGGCCTTATTTTCATCAATCCACTTTTCTTTGTTTTAACTTTTACTGAAATAAAAACAAATTGGAGCCGATTAGCGGTTGTCGCAGGAGCCATTCTCGGCCCAATTCTCTATACCCTTGATCCAGATAGTAGTCTTATCCTCTCCGGTCTGTTAGGGGGTTCTGCTGCTTACTGGATAGATCGTCTTTTTATACGAAAACCCATTAAAAAATGAAACATCGTATAAGCCTACACTTGTTACATACTTTATGAATCCTAACATTGCTCTAGATACCACTCAGCTTTGGATAGCGCTTATAAGCGCTTGTGTTGGGACTTATTTTTGTAGATCTGTTGGAGTTTTCCTATCAGGTCGGGTGGATCAAAACAGTGAATTCTTTCTTTGGCTTACCTCGGTCACTTACGCTATGGTTGCCGCAATGACCGCGAGAATGATTATTCTCCCAGTGGGTTTGCTATCTACCGTCCCCCTTTACGTCAGATTAGCGGTGTGTGCTGTGACAATCGCAGTAATGGTGAGTGGCTCCAAAAGACGTTTAGGACCTGCGCTTTTAGTTGGTATTTTTTGCCTGGTTTTCTATGAAAGTTATTTTGGTGTCTAGAGAGATTACAGGCTTAATTTTTAATGTTTTTTAATGTTTTTTAATGTTTTTTTCACTTAAGGATAATTCATGTTGAAGTTTTTTTATAACGCTGCTCCTAACCCGATGAAAGTCGCACTGTTACTTGAGGAGCTTGGTTTAGCCTACGAAGCAGTACCCGTAGACACACGAAAGGGTGAACAGTTCGGAGCTGAATATTTAAAACTAAATCCCAACGCAAAAGTGCCTTGTATCGTGGATGCCGGTGTAACCGTATTTGACAGTAATGCAATTTTGTTATTTTTAGCAGAACGTGAAGGAAAGTTTTTACCCCAAAAATACGGAACCCCGGAAAGATCGCAATTACTCTCTTGGTTGATGTTTATAGCTACTGGAATTGGCCCTTACTCAGGGCAATCTGTTCACTTTAGACATGCTGCACCAGAGCCCAAAGAATATGCACTAAACAGATATGATTACGAGGCACATCGTCATTGGCAAATCCTTGAAGATCATCTGAAAACTCAGACATACATGTTGGGTGACGAGTACTCCATTGTCGATATGGCTTTTTGGGGATGGGTTCGGATGGTGCCGTATGTTTTAGGAATGGAGAACGCCTGGGAGAAATACCCTCATCTCAAACGCCTATTGGATGTTATCAACGCACGTCCTGCCGCTCAACGGGCAGAGGCGCTCAAAACCAAAC
>CAIRBP010000045.1 GCA_903876885.1 uncultured Burkholderiales bacterium | reverse complement strand
GACCTCTAGTAACGCATCAGCCAATGCCCTGATTCAATCTAATGCGCCGGAGCGTATTCGCGGACAAAGTGTGAGTATGTTCATGCTAGCAATGAGAGGCGGCATGGCACTAGGTAGCTTACTTACTGGTCTGATGGTTCATTTGCTGGGCGTCCAGAAAGCGTTGCTAGCAAACGGTTTGATTGCCTTATGTATACATTTATTGATCCGAAGAGCTTGGTTAAAAAATATCTAATAATTTTTCACTTTACTTTAAACCAAGTTGATATCTGCTCGTAAATGAAACGCCTCAGCCATAAGTGATTTACCGCACATTAAAAAATAATCTGTATTTAACGAACCTTTCTTGATATGAGTCAATGCCAATCTATTCAAAAAACCTAAAGTCACCTTAGTTCTACTGTTGTCTACGAATACTGATCTATTCGCGACATAAGGACTACACCGTACAAAAGGTCGTCCCATGAAAGCCACTGTCGAACAAGTCAAAGTTATTCCCAATCGGACGATGGAGATTGCTAATCTTTATCACAAACAATCTTTGGAATTGATCAACTTAGCACTTGCGCATAACAAACAAGCTATAGAAGCTTCCCACAACCGGGCAACGGAGCTTTTACAGGTCAAAGACACTAAAAATATCCACGAGCTAGTCACTGCACATATGACCAGCCAAGTTCGCGATTATTTGAGTTTTGCAACCCAGGCTTACCAACTTGGCTTTGATGCGCATACAGAGGTAGCCAATATTTTTCAGCAACAAATCATTGACAACCGAGCTCTTACAAATGAGATTTTGAAACACCATGCTCTTGCAGGTAATCCTGTTTCAACCATGGCACTATCGATAGTCAATAGCGCTTTGCATACAAGTCAGTCTGTCATCGATAGTGCAAAAGAAGCTGCAGCAAAGACTGCTGAATTAGCTAAGTCTGCACTCTTAATTAAATCAAAATGATTGGAAATGAAAATGGTAACGCAACTATCTAATGTTTACGTCTACAAAACGCATTTTGATGCTGAAAACTCAATCCGACTTTTAGGAAATTCTGGTTTTGATATGAAGCATTTATCTGTAATTGGCAAGGGTTATCACACAGAAGAGCATCCAATTGGTTTTTACACCAAAGGAGATCGAATTATTAGCTGGGGTAAGTTTGGTGTATTTTGGGGTGCCATTTGGGGATTGTTATTCGCACCAGCAGTTTTTCTAATACCTGGACTTGGTGTTATGGCAATGGCAGGACCCGTTGTGAGTGCACTTGTAAGCTCATTGGAGAGTGCAGTTGTAGTTGGAGGACTTTCGGCCTTGGGAGCTGCAATGGTTGAACTAGGCTTACAAAAAGATCAAGTCATTAAGTATGAGGTGGCTATTAAGGCGGATCAGTTCGTTTTGTTAGTCCACGGTAGTAACGAGGAAATTGAACGCGCACATAGCGTTCTAGAGGGACCTGTCAAACAGATTGGCTTTGATCATGAACTTGGAAATGCATAGTCAAAACTTAACGAAATCTAAATTAACCGATAGAGAAACCAAATGAACACATCTCGCATAAATTTCTTCAAGTATTTCTTGATGAGCGCTTTTACTCTTATTTTTTGCTTAACAGTAAATCAAGCATCTGCAGCAACCGCCGAGGACCTAAAACAAGATTCTGCGCATGCACTTGAATCCTTATATAGGGTTAATCCAACAGCAGCCTTGATCGCAAAGCAGGCTAAAGCCATTTTGATATTTCCCAAAGTGATTAAAGCTGGACTTGTTTTCGGCGGAAGTTACGGAGAAGGCGTTCTAATGAAGGACGGACAGGTGACTGAGTACTTCAATAGCGTATCTGCTTCATGGGGTTGGCAAGCAGGTGCTGAGTCTTATGCCTATGTCGTATTTCTAATGAACGACAAAGCGGTCAAATATCTCAACAAGTCAAAAGGCTGGGAATTTGGCGTTGGACCTAGCATCGTTGTCGTTAACGAAGGTATTGCCAAAAATCTGTCTACAACTACCATGAAAAATGATGCTTATGCATTTGTGACTGATCAAGAAGGTTTAATGGCAAGTCTAAGTTTTGAAGGTACAAAGATAAGCCGTATAAAGCGGTAAAACAATCACAAGTACCATTGAGCAAATGCTTAAAGGTCTTCTATATCAATACCTTAAAAGCGCCCAAGATAAAGGTGCTCTTTGGGTAGCAGTAGTTGCAATCGCGTTAATTGGTACAGCTACAGCCACCCTTCCAGTCACGGCACTGGCATTTGTCTCAACTGTTTTGTCGCGAGGCAAATGGATTAAAACCACACTCTTTTGTACGGCGGGCAGTACTGTGGGGGCCTTGCTTTTATTG
>CAIRBP010000044.1 GCA_903876885.1 uncultured Burkholderiales bacterium | reverse complement strand
GACATAAATCCCCCTTTATGTAAAACTTAAATTCTCAAGTTGCTTCTTTTTAACTAATTATGATGACTTTAGAGACATAGATTTTTATAAAAAATTTATATCAGTGGCATACACTTTCGCTAGCAAATAACTGGAAGTGAACTCTATGCAGAAAAAAGGTCATGCGTCAAACTCGCATTTCGCAGCTCTTACTCTAGCCGCTTTAGGTGTCGTTTATGGAGACATTGGGACTAGCCCGTTGTACGCACTGAAAGAAGTCTTTGGAGGATCACACAATCCAGTTCCGATAACTCCAGACAATATTGTCGGCATACTTTCCCTATTCTTTTGGTCACTTATGATCGTTGTGACCCTCAAATACGTCTCATTCATCATGAGAGCCAATAATGAAGGCGAGGGCGGCATCGTTGCATTGATGACCTTGGCAACAGATCGTAAAGAAAAAAATACATTCCTAAATATATTTCTAATCACTTTGGGCTTAATTGGTGCCGCCTTCTTTTATGGGGACGGCGTTATCACTCCAGCCATTTCAGTTCTCTCGGCTGTGGAGGGCTTAGAGCTCATAACTCCAGCCTTTAAGCCTTACATTGTCCCGATTTCACTAGTAATTATTGTTGGTCTATTTTTATTTCAACGAAAAGGAACCGCAAGTGTTGGTGCGCTTTTCGGCCCCATCATGATTGTTTGGTTCGTTGTAATCGCGCTACTAGGTATCTCTGGAATTGTTCAGCACCCTGAGGTTCTCATTGCTGTAGATCCTTTAAGAGGGTTAGGCTTTCTTCAAACAAATCCAGTTTTAGGTTTCTTCGCTCTTGGCTCTGTTGTACTTTGCATAACGGGTGCTGAGGCTCTTTACGCGGACATGGGACATTTTGGTATCAAGCCCATCCAAGTTGGTTGGATTTACATGGTTTTACCAACCTTAGTCTTAAATTATTTTGGTCAAGGTGCTTTGCTACTGAGCAATCCTGCAGCAATTGAGAACCCATTCTTTTTACTAGCCCCTGATTGGGCTCTTACGCCTTTGGTGGTTTTGGCAACGATTGCTACTGTTATCGCATCACAAGCGGTGATCTCTGGTGCTTTCTCCATGACCAAGCAAGCTATGAGCCTTGGCTACACACCAAGGGTAGAGGTTCTGCATACCTCGGAGGATGAGATTGGTCAAATCTATGTTCCCGCTATCAATTGGTTTTTGATGGTTTCGATCATCATATTGATATTAGGTTTTCAAACATCCTCTAACTTGGCAGCTGCCTACGGTATAGCAGTGACCGGAACAATGCTGATCACCAATGTTTTAGCTATTTCAGTAGCGGTCAAACTTTGGGGTTGGAGTCCTTTGCGAGCTGTTTGTGGTGCGATTCCGTTTTTGATGATTGATGGCTGTTTTTTCGCAGCAAACTCACTAAAGATTCCAGAGGGCGGGTGGTTTCCTTTGATTTTTGGATTAGTTGTCTTCATTATCTTTAGCACTTGGAAACGCGGACGCGACTTGGTAAGACAAAGGATGTCTGATGACGCCCTTGATCTGAAAATATTTGTTACAAGTCTTGATGGAGACTCAATTGATCGAGTTGATGGAACTGCCATCTTTATGGTGTCAGATTCGAACTTAGTTCCACAAGCCCTACTTCACAGCTTGAAACACTACAAAGTAATACACAAGAAAGTTATCTTTTTAAATGTGCAGCTTGATACTGTCCCTTATGTAGCTAAAGCTAACAGAATTCATGTTGAACAGTTATCAAATACTTTTTGGAATGTTAGCTTGAATTACGGTTTCAAAGACGACATCAACATCCCAGAAGCGTTGTCGCATTGCAAGATTGAAGGCGTAAGTTTTGATTTGATGGAATGCTCGTATTTCCTCGGACGAGAAACGCTGATCGCAAAGATTAAATCAGATATGGCCTACTGGAGGGAGTTGCTATTTGTATTCATGTACAGGAATTCAGATAGTGCAACATCTTTTTACAAGTTACCTTCAAACAGAGTTGTTGAGCTTGGTTCCCAAGTCGTACTGTAAATGAGTAAGGAGGAGTGAAAGGCATTTCACTCTCCCATCTTTAACTTATGAAACTCTATTCTTATTCGTGCCCATCTTGCGGAAAGAAGATGGCTTTGAAGTTATTGTCCGATACAGATATTTGTAAAAACTGTGAAAGTTCTGTAGAGTTGTCGCCCAACTTCAGTTCTAGAAGCTATTTCCTTCCATTGATTTTGTT
>CAIRBP010000043.1 GCA_903876885.1 uncultured Burkholderiales bacterium | reverse complement strand
CTTGCAAACCTCATTCTGGAACGCCTAGAAAGCAATGAATAGGCTTAGGTAATTTACCAGCCTGTATGGGCCAATGAGACCTCTTTAATCCGTTTGTCGTGGGTTCGATCCCCGCACGTCCTACCAAAAAAATTAGTGAAAGGGTAATCGTACCCATAACGATAAGTACTTGAAATTTTTGCCCACCTTGCACGTGTTGGGTTTGAGACTCTCGCTTTATACTTTAATTCAGAGCTTTCAAAAATTAGCTAATGCCCGAGCTTAAACAAATACTTGCAACTCAATTAATGCAAAAATAAAGCA
This sequence comes from uncultured Burkholderiales bacterium, assembly GCA_903876885.1. Taxonomy (GTDB): domain Bacteria; phylum Pseudomonadota; class Gammaproteobacteria; order Burkholderiales; family Burkholderiaceae_C; genus Limnohabitans. Next base: position 6,951 of record CAIRBP010000043.1, on the reverse strand, counting down.
AAATAATACAAAAGGGTATGGCAGTCTTTCAACTACCATACCCTTGAAGCATGTTTTTTTGTGTCACCTTTTCAAGGCTTATATCCTAGGAAGTACTGGAGATTTTTCTCGCGTTTTGTTTTTGAACGGGTCTCGCGTTCAATTTGAAGGGGAATTTATTGACTTGGGATTTAGATACTTCCACTTTAGTCTTCATGATGTAGAACATAACACCCTCTGTACAAGGAGGTGTAGTTAATGATCCTTCATACGTAAAGTGACTGGTATCAGTTGGGATGAGTGAACTTGGATCAAATTCAACCTTCTCTGGAACGTACTCCTCTCCAACCTTAGGTGGAAGGTTTTCCCACAAAGTTTTAATGGATGGATTATCACTGCCTTCTTCTAAAAGTACCCCAATCACAGCCAATTTTCCTTCTTTACTTTTATGTACAAAATGAATGACCATTGCTGAGCCCTTTCCGTCTACCTTTTCTTCGCTAGGGCGGTGGAAATGGAATTGGAGAAGGTCAAAAACCTCCTTATTCACCATCAACTTACTGCCAGCAGCAGGAATAACTTGAATGGTGTGCCCGTTGTTTAAGATCTTAAGTTGACTAGGAGCGTAGTCGACAAATAATGTTTCCTTTGATTTTTCAAAAGGACCGACAATATTAAGTGGTGATTGAATTTTTCCAGAGGAACAGGTCGGGAAGTTTTCGCCCCAATGTTCAGGTCCGTTTTCACCCTCATAGCCCCAGTGAACTTCGCCACCATGACCTGAGTTAGACTTTTCTTTTACAGCCTCATGTGTTCCCTCCTTGGAGGATCCATGCACAGCTTCGGATTTGTTTTTATTTTCTGGCTCAGAGCTTGACTGCTGACTTTGTGTGTCAAAGTGTGAATTTGTTACCCTTTTTTCAATCGGAGATTGATAACTGGAGTTGCTAGCCTGTACTTTTGGCGTAGCTTCAACCTGAGTAAATCCTTTAATAACTCCTCTGTAACCTACTACTCGTGCGCAGATATCCTCCACGAAAAATGAGCTATTTTGGTGAATCTCCCAGACAGGATTTATCAAAATATCAGTGGTTAAGCCGTCCTTAGAGAGTGCGTTGTAAGAGGCCGCTGACTTAGCTCGTTCAATCGTACTGAACTTTGTCTTCCCATTGGCATCAACAAAGGACTTGTCTCCAGAATTTAATAGGCCCAGGGTTTGCGTAACGCAAGCCTGCCCCCTAACTAATTCTTTGATCTCGTAATTTGCCAAGGACTCAGATGATGAAATAGTTGGCAAAGGTATTTTTGCCGATTCATTAGTACTCACAATGCTCGAGCACCCAACTAGCCCCAGAACGATTAAGCCAGTACTGATGATGGATTTCATATATTTGCCCCATTATTGAATTCAAAATAAGCCCAACACAATGTTGCGCTTACAAAAACGTATCTCTTATGCTCGACACTAACCGATCATTCTTTACAATTATTTTCAGAAAATCGTTTAAATTTCAATTAATTCATAAGGTTAATGCATACTGTTAAAGTATAAGTAATTATTAAGAACTACTCTAATTAGCTTCAAAACCAGCGAGAACGGTTTTAAAGATATATCGCTTTACGAATACAGATTAGCGCTAAATAGATAATTAGTGAGTCGATTTAAAAATACCTATAAATATGGCTATTTAATTATCTTGTCCCGTAAATCGTGCATTTTCTAGATTAGGGTTATTTTGGTGCGTAGCCATGCACCACATACAAAGATACTTGTCAATTTTGCATAGTTTTTGCATTGATTTTGGCTATCAAACAAGCGCTGATTAGTAAATAGAGTGTTTTTCTTAAAGTGGCATGAACCGTGCAAACAACTATTAGAAATTCACTTCGGAGTTACTGATGAGATCTCTTTTGAAAAAAATGCCGGCTTGGTTAACTGCTCTACCTTTGACAATCTGCTTACAAACCGGCTTGCATGCTGAGACTGTAGCCAAATACGGAATTTCAATGGCGGACATTCCTCTAACTACTGGCCAGCCAGACAGAGGCGCCGGGGCTTACCAATTCACTGGTCATACTATCTATGATCCTTTGATTGCTTGGGAAGCAAATATTGGTAATCGTCCCGGGAAACTTATTCCAGGTCTAGCAACCTCTTGGAAAGTGGATCCTGTTGACCATAAAAAATGGTTATTTACTATTCGCAAAGGTGTTAAATTTCATGACGGTTCGGATCTCAAAGCTTCCTCAGTTGTTTGGAATTTAGATAAGGTTTTATCAGACAAGTCACCTCAGTTTGACGCCAAACAAAGCGCTCAAGTACGTCCCCGCATACCTTCAATCGCAACCTACCGAGCTGTCGATGAATTCACAGTTGAGATCACGACAAAAAACGTAGATGCACTTTTCCCCTATCAGCTTCCTTGGTTCTTAATAGGAAGCCCTGCTCAGTGGGAGAATATGGGTAAGGACTGGAGCAAAGTTGCTACCCAACCCTCTGGCACAGGACCTTTCAAATTAGACAAGCTAGTGCCACGTGAACGTGCAGAATTAGTAAGAAACGCATCGTACTGGGATAAAACTCGTATTCCCAAAACCGACAGAATCGTTTTAATCCCTATTCCTGATGCGATGACACGTGCAAATGCACTTTTAAACGGACAAGTCGACATCATTGAATCACCTCCCCCTGATGTTCTGCCACAACTCAAGAGTTCTAACTTTAAACTCGTAACTAACGTCACACCACATGTCTGGCCTTACCATTTCTCTACCTACCCTGGATCTCCTTGGACTGATATTCGTGTTCGCAAAGCCGCTAATTTAGCAATCGATCGAAACGCCATCGTAAAACTATTAAACGGTTTGGCAGTTCCTGCAAAGGGACAACTCGACAGTACTAGTCCTTGGTTTGGTAAGCCATCTTTCAAAATTGGCTACGACTTACCTCAAGCCAAAGCGTTGATGGCGCAAGCAGGTTACAGCCCGAGTAAACCACTCAAGGCAAAAATCATAATCGCTCAAGGCGGTACAGGACAAATGCTATCTTTACCAATGAATGAGTTCATCCAACAAAGTTTGGCCGAAATTGGTATTCAACTTGAGTTTGAAGTCGTTGAGCTCGAAAACCTTTATCTTCACTGGCGCAGTGGTGCCAAAGCTGATATGAACGCTGGCAAAGATATTACTGGTATTAATTTAGGCTACGTTACTGCAGATCCATTTTATGCATTGACCCGATTTGTCGACAGTCGCTATATCGCACCAAACGGTGTGAACTGGGGCGGCTACTCAAATCCAAAAATGGACACCACATTAGACACACTACGTAACAACTTTGATACTAAAGTGCAAGACGGATTGCTTGCAGAGGTACATCAAACAATGGTTGACGATGCACTTATGTTATGGGTTGTTCATGATGTAAACCCACACGCTCTTTCGCCTAAAGTGCTTGAATTTGTTCAAGCTCAACACTGGTTCCAAGACCTCACTACTATTCGCATGAAGTAATGTTGTCCTATATACTGAAGCGTCTGCTATTTGCACTTCCAATAGCATTAAGTGTTACCGTTGTTTCATTTATGCTGGTTTATCTGGCACCTGGTGACCCCTTAAATGCAATAGCTCCTGCAGATGCGCCTGCTGATGTCATACAAGCGCTTAAAAGTGCCTACGGCCTGGATAAGCCTGTGCCAGTTCAATACGCTTTATGGCTTTGGCGCGCGCTACACGGGGATTTAGGTACTTCTATCTCTTCCGGACGCGCAGTTCTAGGTGAGGTACTTGGCGCTGTCAGCAATACTTTCATGCTAGCAATCGTTGCCTCGCTCATTGGCGTTTGCATGGGCTGCATGCTTGGCGCATTAGCTGGCTACAGAAGGGGGAGTTGGATTGACAAAATAGCAACTACCTTATCTGTGATCGGAGTTAGTATTCCGCATTACTGGTTAGGTCTTGTTCTGACCATTATTTTTTCAATCACTCTCGGATGGTTACCTGCGATGGGTGCTGGGCCTGGGGGATCGAGTGATTGGGTATGGGACTTTGAGCATCTTCGCTTTTTAGTGCTACCAGCAACCACCCTTTGTGTAATCCCAATGGGAATTATCACGCGAACTGTACGTGCCTTGGTAGCCGATATGCTCGAGCAAGAATTTGTTACAGCACTTAGGGCCAGAGGAATAAGTAGCACTGCCGTATTCCGTCACATTGCTAAAAACACCGCTCCAACAGTGCTTGCGGTCACTGGTTTGCAAATTGGTTATTTGATGGGTGGATCTATTTTGGTTGAAACCGTTTTCGCCTGGCCCGGTACTGGTTTTTTACTCAACACCGCTATTTTTCAAAGAGACATACCACTGTTACAAGGGACACTTCTTGTTTTATGCATGATTTTTGTGGTGTTAAATCTAATCGTAGACATCATTCAACCTTTAATAGATCCACGTATGGGGCGCGCTTAGAGGATGAATACAATGAATGATAAAACGCAGGGCTCAACTAGTGTTGGTTATTGGCGTTTAGTTCTTCGCCAGCTCAAACAAGAACCTCTAGCAATGATTAGCGCTGGAGTGTTGTTATTGCTTGTCATTGCAGCTGTATTTGCGCCTTGGCTTGCCCCGGCTGATCCGTTCAAAGCAAGTATGCTCAAACGTCTTTTACCTATAGGTAGCCCGGGATATTTACTGGGCACTGACGAGTTAGGCAGAGATATGCTAACTCGTTTGATGTACGGTGGCAGAATTTCATTAATTATGGGCATCGTCCCTGTCCTCTCGGCTTTTTGTATCGGAACCACGCTGGGGTTAGTTGCTGGCTATGTTGGTGGCCGAGTGAACATGATCATCATGCGGATCTTGGACATTTTCTATGCCTTCCCGTCCGTACTTCTAGCTGTAGCCATCTCTGGCGCGCTAGGTCCTGGGTTAAGTAACAGCTTAATTGCGCTTACTTTGGTCTTTGTGCCACAAATAGTTCGCATCGCAGAGAGCGTAACTACACAGGTTCGTCAGCTCGATTACATTGAGGCTGCACGTATGAGTGGCGCCAGCAACTTTTCTATTATTCGCGTTCATATTCTGGCGAACGTGCTGGGTCCAGTGTTTGTTTACGCAACTGGCTTGCTGAGCGTGAGCATGATTTTGGCATCTGGCCTATCGTTTCTGGGACTTGGGGTGAAACCGCCCGAGCCTGAATGGGGTTTGATGCTGAACACACTTCGCTCTGCGATTTACAACAAACCTATGATCGCTGCCCTCCCCGGTGCTTTTATTTTTATAACGTCCATTGCTTTCAATTTGTTAGCCGACGGCGTGAGATCTGCAATGGATATCAAAAAATGATAGAGCAAACCCATTCAACCTTAATAAGTGAGGACCGTGGAGGTCCAGCACAACCACTTTTATTAGTCAGAGATTTAAAAAAATACTTTCCCGTTAGATCAGGACTTTTCACAAAGGAAAAGAGATTTGTACACGCAGTTGATAATGTGAGTTTTTCTGTGTCAAAAGGAAAAACTCTTGGCATCGTTGGTGAATCAGGATGCGGTAAATCAACAACAGCTAAATTAGTTGCCCGATTAATTAGTGCTGACAGTGGCAAAATGGTTTTTGATGGGGACGGCGTTGTCGAGTACGGCGGGATTGCACTCAAAGAGTTCCGTAAAAACCTACAAATGGTTTTTCAAGACTCATTTGCATCACTTAATCCGCGTCTAACTATTGAACAAACCATTGCCTACGGTCCAACTGTTCACGGTATACCCGCCCATGAGGCAAAAAGCCAAGCCAGGGAGCTACTGCAAAGAGTTGGCCTCTCACCCGATCAATTTGCTTCTCGCTATCCGCATGAACTCTCTGGTGGTCAAAGACAAAGGGTAAATATTGCACGGGCACTGGCATACCAACCCCGATTGGTAATTTTGGATGAAGCCGTTGCAGCGCTTGATAAGTCAGTACAAGCTCAAGTCTTAAACTTACTACAAGAGTTAAAACAAGAAAGACAACTCACCTATCTCTTTATCTCACATGATCTACACGTGGTTCACTATATGAGTGATGAAGTTATGGTGATGTACCTTGGCCAGGTAGTAGAAAAAGGGCCTGTAGAGCGCATATTTAATACACCTGCTCACCCTTATACCAAGGCTTTGCTTTCAGCAATCCCTTCAATGAATCCAGCAAAAAGGACTTTAAAACCTCCTCTAGAGGGGGATCCGCCCAACCCAATTAATCCCCCCGCGGGTTGTCGGTTTCAGGACCGGTGTCCACATGTCATGGATTTATGCCGCAATGTTTCTCCTGTGCTTATGAACGTGACAAATATTGACGCATTTAGTGAACACACAGTTGCTTGTCACCTCAACCAGGGGATGAGATTATGAAAAATGCGTTATTAAAGGTGAGGGACTTACAAGTTGAGTTCAACGGTCAACGCAAAGCACAAGCGCTTAGCGGCGTGAGTTTTGATGTTGCAGCCGGTGAAGTATTAACACTCTTGGGTGAATCTGGTTCAGGTAAAAGTGTCACTTTACGAAGTTTGCTTCGTTTGCACCCTGAGAAATCGACACGTATTAAGGGTTCAGTAATAGTAGATGGACAAGATGTCTTATCTCTAAATGCAAAAGAATTAAACCAATACCGCGGACGAACAACATCCATGATATTTCAAGAGCCTGGACTTGCTTTTGATCCCGTTTATACAATCGGAAAGCAAATGACTGAAGCGTTATGCGCTCATGAGGATTTAGACGCAAGCACAGCAAAAGCACGAGTCCTCGAAATGTTAGAGCGTGTTCAAATTCCACAGGCTCGCAAACGCTTTGATACATTTCCACATGAACTCTCAGGAGGAATGCGTCAACGCGCCATGATTGCCTTGGCACTCATATGTAGACCCAAACTATTACTAGCAGATGAGCCGACCACAGCGCTTGATGCATCTGTGCAGATTCAAATCTTGTTACTGTTG
>CAIRBP010000042.1 GCA_903876885.1 uncultured Burkholderiales bacterium | reverse complement strand
TTTCCACATGAACTCTCAGGAGGAATGCGTCAACGCGCCATGATTGCCTTGGCACTCATATGTAGACCCAAACTATTACTAGCAGATGAGCCGACCACAGCGCTTGATGCATCTGTGCAGATTCAAATCTTGTTACTGTTGCGAGAGCTCCAAAAAGATACGGGCATGTCTGTGATATTTGTAACACACGATATTGGTGCTGCCGTTGAGGTCTCAGACCGCATAGCGGTGATGTATGCGGGGCGGATTGTTGAAGTAGGTGATGTAGCGAGTATTGTTGACAAGCCTCGTCACCCCTATACAAAGGGTTTGCTAGAGTCCATTGTTGGCACAGAGAACCGTGGCAGTCCATTAGCAACTATTACAGGAGCACCGCCTGACTTGATGAATTTACCTTCTGGATGTAGTTTTGCCCCGCGTTGTCAAAAAGCCCAAACCAAATGCACATCTCAAACGCCTGAACTAGAGACAAAAAATGCGACCTCATTTGCGTGTTGGAATCCAGTTGCTTGATCGCTAACTTGTTACTATATATTCGCCGAAATTAAAACTAGCTTAAAAGTGTGGTTTTAATTGGCAATAATTTTTTTGGCCATACTCCATCTGTGCACTTCGCTTGGTCCGTCATAGATCCTAAAAGCACGAATATCTTTAAAGATCTTCATGACAATTGTCTCTGCTGTAACGCCTTGACCACCTAGAATTTGAACACACCTGTCCACCACCCTGCACTCTGCCTCTGCACACACAGTCTTGGCTCGACTTGATTCGAAATTCCCTCGCTCCCCCTGATCTAACAACCAAGCTGTATGCCAAATGTGGAGCTTAGCAGTATGCAAATCCATATCATTATCAGCAAGCATGAATCCAACTCCCTCGTGCGCGCCTAATGCAACTCCAAAAGCTTGGCGAGTTCTAGCATAATCAACTGCAATATCGTGAGCCCTTTGCGCTTGACCAAGCCAACGCATGCAGTGCGTGAGTCTCGCCGGCGCAAGACGTATTTGGGCATATCTAAAGCCTTTACCAATTTCGCCTAAAACATCAGAACTGGGAACTCTAAGGTTTTTAAACTCAACGACTCCGTGACCACCCGTAAAGCAGGAATCAAGTGCGTCCATTTGACGCACAACCTTAATTTCGGGCTTGTCCATGTCTGACAAAAACATCGTTGCCGACCCATCTTCTAACTTTGCCATGATGATGACGAAAGAGGCACCAGTTGCCCCTGTGATGAACCATTTAGTGCCGTTGATGACGTAATCATCTCCGTCTTTTACTGCTGTAGTAGCAAGCATGGAGGGGTCAGCTCCAGCTCCAGGAGCTGGCTCTGTCATCGCGAAACAAGATCTAATATGCCCCTGCACCAAAGGTTTTAACCACCTGTTTTTTTGAGTCTCGTTAGCTACAACCTCCATCAAATGAATATTACCTTCATCTGGGGCGTGGATGTTCATAGCTGTTGGGCCAAGTGTTGAATAACCTGACTCAACAAAAACAATTGCTTTTTCAATATGGCTCAAACCCATACCGCCTTGCTCCCTAGATGCATGTGGCGTGAGTAATCCTACAGCCCTCGCTTTCTCAATAAGCTCGCGGCGAAGACTCTCATGAGGACCGTGTGAATCATGACGTGGATCGTTCTCATAGGGGATGATTTGCTCCCTAATAAAGGTACGAACCTTGAGTTGTAATGCAAGTAATTCTGGTGTTAAGGAGAAATCCATACTAATAGGTAATATGTGAAGGTTGGTATATCTAAATGCTTTAAATCAACACTCATTATTAGACACCAAATTTGGCTGCTCCAGTAGCGTGTTAATACTGATCTTTTAAGTCTTGGGCTAGAAAAAACTAACTACACGAGTAAGCGCTCTTTCCCTTGAATATGGGGTTAATAAGCGCTGTAGTTTATTCTTCGCAAGCTTGGCTCTCATCACTCACGAGTATTTGGACTCAAAGGCTCTAGATTAATGGCTCGTTAAATGGCTAGTTAGTTTATTTAACGTGAGTTTGTGTCTCGCAAAGATCTTCAGTATCAACCTCTTTCGCTGTCTAGGTGAGACATCATTGGCTCTGCATAACGAGTACCCGCTGCAATCCCGCTCGGGAACGCCGCGTCAAGGGTTTTTAAATCTGCAGGAGTTAATTTAACCTCTAAAGCTTTTAATGAGTCTTTTAGAGTCGCCACTCTTCTGCTACCGATGAGCGGAAAGATATCAGCGCCTTTACCAAGTACCCAGGCAATTGCTAGTTGAGGTATGGAGACTTGTCTCTCAAGGGCCATTAACCTAAGAGGTTCAAGAGTAGCTAGATTTTTTTGTAAGTTTTCACCTAAAAAACGTGGGCTACGACTTCTGAAGTCGCCCTCTGTAATTTTCTTATCTGCCCATGCTGGATCGAAAAGACCCCTGGATAAAACGCCGTAGGCTGTAACACTCACCCCTAACTCTCTGCAAGTTTTTAAAACAGTATCCTCTATTCCTCTAGAGATCAGGGAATACTCGATTTGTAAGTCACTAATAGGATGGACATTACTAGCTCGGCGGATAGTATCACTACCCATCTCGGATAAACCAATATGCCGGACATAACCCGCTTTGACCATATCTGAGATTGCACCAACAGTGTCCTCAATAGGCACAGTAGGATCAAGTCTTGCAGGACGGTAAATATCAATGTAGTCTGTATTTAAACGCTTTAACGTATATGCCAAAGATGTTTTCACCGCTGCGGGACGACCATCAAAACCGTGCCATCCCCCGCTTGGATCTCGCTGGGCACCAAATTTAACACTCAACAAATATTTGTCTCTAGCTAGCCCTTTTAACGCTTCAGCCAGAAGTAACTCGTTATGACCCATACCGTAAAAGTCACCTGTATCAAACAAATTAATACCCGCTTCTATGGCGTATTTAACAGTTGCAATACTTTCATTGCGATCACTGGGACCGTAAAAGTCTGACATGCCCATACAACCTAAGCCAATAACTGATGATTTGGGACCTGATTTACCAAGGGTATTTTTATTCATTTTTCGAGTCGCTAATATTCGAGGATCTTATTGTCACTCAAAAGAACTATTGAGCGATCTAAGAATTCAATTAAACCCCAGAATTTAAAATGACGAATGCCAAAGCCAGAATTAAAAGAGTAATGCGCAGTCAAAGACTCTGAATTAATGCCCGACAGGATTGAAGTTGCCGCTCCAATCCAGCAATAGTCTCTAAATGCCCGACACTAATTGCGACTGTGAACAAGTCCAAGTCATAGTCCTGTCTTAATTTACAAGCAACTCTCAAAGGCTCAAGACGTGTAATAGACAAAAATCCTTCATCCGCCACCATTCGGTCAAAATGAATTGCTCCGTATTCAATCAACTCTTTAGCCTCTTCCTGACTAATAGAGCAAAGGTTTGCAACCTGGGCTAGAGATAGATATTCAACGACCTCATCGGGCATAATTTGAATTGAGTTTGATTTCATCATGAGTTCTCTATTCTTAAGTAGGTCGTGGATTAAAGTTGGAGATTTTTGATAAAGATGTATATAAGAGACGCTCCTCCTCGCCAATATAAACAGGTACTTCGATATGAACAACTCCGTATAAATCACCTCGTTTACCAACGCCCGAGGGGAGACCCCTACCCTTTATCCTTAATTTTTGCGAACTACTCGTACCAGGTGGAAGTGTCAAAATCACTGGGTCTTGCAGCGTTGGAACCTGTATCTCCGCGCCGAGTACTGCTTCCCAAGGGCTAACTGCCAAATCAAAGTACAAATCATCACCAATAGGTTTAAATATTGGATCCGTTTTTAAATCAACGTGTAGATACAAATCGCCGGGCGGCCCGCCCCTTCTTCCTTGCCCGCCCATGCCTCGAAGCCGAATACTTTGCCCTTTTCGAACACCTGCAGGTACCGTTACTTCAATATGCTTGTCGATCTCACCGACCTTTAGTGCCAAATTCATCTTACAACCCAACAATGAATCAATTAGTGAGATATGCACGGTATCTTTTAGGTCGCGCCCACTGAGTGGTTGTGTGTGTTCGGCTTTCGATCTTTGTCCGTTAGTTCGTGATCCAATGCTGGCAAGAAATTCTGCAAAGTCCACATCCTCAAATGAGCTTTGCTCATGAGCGAATGCACTACTCCAACCATGAGGAGCAGCGAATCCCTGTTCCCCAGGCATTTTTCCAAGAGCATCATATGCAGCTCTTTTTTCCGGATTTTTGAGGCAAGCATAAGCCTCTGCGGCTTCCTTAAACCGATGCTCTGCACCAGGTTCCTTGGACATATCGGGATGATGCGCTTTGGCAAGCAGACGATACGCTTTTTTAATCTGATCTAGCGTTGCATCAGACGCTATTCCCAGAACTGCGTAATAGTCTTTATATTCCATGCCTCAACCATAAAGCAACTGTCAACGTATCCGTTGACAATTGTCAATTTAGAGGGAATTCAAGACCTCGTATCAAAAATCAATTGTTGTGTGTTGATGTTTAAAACTAGTAAACAACACTATCCATTATTTAAAGAGCGAGTTAAGTAATGCATCCACTCTATCAGAGGCTTTAAGCGTCGCCTCCTCATCCCGGCCAACATGAGGGTCTAATTGAACACAGGAGTCTGAATATTTGAAGACTTGATCAGTAGCTGAATTGACGAGAAAACCTATATTCTTCTCAACGATTCTGCAACCTCTTACCGTTTGGGCATCTTTGGAAACACTTGGGGGTGTTGTCCCCAGGGGTGAGTCAAAGGCGTGGGGTCCAAAATCATATTCATAAAGTTCAATATTTTGATTTGCTGCTTTAAGTTTTGCTGCATAGGACTTACAAGAATCAATAGGATTGTAATCATCCGTTTTGCCGTGATGCATTTGAATAGGCTTACCCGTTGTCTTATCGTCACCTATGTAACTTGTCCCACAATCTGCGTAAAAAGGGATGTGCGCGGCAAACTGAACCCCACTTTTGTTCCATGTATCGTTAAAGCGTTGTAAGCTTGCGAACAGTGTTGCCTGACCTCCTCTAGAAAATCCCATTAGAACAAATTTACTGCTGTCTAGACGCGGATGTTTAGCCAAGATCTCCAAGGCCCGGTAGCTGTCTAGAGCCATGTTTAGTCTACCAAGGGAGGCTTGGTTAGGACCAACAATCGTTAACCCTCTTCCAGTTAAGGCATCTAGACTGAAGGTGGCGTAGCCCTTTGAGAGAAAATGATTCGACCAATAGTCAATATTGGCACCCATCCCACTAGATCCATGAAGGAGCAAAATAACGGGTAATTTAGCGCTTGTAGGCTTAGGAGGAAAGCGTAATATCCCGCTCACCATTACCTCCTTTGCATTTTTGTCGCCTAACAAAAATTGTTGATCCGACAAGGTCAAACTGGGGACAGAATAGATCTCGGAGCGAGCAGATATTCCGGTTAAATCATTTGCACTACTTAGAGAAGAAATAAGGCTGAAAGTAAAAAATAAGGTGAATTTAAAAAACATTTTTGTCCTTATTAAGGGATAAGAGGTCAATTATTTGATGAGAGTGTTTTTTGGTGAGAGTAAATATACCGATTTTTCAACGGTTATTGATACAGATTATCATACAGATCATTGGTTTAAAGCAAAATAACAGATGAGAAACAAAGCTCTACTCCCCTTATTAGTCATCGTGCTTGTAGGCGTAGTCCTGTCTCATTTAGATCTAAAAGAAGATGAAAACGGTACTCTCTTACTCATAGATAACCGGGCAGTTGACATCAAGGGAGAGGTAAATGACATTTGGACAGGTTTAAGGCGAGACTGCAAGAAAATTCGATCTTTAACTCCCAATGAGGAGGACTACCGACAGATAAAACGTCTCATTCAAATTTATAGCCCTCCAAGCTCTGACTCTGTCAAATTGTTTACAGTTATTTCTCAACAAGACTGGATTCTCGCAGAGGCTGAGTTTGCCGAGTTACTCCCTGCCGTTGTATTGATCAAAAGTGATGCTTCTGCGCCTAACCCTAATTTGACCATCATTCCAACAGCGATTTGGAGTGGATACACCAAACCCTGGAAAGCAGCCCCCTACATCAGGCAATACATTTCTCATCAAGCCCCACAGGCTCCCAATAATTTAATAGACTGCTTTGAACCGAAATCTCTATCATTTAAATGATGAATAAAGAAAAACCGAAATCAATATTTAAGGGCAATAAGTCTAATCTTCCAAACAAGCTTTGCGCGAATTGTGGGCTAACGATGACGTGGAGAAAGTCTTGGGCTAAAAACTGGGAAAATGTAAAGTACTGCTCCGATGCGTGTAGGAAAAATAAGAAGTAAATTCAAGCGCCAATTCCACTTAACAAATGCCAAAATTACAAAACTCTTCCAAACCTTTTTCAGTTCGCCGCCTCATTATTGTCTTAGGCGATCAACTCAGCTTAGAAGCATCAGTATTCTCTGAGTTTGATCCAAAAATCGACATGATTTGGATGGCAGAGGTTCGAGAAGAGTCTACCCATGTTCCAAGCTCAAAACACCGAATCGTCTTATTTCTCAGCGCGATGCGTCATTTTGCTAATGAGATCAAAGAACGGAAGTGGCCGCTAGATTATGTTCAGATTGAGGATCCAGATAATTCAGGAACAATTGCTGAGCAATTGAGTAAAGCAATCAAAAAATACACTCCCAAGCAAGTCACTGTTACTCAGCCTGGAGACTTTAGAGTCTTAAAAGATATTGAGCGAACTTGTAAGGAAATGGGTGTTGATTTAGGCGTGTATTCTGATAACCACTTCTTCACCGAGATTAGTGACTTTGAAAAACATGCAAAGTCTCGTAAACAACTCAGAATGGAGTATTGGTACAGAGAACAAAGACAGCGGTTCAATATATTGATGGAGAACGGTGAGCCTGTTGGAGGGCAATGGAATTTTGATAGCGATAACCGTCAGTCCTTTGGTAAAGGTGGTCCTCCGCTCACACCTAAGCCTTATTCAAATTCTATTGATGAAACAACCTCACAGGTAATAGAGTTGATTGAACGCATTTACCCAGGGCACGTTGGAGAGCTAGCCACATTTGCCTGGCCAGTTACGCGCGATCAAGCGCTTAAATCATTAGAGCTATTCATTGACGAGAGGCTTCAGATGTTTGGGCGCTATGAGGATGCAATGTGGACTGAGGAGCCCTGGCTTTATCACTCTCATATTTCTTCAGCCCTCAATTTAAAACTCCTAAATCCTCGAGAGGTGGTAGCTGCCGCTGAAAAAGCTTACAAACTAGGCAAAGCTCCGATCGAATCTGTAGAGGGATTTATAAGGCAAATTCTTGGGTGGCGAGAGTTTGTAAGAGGGATTTACTGGACTCATATGCCCAAATACTTAGAGCTTAATGCGCTTGGTGCTAAACAAAGACTCCCCTCCTTTTTCTGGGATGGGGAAACGGATATGAATTGTTTAAAGGAATGTTTGGGTCAGACGTTTAAATACGGCTATGCTCACCACATTCAAAGGCTAATGGTTCTGGGTTTATACACCTTAATGTTTGGGGTAGATCCTAAGGAGGTACATGAATGGTTTCTAAGCGTATATGTAGATGCTGTTGAGTGGGTAGAGCTTCCAAATACGCTTGGAATGTCACAATTTGGAGACGGAGGAGTCATTGCGAGTAAGCCATATATAGCAAGCGGTAAGTACATACAAAGAATGAGTAACTATTGCGCAGGATGCAAGTTTGATCCAAGCCTTTCTGTTGGCGAGAAAGCCTGCCCAGTGACCACTCTTTACTGGGACTTCCTAATTAAACATAAAGAGTTATTATCTAAAAATCCCAGAATGGGCATGCAACTTAAAAATCTTGGCCGTTTAGATGCAGGGAAATTAGAGGAAATCCAAATCACAGCTCAAAATCACAGAGCCATGAATAAGTGAGTTGGAAAAAAATATTTAAAAGCATATTAAAGCACAATTTATAAATTATTTATTTTTAGAAATTGGGTAAGATTAAACGTAAAGAACTGTTAGCAAAAGAATTTTGGGCACCAAAATCTGCTGCCATATGTATCCTTTGCAAAAGGGAAATACCCAAAAATCAAATGGAAGCACACCATCTGATCCCTAAGTCTAAGGGTGGCGAGCATACCGAATATCTTCACAGCATTTGTCACCGTCAAATACACGCACTATTTACTGAAACTGAGCTTGCAGTGCACTTCAACACTCCAGAGGCTTTGATCGCAGATCCCGAGATTGCAAAATTTATAGCGTGGATAAAAACAAAGCCAATTGAATTTAATAAACGATCAAGAAAAAGCGATCGCGTTAAATAAAGACTGAGCGCTACACTGCAAAAGTTTTATAAAGCTCCAAAAAAACTGGCTAGAAAATGAGACCCAAAGCCGCATTTGAGTCAACATCAAGCCGAGTTAATTTATTGTATTTATTAAGTAATTCATTAATAAAGTTGGTTAATTTAGTTTTAAGTAATTTAACAAAAATAAACAGAAATTCAAACGTTAAACATTGGAGTATCACTATAACCGGCCTTGTTATTACTCCTAATCATAGTAAAAAATTGATAAATATCAATTAATAAGTTACAAATAAATAAAAAATACACTCAAATAATTAATTTCGAAAATTTAAATTGAATTAAGTGTTTAATAAAAATCAGACCAAATTAGTTTGATTTACAAAAAAATGCTTAAAACATATCGCTTTCTCGCTCTATTCGTTTCACTTGGTTTACAGACTAGCGCAAATGCTGAACAAAAATCAAATAATACATATTTTGGCGCAGGCTTGGGATTAGCTAAGATATCAGATCAAACTGGAGCAACAAATGATTATGTTAAAAATCAGACTTCCGAGTTAACGCTCTCATCACCAGGTAGCCTAGTACAACAATTCCGAATATTTGGTGGGTATAGCATTAATGAGAATATTTCAATTGAAATAGGATTTCGTCAAAATACTAATGAAAGAATCAATTTTTATAGCAATCCAATAGCCCAGTTTAGCTATACGGGAAATTTAAATTCAAATATAAGTGGAAGCAATTTAGGACTGCTGATTCGCCCTAGCCCATCAAGTCGATTTCAAGATCTATTCCTAAACTTTGGTATAACGCAGTACCGAGATAAATCAATTTTTTCAATATCAAGTAACAATTCAACAAGTTCAATTGCAGTCAGCGAATCAGGTATTGGTTATTTCTTTGGATTGGGTTACGAAAAGCCTATAAATAAGATTTACTCTCTCAGAGGCAGCATTACTCATGAAGTTCAAATAGGTGGTAACAAGACTCTAAGTGATAACGGTTTATCGCTAGCTATTTTGAAAAAATTTTGAAAGTAGTAGAGAATTAAATAAATAGCGTGTAATGTATTAAAATTTAGAAAATAAGAAAAATTTCGAATCAATTTTTTTTGAATACAAATCAATCACTGAGTCAGCACTATTAAGTAAATATATTGGAGTCAATTATGCCGAAAGCCTATGTAATAGGACAAGTCAATTTCAAAAATATTGATGCATATAAGAAAGAATACGCAGATAAAGTT